>JAZBLM010000088.1:0-14909 GCA_037033225.1 Pseudomonadota bacterium
GCGCCATGGATGGCGCGAAACGAGGCCCGCAGGAGCGGCTTCTGCCGTACCCCGCCAGCCCATCCCGCCCCACCAACCCGCAGCCTTGCAGCTGTTGCTGTTGCTGTTGCCGTTGCCCTGGGTTCGAAGCACGGCCGCAGGCCGGACACCCGTTACTTCAGCTTGATCTCGCGCAGGCGCTCTTCCAGGAAACCGTGGGCGGTGATCGGCTCCGGATAACGGCTCGGGTTCTCCGCCGAGATGCACGACGGCAGCACGTCGATCAGATAGTCCGGATTCGGGTGCAGGAAGAACGGGACCGAGTAACGCGGCTGGCGTGCCAGCTCGCCCGGCGGGTTGACCACGCGGTGGATCGTGGACGGATATACATGGTTGGTCAGGCGCTGCAGCATGTCGCCGATGTTCACCACGATGGTGTCCGCGTCCGACGTGAACGGCACCCACGTGCCATCGTGCGACTGCACTTCCAGGCCGGCCGCGCTGGCGCCCACAAGCAGCGTGATGAAATTGATATCCCCGTGCGCACCGGCGCGGACATTCGGAATGTCATCGGTGGTGATCGGCGGATAGTGGATCGGCCGCAGGATCGAATTGCCGTTGTTGGTCTTGTCGGCGAAGAAATCCTCCGGCAGACCGATATGCAGCGCCAGCGCCGACAGGACCCGCGAACCCAGCTGGTCGAGCGCTTCGTACAGCGCATAGCCGCGCTCACGGAAACCCGCCACCTCGGTGGGCCACAGGTTCGGCGGCATCACCTCACGGTACGGCGAGTCATCGGGAATCTCGCGCCCGATGTGCCAGAACTCCTTCAGGTCGAAGTGGCTCGATCCCTTGGCGGTTTCCACGCCGAACTGGGTATACCCGCGCGCACCGCCGCCGCCTGCCACGTGATAGCGACGCTTCACCTCGTCGGGCAGTGCGAAGAACGCCTTGAAGACGTCATAGGCGGCGTCGATGTCCGCCTGGGGGATGCCGTGATTGCGGATGCCGGCGAAGCCCCACTGACGATACGCGGCACCGAGCTCGGCCACGAAGGCGTCCCGGTCACTGTCAAAGCGGGTGATATCGAGGGTGGGGATCTGGCTCACAGCGGTACCTGGTTGGTCGTGGGTCTGGACAGCGGAGAGGGCCCGCAGCGGGCCTGCTTTCCGTGCATCCATTGTGACAGATCAGGCCGGGCGCGCCACGGGCCGCGCCGCCACCGCTGGAGTGTGCCAAGCCGGTGGATGAGCCCCATCGCAGAACAGCTGTCGGATTCGACGCGATCACTCCGCTCGCGAAATTCAGGACCGGTCCGATTCTGCCGCCGCGTGTCGGAACCGACCCTGATGCAACCCGGCGGGCCGGTCACCAGCCGGGTTCCCGCCCATGCCACGGCACGCTTGCTGCCGGGCTTCCCCGCGCGAATGCCATCACTGGAGCTCCGCCACATGCAACGTCCGCTTCGTATCCTGCACACTGAAGCCGCAATGGGCCTTGGCGGCCAGGAGATCTACATCTTCCGCCACATGACGGCCATGCGCGCACGCGGTCACGACATCTCGCTGTTGTGCCAGCCCGGTGCCCGGCTGGGAGACCTGGCGCAGGCGAACGGCTTCAGGGTGCACCGGCTGCGCATGGGCGGACTGGCGCGCCTGCTGCGTGGTATCGGCGCGGTCGCGCGGCTGGTCCGGGCCCAGCGCTACGACGTGGTGAACACGACGAGTCGTCGTGACGCGCTGATTGCCGCGGCCGGCGCCCGCCTGGCGCGTGCGCCGCTGGTGATCCGCTCGCGCCACCTGATGAGCCCGGTGAACTCGTTGCTGACCTATACCGGCCTGCCTCACCGAGTGCTTACCGTGAGCGCGTTCGTCAGGACGCTGCTGATCGAACGCGGCATCAGCGGGCAGCGCATCGGCGTGGTGCCGCCCATCGCAATCCCGCCACAGTGGCATGGCGTGCAGAAGCCCGATCCCTGGCAATGCCTGCAGGAAACCCGCGCGCAGGTGAGGAAAGAACTTGGATTCGGCCCGGACGACACCGTCGTCGGCTGCGTCGCCGTCCTCCGTCGGCCCAAAGGGCATATGGATCTGCTGCAGGCGATCGCGCCGCTGTGCAGGACGCATCCCTCGCTGCACCTGGTCGTCGTGGGAGATGGCGAGCCGGTCATGACCGAACTGCGCGCCGCGCGCGCGGCACTGGGACTCGATCGACAGGTACACCTGCTCGGCCACCGCCCTGATGCTCAACGACTGATGGCCGGGCTGGATATGTTTGCGCTGGCCACGCACAAGGAAGCCGCCGGGACGGTATTCCTGGAAGCGGCGTTCGTGGGCGTGCCCATCGTCGCCACGCGTGTCGGCGGCGTCCCAGAGATGGTGCGCGAAGGCCGCAACGCCGTGCTGGTGGAACAGGGCGACCAGGCCGCACTGACCGCTGCGCTGCAGGAGCTGGTCGAGCAACCGGCCCTGCGCAGGCAGATGGGCGAAGCCGGCTGGCGTTGGGTACGCAGCGACGAGCGCTTCAGTCCTGCGGGACACTGTCGCGCGACGGAAGCCTGCTACTACCAGTGGATGGCGGAACTGGGGCATGCGTAAGGCGCACAGTGTTCCGGTGCTCATGCACCATCATGTCAGTCCATCGCCGGGGATGATCACGGTCTCGCCAGCGAACTTCGAGAGCCAGATCGCCTGGCTGGCCCACGATGGCTGGACCTCGCTGACCCTGCAACAGTACGCCGGCTTCCTTGCCGGCGAGCCGGTTCCCCGCAAGTCCATCGTCATCACCTTCGACGACGGCTACCTGGACAACTGGGTCCATGCCCATCCGATCCTGCAGGCGCATGGCATGCACGCGGTGGTCTTCGTCGTCACCGGCTGGATGGGCCAGGGTCCCGTACGTCCGCACGCTGGCCAGTCCGGCGTGGACCTGCCTGCCACGCCGGACCATCGCGGATGCGAGCGTGCGATCTTCCAGCACGGTCGAACGGACGAGGTGATGATGCGCTGGGACGAAGCCCGGGCCGCCATCGCCACCGGCACCTTCGAGGTTCACTGCCATACGCACTCGCACACGCGCTGGCTGCAGCGCGCTGACCTCAGCCGAAGCCAGCGCTGCGCCGGTCTGGACGCTGACCTGGCGCAATCGCGTACCACGCTCGAGCAGGAACTGGGCAGCGCGTCGGACAGCCTGTGCTGGCCTTACGGCGACTTCGATGCCGATCATGTGGAGATTGCCCGGTCCCACGGTTTCCGCTACCTCCACACCACGCATCCGTTCGGTCGCAACCTGATCGGCGGCGACCCGAAGCACATCTACCGGTTCGCCATCCGCGACCGCCCGGCTTCGTGGCTGCGCCGTCGCATTGCCTGCAGCTACCATCCCGCGCTTGCGCCGGTATTCAACCGCTTCAAGGCACGTCGACGGGGCCTCCAGCCCGGCCCCTGATCGAACGCGCCCGCCTGCCGCTGATGCGGCAGCTTGAGCATCGCGCGGCTGCATCGGCTCGACGCGCCGACGTTACAAACCGATACAATGCGCGCCTTCACGGCGCATTGACATCTGCCGTTCCGCCGCCTGCCCAAGACACTCCGCAATGGATTCATGCCCCGCTTCATCCCTGCCCCGCTCGCGGTGGCAGCGCCTGGCCTGGGCCAGCCTGTTGACGACCGTCTCAGCGCTGCTGGCAATCGGGATTACCGCCACCAATATCCCTTGGGCGTCCAATCCCGGCGGCACCGTGGGCAGGCTGTACCTGGCCGTCGCCGTGCCGGGCCACTTCCTTGCGCTGGGTGCGCTGGCGATGCTGCCGGCACTGCTGGCCGGCCTCTGGCCGCGCAGCACGCGAACGCTCACGATCACCGCGGTCCTGATGCAGGGGCTGTGGCTTTGCCTGCTGCTGCTGGACGCAAAGGTTTTCGCGCTGTATCGCTTCCACCTCAACGCCATGGTCCTCAACATGGTATTCGGCGGCGCCCTGCAGGACCAGGTCAGTCTGTCGTGGAGCAGCCTGTTCCAGGTGGCCGGACTTGTCCTGGCGGTATTCGCCGCGCAGGCCTTGCTGGCCTGGGCATGCTGGCGCCTGCTGCCGATCCGCACCGGCCGCAGGCAGGTCCTGGCAGGCTGGTCGCTGGCCGCCCTGCTGATGCTGCTCGGGCAGGGCGCGACCGCCTACTACGATGCGCGCGGCGAACGCGCGGTGGTCAGTCAGTGGGCGTACCTGCCCTGGGCCCAGCCGATCACCGCCAAGCGCCAGATGCGCGCGCTCGGCGTTCCTGTCATCGAGCGCACGGCGGCGCTGCCCGATCCAGGACTGAGCGAACTGGCGTATCCGCTGGCTCCGCTGCGCTGCCAGAGCGCGCATCGCCCCAACGTATTGGTGGTGGTACTGGAATCGCTGCGCGCCGACGCACTTGATGCGCGCACGATGCCGCATGCCATGGCGCTGGCCGCGCGGTCCCGGGTGTTCTCCCGCCATTACAGCACCGGCAACGCGACCCGCTTCGGACTGTTCGGACTGCTTTACGGACTGCCGGGGGGTTACTGGGAGCCGATGCTGGCCGAACAACGGGGTGCGCTGATGTTCCAGGTGCTGGGCCAGCAGGGTTATGCGATGTACCTCCATGGCAGCGCTCCGCTGTACAGCCCGGAGTTCGACCGCACTGCGTTCGCCGACGTGCGAAGCCTGCTGCAGACAGCACCCTCCTCACTGGATGTGGCCGCGCGCGACCGCCACGTGATCGAGACGCTCCAGGCCGAAATCCGAGCAACGCCGCGCAGTACGCCGTGGTTCGGCTTCGCGTTCCTGGACGCGACCCATGCGCCCTACCACCTCCCGGACGGTTACCCTGCGCTGGACGAGCCGATGGCCACGGACATCGATTTCCTGGCGTTCGACAACGAACATGACCCCACCCCCGAGCGCAACCGCTATCGCACGTCCGTGCATTACGCCGACAGCCTGGTCGGTCAGCTGCTGCAGACCGTCAGCGAGGCGGGGATGGGTGACAACACCATCGTGCTGGTGACCGGCGACCATGCGGAGGAATTCAACGACCTCGGCCTCAACTACTGGGGCCACAACGGCAACTTCTCCGACTATCAGCTGCACGTACCGTTCGTGCTGCACTGGCCCGGCCGGGACGCAGTGCGCGACACGCGGATCAGTTCGCACGAGGACTTCGTGCCGACCGTGATGCGCCACGCGCTGGGTTGCGAAAACCCGGTCGGCGATTTCAGCACCGGGCACGATCTGCTGGCACCGGCGCCTGCAGGCTCGCGTGCGCTGCTGGTTGAGAGCTGGTCGCAGCGCGGCATCCGGCGCGACGGCACCACCTACGTGTTCGACCGCTTCGGCAATGCATCAGCGCTGGGTGCGGACTACCTGCCGCTTCAGGTGCAGGCCGGGGATGCGGCCGGCGTGCGGGGGGCCTGGGACAAGCTGACCCGGTTCCGTCGTCGATAGCGCGGCGACGGAACCGCGGCACCCGCAGCCAACGCGGTTTCAGGCTGCGGCCGCTTTCACCGCCTCGGAAAGGCGGTCCAGCGTGGCCTGCATCAGACCCGCTTCGTCGGCCTCGACGGTCACCCGGACCACCGGCTCGGTCCCGGATGGACGCAGGAAGGCCCGGCCACGACCCGCGACCGCCTGCTGCGCCAGCGCCAGCGCCTCCTGTACGCCTGCCGCCTGCACGGTGGCCTTGGCCGATACATTGCCAAGCCGCACGTTGACCGTCTTCTGCGGCACCCGCTTCAGCGGCTGCAGGGCTTCGCGCAGGCTCAGTCCGGCGCGGCGCAGCTCGACGAGCACCTGCAATGCGCTGACGATGGCATCTCCGGTGGTGGCGCGATCAAGGCACAGCAGATGCCCCGACGCTTCGCCACCGAGCACGCCGCCCTGTTCCACCAGCGCCTGGTGCACGTAGCGGTCGCCGACGTTGCTGCGCAGGAACGGAATCTGCAGGGTCTGCAACGCCTGCTCCAGACCAAAATTGGTCATCAAGGTGCCCACGACCGGGCCGCGCAGGCGGCCGTTGGCCTGCCAGGCGCGGGCCAGGATGAACAGCAGATCGTCACCGTCTACCGGGTTGCCGTGGTCATCGGCCATCAGCACGCGATCACCGTCGCCATCGAAGGCGATGCCGAGATCGGCGCCGGCTTCACGGACCTTGGCTGCGAGGTTGTCGATATGGGTCGAGCCGACACCCGCATTGATGTTGACGCCATCCGGCGATGCGCCGATGGCGACCACCTCGGCACCCAGCTCGCGGAACAGCAGCGGCGCGATGTGGTAGGTCGCCCCATGCGCGCAGTCCAGCACCAGGCGGATGCCGCGCAGGTCGAAGCTGCGCGGCACGCTGGCCTTGCAGAACTCGATATAGCGGCCGATGGCTTCGCGCGCACGCATGGCCTTGCCAAGCTGCTCGGACTCCGCCGTGGTGAACGGCTCATCGATGCCGGCTTCAAGCGCCAGTTCGGTGGCGTCGTCGAGCTTTTCGCCCTGCGCGGAAAAGAACTTGATGCCGTTGTCGTAATGCGGATTGTGCGAGGCACTGATCACGATGCCGGCGTCGGCGCCCAGGGTCCGGGTCAGGAATGCGACCGCCGGGGTGGGCATAGGGCCCAGCAGCTGCACATCGACGCCTGCCGCGACCAGACCCGCCTCCAGCGCCGCCTCGAACATGTAGCCGGAAATGCGCGTGTCCTTGCCGATCACCACGATCGGGCGACGGCTGCTGTCACCCTGCTGGGCGAGCAGGACGCGTCCGAAGGCGTTGCCCAGGCGCAACACGAAGTCCGCCGATATCACGCCCTGGCCGACCCTGCCGCGGATGCCATCGGTGCCGAAGTACCTGCGCGCGCCCATCAGGCGTCCACCGGCACGGGTTCGCGGCGCAGCATCGCCAGCAGCTCGGCCAACCGGTCCCGCAGTTCGCGACGGTCGCAGATCTGGTCGATCGCACCGTGCTCCAGCAGGAACTCCGAGCGCTGGAAGCCTTCCGGCAGCTTTTCGCGCACTGTCTGTTCGATCACACGCGGACCGGCGAAGCCGATCAGCGCCTGCGGTTCGGCGATGTTGATGTCGCCCAGCATCGCAAAGGACGCCGACACGCCACCGGTCGTGGGATGGGTCAGCACGGAGATGTACGGCAGGCCCGCCGCACGCAGTTTGCCCAGCGCGGCGGAGGTCTTGGCCATCTGCATCAGCGAGAACAGGCCTTCCTGCATGCGCGCGCCGCCGCTGGCGGAGAAGCAGACGTACGGCGCGCCGATCTCCAGCGCGGTTTCGGCTGCCAGCGCGAAGCGCTCGCCGACCACCGAGCCCATGGAACCGCCCATGAAGGCGAAATCAAACGAGGCAGCGACCAGCGGGCGCCCCTTCAGCAGGCCGCGCATGGCGATCAGCGCGTCGTATTCGCCGGTGTTCTTCTGCGCGATCTTGATCCGCTCGGCATACTTCTTCTGATCCTTGAACTTGAGCAGATCATTGGGACCCAGGCGTGCCGCGATTTCGGTGGTGCTGTCCGTATCGAATACCGAGGCCAGGCGTGCACGCGCGCGGATCGCCATGTGGTGGCCGCATTTGGGGCACACCTCCAGGTTGGCTGCCAGCTCCGGGCCATAAAGCGCGCTGCCGCAGCTGCTGCACTTTTCCCAGAGACCTTCCGGCACGCTGCGCTTCTTGCTGGGGACGTTGTCGGTGCGGATGCCCGACGGCATCAACTTGCTGAGCCAACTCATGCGGGTTGCTACTTCCGTTCAGGGCGGCCCGAAGGCCGCAAAGGCCGACAGTCTAGCTCAGCCCTTCCCCCCTCGTGCACCCCCGGCCGGCAGCCCGCTGTGCGCCGAAACCGTGCTGCAGCGTACGTTTGCCGATCCCTAACGGTCGCTGCTGCGCGTGTACGAAGCGGCTCCCGGCCGCCCGCAGGTGGCGGCCGCGGCGGTCCAGGGCAGCGACGGACGGCCTGAGACGCCGCCTCTGCCCGCGCCGGTCTCAGCCCGCGTCCAGTGCGCGTCGCAACGGCGCCAGGAACGTGCCTGCGGCCTGCACTGCGGCCTCCGTCGTGGACGCCTCGGCGAGTACGGCGACCAGTGCGCTGCCCACCACCACGCCGTCGGCCTGGCGGGCCATGGCGGCGGCGCTGGCGGCGTCACGGATGCCGAAGCCCGCCACGACCGGCACGCTGGCCCGCGCACGCAGCCCCTGCAGGCGTGCGCCTGCGGCATCGTGGTCCAGCAGGTCGGACGCACCGGTAACGCCGGCGAAACTGACGTAATAGAGATAGCCCTTGGCCAACGCAAGCAGTGTGTCGGCCCGCTTGTCGCTGGTGGTCGGCGAGGCCAGCAGCACCAGCGCGAGGCCTTCGGCGTCGAAGGCTTCGATCGCCTCGACCGCCTCTTCGGGCGGCAGATCGACCAGCAGGATGCCGTCCACGCCTGCGGCCACCGCGTCGCGCGCAAAGCGGGCGTAACCATGGATCTCCACCGGATTCAGGTATCCCATCAGCACCACCGGCGTATCGACGTCCGAAGCACGGAACGCGGCCACCGCCTGAAGCACGTAGCGCAGTCCGGCACCGCGTGACAGGGCGCGCTCGGAACTGCGCTGGATGGTCGGGCCATCGGCCATCGGATCGGAGAACGGCACGCCGAGTTCGATCACGTCGGCGCCGGCACCGACCAGGGCGTGCATCACCGGCACCGTCGCCTCCAGCGAGGGATCACCGGCGGTAAGAAACGGGATCAGCGCCTTGCGCTGACGCGAACGCAGTTGCTGGAAACGGGTATCGAGTCGGGAAACGGGCATCTCAGGCACATCCTTGGATCAGGTCGACAGCTTCATGGAACCCGCGCTGCAGGGCACGCATCACAGCACCATGCCTTCGCGCGCCGCGATGGTGTGCACGTCCTTGTCGCCGCGGCCGGACAGGTTGCACAGCACCAGCTGGTCGCGCGGACGCTCGCGCGCCAGCTTGATCGCCTGCGCCAGGGCATGGCTGGATTCCAGCGCAGCCAGGATGCCCTCGGTGCGTGACAGCAGGTGGAACGCCTGCAGCGCCTCGTCGTCGGTGATGCCGAGATAGGTAGCGCGGCCGCTGTCGGCCAGGAACGCGTGTTCCGGACCTACGCCCGGGTAGTCCAGTCCCGCCGACACCGAATGCGTCTCGATGATCTGTCCATCGTCATCGCACAGCACGTAGGTGCGGTTTCCATGCAGCACGCCCGGACGACCCGCCGCGATCGATGCAGCATGGCGACCGGTGTCGATGCCGTCGCCCGCCGCTTCGGCACCGAAGATCTGAACGCCGGGGTCGTTGAGGAATGCATGGAACAGGCCGATCGCATTGCTGCCACCGCCCACGCAGGCGGTGATCGCATCCGGCAGGCGAGCGTATTCCTGCAGCATCTGCGCACGCGCTTCACGGCCGACGATGGCATTGAAATCACGCACCATGCGCGGATAGGGGTCGGGGCCCGCCACCGTGCCGATGATGTAGAACGTGTCCTTGACGTTGGTCACCCAGTCGCGCATCGCCTCGTTGAGGGCATCTTTCAGCGTGGCGGACCCGGATGTCACCGGCACCACCGTAGCGCCAAGCAGCTTCATCCGATAGACGTTGATCTTCTGCCGTTCGATGTCGGTGGCGCCCATGTAGACCACGCACTCCAGGCCGAGCCGCGCCGCCACGGTCGCCGACGCCACCCCGTGCTGGCCGGCGCCGGTCTCGGCGATGATGCGTTTCTTGCCCATGCGCGCGGCAAGCAATGCCTGGCCGATGGTGTTGTTGATCTTGTGCGCACCGGTGTGGTTCAGGTCTTCGCGCTTGAGGAGGATCTGTGCTCCGCCTACCTGATCGCTCAGCCGACGGGCGTGATAGATCGGACTGGGGCGTCCGACGTAATGGGCCAGATCGTGGTCGTATTCGGCGATGAACGCAGGATCCCGACGGGCCTGATCATAGGCAGCGGCCAGCTCCTGCAGCGGCCCGACCAGCGTTTCTGCGACGAAGCTGCCGCCATAGCGGCCGAAATGGCCGCTGGCATCCGGATAGGCGTGGAAATCGGTGATCGGATCGGAGGACATGGGGGCAACCGTGGTGCGGGTAGAGCTTCACATTAACGCACGGGTGGCCGCTGGAAAATCGACTTATTCAACACGTCATGTCAGTATTTCTCACATGACTCAACGCGGGCTCCCCTCTCTCAACGCGCTTCGTGCATTTGAAGCGACCGCGCGGCTGGGCGGCGTTGGCCGCGCGGCGCAGGCGCTGCATGTGACCCATGGTGCCGTCAGCCGCCAGATCAAACTGCTGGAGGCCGAGCTGGGCATGCCGCTGTTCCAGCGCGATGGCCGCGGACTGCGCCCCACCGCGGCAGGTGAAGTCCTCCACTTGGCATGCCGGGACGCGTTCGGTCGCCTGCACGATGCGGTGCGGGACCTGCGCCGGCCGGCCCTGCACGACGCACTGGTCCTCGGCTGCAGCAGCAGCGTGCTTGCCCGCTGGATGATTCCCCGCTTGCCGCGCCTGCAGGCTGCCCTGCCGACGCTGACCGTGCACTGGTCGGCGCTGGACGGCGAGTTCAGCGAGGCCCAGGCGGCGCTGGACGCGGTGTTGTTGCTGGCCGAACCGCCCTGGCCCGCGGACTGGGACGTGATCGAGCTTGCCGTGGAACGCGTCGGACCGGTTCTCTCGCCCGTGTTTGCCGACGCGGCCGCGTTGCGCGACCAGCCCGCTGCGGCGCTGCTGTCGCAGTCAGTGCTGCACACCGCGTCGCGGCCCCAGGCATGGCCGGCCTGGGCCGCCGCGCAGGGCCTCCCCGTCTCCGCGCTCACGCTTGGGCAATCGTTCGAACACCTGTATTACCTGCTGGAAGCGGCCGTTGCGGGGCTCGGCGTGGCGATCGCGCCCGAGCCACTGGTGGCCGAAGACATCGCCGGCGGGCGCCTCGTCGCACCCTGGGGGTTCGTCGCCACTGCGGGAAACTGGGTACTGGCGCGTCGCCAGGGGCCGGACGATGCGCGGGTCACCGCGCTGGCGGAGTGGCTGCGATCGGAACTGACCAATGACCGCGCCGGCGGGGCGCAGCAAGAACGTGCGGTCGCGCGCTGCTGATCGTCAGTCGAGCGCAGCGCAGTCGGCGCGACGCACTTCCTCGACAAACCTGCGCATCAGGTAGCCGTCCTTGATGCCCGGCTCTGCTTCGATGCCACTGGAGACATCCACGCCCCACGGCAGCGTGGCCAGCGCGGCGTCGTAGATGTTGTCCGGGGTGAGTCCACCCGCGAGCAGGAACGGCCGATGCAGGCCGCTGGGGATACGCGTCCAGTCGAAGGAGACTCCGGTCCCGCCACCGCCGCCGGGCGCATGGCTGTCGAACAGGAAGCCGGCCGCGCTGGGATAGCGCAGCTGCAGCGTACGCGCGTTGACCTCCTCGCGTCCTCCCATCGAGATGGCCTTGAGATAGGGCATGTTGAAGCCACGGCAGAAGCCTTCGTCTTCCTCACCATGGAACTGCAGCAGCGTGGGACGAACCGTGCGCAGGACTTCACGGACTTCTTCCCGGGTGTTGTCCCGGAACAGGGCCACCACGTCGACCATGGGAGCGATGGCCTGGCGCATGGCGCGCGCCTCGGCCGGTGCAACGCGACGCTTGCTTTCGCGGGCGAAGATGAAGCCCACCGCGTCCACGCCGAGTTCGCCGGCCAGGCGGACATCGCCCGCACGGGTCATGCCACAGAACTTGATGCGGGTGCGGTAGTAAGAGCGGCTCATAGGGTTACCTCGGCAGGCAGGTGCCAGTTGTCGGGGTACAACGGACCGAGGAACACCAGCCCTTGGGGCGGCGCGGTGGGCCCGGCGACGGTGCGGTCGCGACCGGCCAGCAGCTCGCCGATCCATTCCACTGGACGCTCTCCGCTGCCGACCATGATCAGCGATCCCACGATATTGCGAACCATGTGATGAAGGAATGCATTGGCCTGCACGGAAACTTCGATGATGTCCTCGTGGCGTATCACCTGCAGCGACTGCATCTCGCGACGTGCATGCCTCGCCTCGCACTGGATGCTGCGGAACGCGCTGAAATCATTTTCACCCAGCAGCGCCTGGCCAGCCTGGTGCATCAGCGCCGCATCCAGAGGGCGGCGCTCCCAGCTCAGCATCTGGCGCTGCAGCGCCGGCCTTATGGTCCGGTTCAACAAACGGTAGCGGTAGCGTCGCGCGCGTGCCGAGAAGCGCGCATGGAAGTCGTCGGCCACCGGCGTGCACCAGCGCACGGCGATCGAACCCGGCAGGCGCGTCGTGGTGCCGAGCATCCAGCCACGTGGGTCGCGCACTGCATCGGTGTCGAAGTGGACGACCTGGCATTGGCCATGCACCCCTGCATCGGTACGTCCGGCGCAGACGACCTGCACCGGAGCATCGGCAACCGAGGACAGGGCTCTTTCCAGACTGGCCTGCACGCTGGGCGCAGCCTCGCCCAGGTTCTGCCACCCTTTGTAATCGCTGCCGTCGTATTCGACGCCCAGGGCGTACCGCATGCTGCTACCTCGGAAAACGGGAACGCCGGCTCAGCCGGCCGGATCGCGCTCGGACCACACGGCGAGCACGTTGCCACCGGGTTCGCGGAAATGGAAACGACTGCCACCGGGGAAGGAGAAAACATCCTTGAGGATCTCGCCGCCCGCCTCAACGACAGCGCCCATGACCGGCGGCAACAGCTCGCCGTACAGCACCAGCAGGGGTGCGCCGCCCGCCTCGCCCGCCACCGGCTGGCCACGGAAGAAGCCCCCCTGCAGCCGGCCGTCGTCGAAGGCGGTGTAATCCGGGCCGTAGTCCTGGAAGCTCCAGCCGAAAACGGCCTGGAAAAACGCCCGGCTCAGCGCGGGGTCGTGCGAAGCGAACTCGACGTAGTCGATCCGATTGTCGCGGTGCATGTTCGGTCTCCGTCCGGAAAAAGGATGTCAGTCCAGCCGCGTCAGCAGCTCGCGCGCTTGGGCCTGCAGGTGCGGGTCATCGCTGCGGGCCACGTCTTCCAGCAGGGAGCGCGCGGTCTGCGCTTCGCCCAGGTCGAGGTAGGCGATCGCCAGTTCCAGGCGATCGTGGCCGGAGGTGCTGGCAGTCGGTCCTGGTCGCTCAGGCGGCGTCGCAAGCGAAGCGTCGCCGCCCTCGGCAATGGCCTGCTCCGGCGGTGGCGGAAGATGATCGACGTCACTGGCAGGCAGCTCGAAGACGCCGCGGAAGGCGTCCTGCCGTTCGGCCTCGCGGGCGTAGGCAGGCACCGGATCATGATCGCCAGGCGCGGCGTGTGACGATTCGAGGTCGAAATGCGGGACGCGTTCCACCGGCTCATCCCGCGTTGCGCTGGATGCCGGCGCGGCTTCCATCACGGGCCGGTCGTCGTCCGGGGCCGCAGCGTCGGCCGTGTGCGCCGCGTCCGACGATGCGGCTGCGTGGTGCGGCCAGCCATCGCGTTCGGCCAGCACATCCAGGCCTGCGCCCGTCGGCAGGGCGGCTGCCAGCGACGTATCGTCATGGTCATCGTGCTGCAACGGTGGCAATGGCGAGGGCCTGCGCCGGCGCGACAGCCAGATGCCTGCCGCCACCAGCAGCAGCACCGGCACGCCCAGCCAGGCCCACGTGCCGCTGGACGCCTGTTGTGGCGCATCCGCCAGGCGCGCCTGCGCGGCGGCGATCTCGGTGTCCTTCAAGGCCACCAGCGCCTGTTGCTGTGCCTTGAGTTTCTCGAGGTCGGCCACGCGCTGCTTGAGTTCATCGATCTCTGCGTCGCGGGTGGCGACGTCCTCCCTTGCCTGACGCAGCTGTTCATTGCCGAGCATGTCACCCTCGTTGCCATCACCGGTACCGGTGGTTGAGCCGGCCGTGGCGGCGGCCGCCACGGCTGGAGCGATTTCAAGGCGTGCGCCGGACGGTGCGGTTGCCGCGACGCTCGCTGGCGTCGGCGACGCCATGGCGGCGTCGGTGGCGGCCGGTTGCGGAAGCGTGCGTGACCGGCGCCACTGCGCGGCATGCTCGCGCACCATGGCGGCGGCCTGGCCGTCGTCTATGGCGGCCGACGTCGTGGCATCGGGCATCCGCAATACGGCGCCCTGCTTGAGCAGGTTGATGTTGCCGCGGATGAAGGCCTCCGGGTTCGCGCGCAGCAGGGCGATCATCGCGCGCTCGCGACTGATCTGCTGGTTTCCCGCAAGCTCCTGCGCGATCTGAGACAGGGTCTGTCCAGAGCGCACGGTCAGCTGCCCGCCTGCGGCCACCGCGCTGGCCCGTGACGCGCCGGGCGTGGCTGCTGCAGACGCGCTGGCCGGGACGGGGCCCGGTGTCACCGCTGGCGCCTCCATGGCCGGGGCGGCCTCGACTTCGCGCACGATGGCGTTGGACAGGGCACCGGCCGGCGCGACGATCTCCGGCTCGCTCATGGCGACCGCGCTGGCAGGCCCCTCCATCAAGGCCGAATACTCGCGTACCAGCCGCCCCTGTCCCCAGTCTGCTTCGATCAGGAACGCCAGCGCGGGCGTGTCCACCGGCGATGCCGAGGTGACGCGCACCACGGCCCTGCCCTGCGCGTTGCGGGTCAATTCGAACTGCAGCTCGCTGACCAGGCCGGCCGGTCGCTGCAGCCCGACACGCTCGAAGGTGACCGGCGAGGCCAGGCCGACGCGCAGGTTCTGCAGCTCGGCCGGATCGGAGGAGATCACCGGTATCTCGGCCACCAGCGGTTGGCCGGGCCGGGACAGGACACGGATGTCTCCCAGCCCCAGGGCCATCGCCGAGCTGCTGGCAACGGCCAGCAACAGGAGGGAGAGATACTTGAGCGGTCGCATGACGCCGCAGGCCCCGTTGTTCATGCCGGTCAATATACCGGCTGGCGCGTGGTACACGCCAGAACGCGGGCCCGGTCGTGACGGCCAC
>JAZBLM010000089.1:0-14421 GCA_037033225.1 Pseudomonadota bacterium
GGGTTGGCGGGAGACTGTGAGGCAGGAGCCGAACAGCAGCCTGCAGGGACGTACTTGCGGCGTGTCCCGCCAACCCACGCCGCCCCGCCCGTCGCCGCAATGCACCCGTTGCTCCTGCCGTTGCTGTTGACGTTGCGCGCGCTTGGGCCGGCCGCAGGTCAGAAGAACCGTTCATTCAGCCGCCGCCACGCTCCCCTTCCCCATCCGCGCTAACATGCATGTTTTCCCCTTGCAGGACTGCATCCGGATGAGCCCCCGCCAGCCCCTTACCGTCGCCCTGATCCAGGAGCGCAACCACGGTGATGCCGCCGCCAACCTCGCCGTGATCGAAACCCGCGTGGCCGAGGCAGCCGCCAGGGGCGCGAAGCTGATCCTCCTGCAGGAACTGCACAACGGTGCGTACTTCTGCCAGCACGAAAACGTCGATGAGTTCGACCTGGCCGAGCCGATTCCGGGCCCGAGCACCGAGCGCATCGGCGCGCTTGCCAGGCAGCATGGCGTGGTCATCGTGGCTTCGCTGTTCGAGCGTCGTGCTGCGGGCCTGTACCACAACACGGCCGTGGTGTTCGAAAAGGACGGCCGACTGCTCGGCAAGTACCGCAAGATGCACATCCCCGACGACCCGGGTTTCTACGAGAAGTTCTACTTCACCCCGGGTGACCTCGGTTTCACGCCGATCGACACCTCGGTCGGCCGTCTTGGCGTCCTGGTGTGTTGGGACCAGTGGTACCCGGAAGCGGCGCGCCTGATGGCGCTTGCCGGCGCCGAACTGCTGCTCTACCCCACCGCCATCGGCTGGGACCCGGATGACCAGCAGGACGAGCAGAACCGTCAGCGTGATGCCTGGATCCTCAGCCATCGCGGCCATGCCGTGGCCAACGGCGTGCCGGTGCTCAGCTGCAACCGCGTCGGCCACGAGCCGTCACCGATGGGCGCCTCGGGCATCCGGTTCTGGGGCAACAGCCACGTGCTTGGCCCGCAGGGCGAGTTCATCGCCGAGGCCGGCAGTGAAGAGACCGTACTCGTGTGCGAAGTGGACCTGCAGCGCAGCGAGCATGTGCGTCGCATCTGGCCGTTCCTGCGCGACCGCCGCATCGATGCGTACGGCGACCTGCTGAAGCGCTACATCGACTGATCCCTGCTGGAACCTGCGCCCATGGCCGTGCTCATCCGCGATGTCAGCGAGTCTGACATCGCCGCGATCACCGCGATCTACGCGGTGGAAGTCACTGATTTCGTCAATACCTACGAATACGACGTACCCGACGCAGCAGAAATGCAGCGACGGATGCACGACATCGTGGCGCGTGGCTTCCCGTACCTCGTCGCCGAGATCGACGGCGAGGTCGCCGGCTATGCGTACGCCAACACCTACCGCACCCGCGTCGCCTACCAGTGGACGGTGGAAAACTCGGTCTACGTCGATGCCCGTTTCCAGGGCCAGCGCGTCGGTACCACGTTGTTGCAGGCACTGATCGATGCCTGCACGTCACGTGGGTACCGGCAGATGGTCGCGGTCATCGGCGAACCCACCAATACCGCTTCCATCAAACTGCACGAGCGCTTCGGCTTCCATCTGGTCGGCGTTTTCCAGGGCCTGGGGCGCAAGCACGGCCGCTGGCTGGACACCGTACAGATGCAGCGCGCACTGGGCGATGGCGCCGACAGCGCACCTACAAACGAGTAAATGCATGACTGATTCCCTCCCCTTGGCCGACGGCGGCGCTGCCGGTGACGTAGTGTTTGCCGGGCAACCGGTGCGCATCGTGCAACGCGATGGTGTGCGCTACACCCTGCTGGGCACCGCGCACGTCTCCCACGCCAGCGTCGAAGCCGTGGAAAAAGCGATCTACAGCGGACGCTTCGATGCGGTGGCGGTAGAGCTGGATCCGCAGCGCCTGCAGGCACTGACCGAGCCGGACACGCTGGCCAAGCTGGACCTGGTGGAAGTGATCCGCAAGGGCCGCGTGGCCTTGTTCGCCGCCAACCTGGCGCTGTCGGCGTACCAGCGTCGCCTGGCCGAGCAGCTGGGCATCGAACCGGGCGCCGAGCTGAAGCGTGCGGTGCTGCTCTCACGCGAGCGCGGCCTGCCGGTGCACCTGATCGACCGCGAAGTCGGACTGACGTTCAAGCGCGCTTCGGCGCAGTTGGGTTTCTTCGGCAAGATCAAGCTGATGACCGGGCTCGCCGCGGGCCTGTTCTCCTCCGACGAAGTCGGCAGCGACGAGATCGAAAAACTGAAACAGGGCGACATGCTGGAGTCCAGCTTCGGCGAGTTCGCCAAGGAAAGCCCGGCACTGTACGACGCCATCATCGGCGAGCGCGACCGCTACATGGCCACCCGCCTGCGTGAGGAGCGCGCGTTGCAGGGCGCGACGCCTGCGCAGCGCGAAGTACTGGCGGTCGTCGGTGCGGGCCACCTGGCCGGTTTGGCTACTTACCTGGAAACCGACAACGACGCCCCGGTGCCGCTGCGTGCGCAGCTGGAAGAGGTGGCGAAGAAACGCAATATCCCCTGGTTCACCCTGGCGATCCTGGCCATCGTGGCGACCGGCATCGGCGTAGGTTTCTACCGAGGCGGACTGGGCGTGGGTACCGAGCTGCTGGCGACCTGGGCGATGTACACCGGTGGCCTGGCCGGCCTAGGTTGCCTGCTGGCGGGCAGCCATCCCCTGAGCATCCTCACCGCGATCGTGGTGGCTCCGTTCAAGCCGTTCCGCTTGAGCATCCCGACCGGCGCCTTCGCCGCGCTGGTGGAAGCACGCCTGCGCAAGCCGGCCTACGAGGATTTCCTCAAGCTGCGCGACGATGCGCAGTCACTGAAGGGCTGGTACCGCAACCGCGTCACCCGCGTCGTGCTGACCTTCATGCTGACCAACATCGGCAGCATGCTGGGCCTGTGGCTGACCGGCTTCCAGGTCTGGGGCAAGGTCGCCAGCTGATCCGCTGCGGCAGCTCACGGGCTGCCGCTCGCTCCCGGTGGGGCCGACCCATGGTCCGCGAGCGCGGCGCCGCCTGATCAACCACGCATGCGCGGCTGAAAGCGGACAGGGAGCCATGTGCTGCAAACGCTCATGGCAACTCCACGAATGGATCATCCTTGCACGGAACATAGCCACGACCACCGCAGTGCCACTGGGCCAGCTTCACCTTCTGGCGTACCTCGAAGTGGTCGCTGGCCCATATCAGAAATGCACCATGCACGAGACTCCGCCCGTCATAGAGCCGCGGGTCGCGCTTGAGCGGCTCGTCCGGATCGACTTCCGACACCCAGCGTACCGTTGGCACGCGGTCCAGTTGGTCCGTCAATGCGAAAAGCCTGCTCGCTCCTTGCCTGATGTATTTCTGCATCGCCTTGTTGTCCGGATAGCCTCCTCCAGCCAGAATCGCGGCCGTTACGTCGTGCGGTGCCTCGCCGGGCTTCGCGACAAGAGCGCGCATGCCCTTCGTGTGGGCCAGGCAACCTTGCAGCTCGACCAGATACCCCGTAGTTCCGCCTGTGCCGGCGAAGGTGCGCAGCCAATAGCGGTAGCGGGACCCAGGATGATCGGTGACCATGTAATCCGTACGCTTCTCAAGCCCAAGAGTCCGGTGGACAAGAACTTCTCGCGGCTGGCTGATGTCGCACTTGAGGTACTGGAGAATCGGGTATAGCTGTTTGGGAAGCACTTCGTAGGTCCCGCCAGCGCGAGGACTGCCCGAAGCGCCAGGCAACTCAGGAAGGCCCGTGTCGTGGGGGCCCGCGCTGACTTCCATCGCCGATGGGCTGCTTGACTCCGCAGGGGTGACCCACGATGCGTAGACAGTGAATGCAGCGAGGCATCCCATACGTATAAGGGTCATGGCTCAGCGTCCTCCTGGTTCAGCGGAATGGTGCGGAATCTGGGCTGCGCGTGGATCGCTGTCGATTGCAGTGCGCTCAAGAGCCTGTTGCTGCAGGAGCTGCAGACTGGTCTCCATCCACCACTTCGGTCGCGGCGACGCCTACGCGCAGCGCGGCGGGATCGCCCAGGACACCCTGCACCAGGAAGAGCGTCTCGCCCGCAGTCCGCCCGCCAACGGCATTGCTTGCCACGACCCGGTCCACCCGGGTCATGCCAGCTTCTCTGGCTGCGAGCAACAACGGCAGACTGAAGTTGTCCGCATGCTCTCTGTAATGGCCGCCCAAGCCCGCCAGACCGGTGCTGATCTGCTGCTGCAATGCATGCGCAGGGTGCCCTGGCCGGCGCGGATCGTCGTCGGATTCCAGCGCGCGATCCGGCTCCTGATCGCGGCGCTGGGGCTGTGTCACCGAGGTCAACACATACTGCCAACGATCCTGGCCCGGCGTGCCCCGGACGGCGTCCAGGAAGTCGTCATACTCGGCAGGCTTCAACGTCTGGCAACCGGCCGAGAGTGTGTTTTCTCTGCCGCCACGATGGAACTTGAACGTGCGGTTGAGCGGCTGGACACCGCCAGGATCATCGGCGTCGAACCATCCGTCACCATTGCTGTCGCGCTCCACACGTCGCGGGCCTTCAGCTATCGCTCCCAGTGTGGGCCGAAGTGAGAACTCGGGAACGCCTTTCTTGCCTGGATGGGTCGTCCCGCGCATCTCGGTAGTGCCTTCAGACAGTCGTCCAAGGTCCCGCACACCGTCGCCATTGACATCGGCGCCCTCCGTCTTGGTTCGCGTGATGACCTGAGCGAATCCGGGACTGCGTGGATTTGTCTTCGCGTGGCCGTCGTACTGCGCGGAAGGCTCGGTGTTGGCTTCATGGAACTCGCGTGCATGCGGGCGGCCGTCCGCATCGCGCCACACCACCACCATCCGATCATTGAAGTCGCCCTGGCCCGATATGTCGGTCGTCCGGTTCTCCTGCCGCAGCCCCAGAATCACACGATCCTGCGTCAGCAGTGCCTCATGCGCTGCAGTATCCCCACGCACCGCGATCACGCTTGCATACACGTCGTACTGCTGTGCCTCGCTGAGATTCCGGGTTTCGTCCTCCGCGGGCAGCCGCGGCGGACCTGAGGCCACGCGCATCCGCTCCAGCATCCGGGCCACGGTCGGCTCGTGGGCCTCCGCTGCGCGGAGCGTCGCGATCTCCACGGAGGCACGGGCCTACACGTAGCGATCCAGCGCCTCCCGGACCACCAGGCGCTCCGCATCTCGGCTGGCCTCCCACCGCGCCGCGGCAGGCTGCGCCTGCTGTCGCTGCAGAAGGGCCACTACGTCGTCCGCGGCAGCACTGATATCGAGCTCTGGCACGGCCCCCACCTCCTTGCACTGGAATCAGTGCAGAGCGTGGGCATCCGTCGGTGGTGTGGAAGTTGACCGCACGCACGCTCGGGCGAACAACGGCCAGATGCCCCCGTATCCGAGGGCATCGGCTGGCTGCTGTCGGCAATGGCGATGCCTTTCTGCGCTTTGCACCGCCAACGACCGACCGGATCAGCGCAGCATTGCGATTGGCCCTGCAGTGGGCGTCACGGGGTTTCCGCCGACCAGAGGTCGGCGCTACCGAGGGGCGCGGACGCTCCGAACGGGTAGCGCCGACCCGTGGTCGGCGCGCGCATTGGGACGCGAGCGGAAGGCATTGCGCCGACCAAGGGCCGGCTCTACCGGGCCATCAGGCCCCGACCACCGGCGCTTCCACGCCGCGGCCACGTGCTTTGCGGATCAGCTGCGTGACCGCACTGCGCGCGTCGTCCAGCACCGCATAGATGGTCGGCAGGAACAGCAGGCTGACCACGGTGGAGAACGCCAGGCCACCGGCGATCGCGCGTGCCATCGGGTAGTACGGCGGGCCGTCACCGAACATCTGCGTGTCGGTCAGCGAGATCGGCACCATCGCCAGGATCGCCGTGCCCATGGTCATCATGATCGGCCGCAGCCGCTCGCGCGAGCCTTCCACCAGCGCTTCGGTGCGGCCCATTCCGCGCCGGCGCAGGTTGTTGATGTGCTCGATCATCACGATGCCGTTGTTCACCACCACGCCCATCAGCACCAGGATGCCGATGAAGGCCATGATCCCGAAGTTGGTGCCGCTGAGCCAGAACAGCCAGAACACGCCGAAGATCGAGAACAGCACGCCGCTCATGATCGCCGCCGGGAACAGCAGCGACTCGAACACGGCGGCCATCACCACGTAGATCATCAGCAGCGCGATCACCAGGTTGAACATCATCTGCTGCATCGCTTCATTGTCATCACCGAAGTCGCCGCCGTCGAAAGTGAAGCTGTAGCCGGCCGGGAAGTTCATCGGCTTCAACACGGCCTCGATCGCCTTGCGGCCGTCCGGTGCGGTGACCTTCTCGGCCAGGTTGGCTTTGATGGTCAGGGTGGTCTGCCGGTTGGTACGGCCGATCTGCGTGGCCGAGGACAGGATGTCCACCTTCACCAGGCTCAGCAGTGGCACCGTGCGTCCATCGCCGGTGCGTACCGAGAAGCCGTCCAGGTCCTCGGGCGTGCTTTGTTCGGCACCTGCGAAGCGGACCCAGACCGGCACCTCGTTGTCGCCACGCCGGAACTCACGCATCGGCGCACCACGCAGCGCAAGCCCGACAAAGCTGGCGACCTGTTCGGCATTGAACCCGAACGCCGCTGCACGCTCACGGTCGACCCGGATTGCCAGCTCGCTGCCCTTCTCACCGTTATCGATGCGCACGTCTCGCAGTTCCTTGCGCTGCGCCAGCAGCGGCAGCACTTCCTCGCCGATTTCCTGCAGCATCGTGCTGGAGTCACCGACCAGCTGCACCTGCACGCCGTTGTTGCCCCCGCCGGAATCCCCGCCCTGGTTGCCGACGAAGTAATCGGCGCGCGCCGACTTCGGCAGTCCCTTGCGCAGTTCCTCCTGGATGGCTTTGAGGTCGCCGGCATGTTTCTCATCCAGCGTCACCACCGTGGAACTGCCCTCCTCCTCGCTGTACCAGGAGTACACCTGGGTGATGTGCAGGCGTTCGCGGTTGGCGTCCAGCCAGTCTTCCACGCGCTTCACTTCCTCGGACATCTGCCGGTAGGTGTAAGCGCTCTTCCACATGTAGCCGATGAACACGTCCTTGCCGCCTTCGCCGCCGAACATGTCGATCTTGGTCAGCTTCATCGGCACCAGGCTCACCGCCACCACAAGCAGGATGCCAAGCAGGCTCCAGCCACGGTGGCGCAGCGTCCAATCCAGAAGCACCGCATAACGTCCCTGCAGCCGCGCGATGACGCCGGTTTTGGAGTGCAGCAGCTTGGGCGTCTCCATGCGCGCGGACAGCATCGGGATCAGGCTCACCGCCACCAGCCAGGACGCCAGCAACGACACCGAGATGGTGATGGCGATCTGCGACATGAAGATGCTGATGTTGTTGGTTTCGCCGAACAGGTTCGGGATGAACACGATGCAATGGCACAGCGTGCCCGCGCTGAGCGCGATGGCGACGTTGCGGGTGCCGATGATGGAGGCCAGCCGAGGCTGGTCGGGCATCCGCTCGCGCTCCTGGTAGATGCTCTCCACCACCACCACGGCATTGTCCACCAGCATGCCCACGGCCAGCAGCAGGCCCATCATGGTCAGGATGTTCAGCGTCACCCCGACGAAGTACATGAAGCCCAGGGTGATGATGAAGCAGATCGGGATGGCCAGGGTCACCATCAGCGTGGATGGCCAGTGGCGCAGGAAGAAGAACAGCACGGTGACCGACAGGATCAGGCCCACGGCCCCGGCTTCGGCCAGTTCCAGCAACGAGGAAGTAACCGTCTTGCCCTGGTTGTCGATGACCTTGATCTGCACGTCGCGCATGCTCGGCTGCGCGCGGATCGCCTCCACTTCGGCCAGCGCCGCGCGCGAGACTTCCACCAGGTTCGCGCTGCGCTCCTTGAAGATGTCCAGGCCGATCGCCGGGTTGCCGTCCAGCCGGCGGCCGTAGCTCATCCGGGTCGGCTTCAGCCTCACCTCCGCGATGTCGCCCAGGCGCAGGCCCTTGGCATTGATCACCAGGTCGCGCATTTCCTGCAGGTCGGTGATCTCGCCCACCGGCTGCACGCGCACCCGCTGGCCGTTGTCGTCGATCTGCCCGGCCGACAACGAGAAGTTGAGCGTGCGCAGGCGGTCGCTGAGTTCGTTGATGCTGAGCCCATGCGCATTGAGGCGACTGGGGTCGATGGCGATCTCGACCTCGTTCGGCGGCGCGCCGGAGATGTTGACGCGGGCCACGCCGGGAATCCGCTCGAGGCGCCGCTTGAACTCGCGGTCCAGCATGTCATACGCGCCGGTCAGGTCGGTATCGCTGGCAAGGCGCACCTTCAGCACCGGTTCGTCGCTGCTGGACCACTTGAACACGTTGTAGCGCTGCAGATCGTCGGGCAGATCGCTGCGGATGGCGTCGATGCGCTCGCGTGCATCCGACGCGGCGATGGCGATATCGCGGTCCCAGTCGCTGAACTCGATGAAGATGCTCGCCCCTTCCGAGGTGGCGGATGAGCGCATGCGCTTGATGCCGGTCATCGTGGCCAGACTCTCTTCCACCGGCCGGATCAGCGTGCGCTCGACTTCCTCCGGCGTCGATCCGGTGTACGGCACCTGCACGAACAGGAACGGTGCGGTGATGTCCGGCAAGGCTTCCAGCGGCAGCCGGAATGAGGCGATCAGGCCCACCACCACCAGCGAAACAAAGCACATGATGGTGGTGACCGGCCGCCGTATGGAGAACTCGGCGATGCTCATGCACGGCCCTCCACGGCCTGGCCGTCAGCGGCCGCGTCCGGTGTCCCGGCGCCGCCACCGTGCGCCAGCGCGCGGCCCCGCTCGCGATAATACGCATCACCCTTGCGGTCCATCAGGTCATACACCACCGGGATCACCAGCAGGGTCAGCAGGGTGGATACCAGCAGGCCCCCGATCACGGTGATCGCCATCGGCGCACGCACTTCAGCGCCCTCCCCCATCGCCACCGCCAGCGGCAGGAAGCCGAACAGCGTGCACAGCGTGGTCATGATGATCGGCCGCAGCCGCGAGCGCGCGCCTTCCACCAGCGCCTCCTGCTTGGCCACGCCGGCTTCGCGCAACTGGTTGACCTTGTCGATCAGGATGATCGCGTTCTTGGTGACCAGCCCCACCAGCAGGATCAATCCGATGAACACCACCACCGAGATCGGCTTGCCACTGGCCAGCAGCGCCAGCACCGCACCGACCAGGGCCAATGGGATGGTGAACAGGATGACGAACGGATGCAGCAGCGACTCGAACTGCGAGGCCATCACCAGATACACCAGGAAGATCGCCAGCCCGAAGGCGAAGATCAGCGAGCGGGCGGATTCGGCGAGTTCTTCACCCTGCCCGCCGATGTGCATCCCGACGGCAGCGCCGAGTGGCTGATCGGCCACCATCGCCTGCACTTCGCGCATCGCCCCGCCCAGGTCGATGTCGCGCAGGTTGGCCGATACCACCGCGACACGGGTCTGGTCGGCGCGGTGGATCTCACTGGGACCGGTGGTGGCGATCACTTCCGCAACGGCATCCAGGGTCACCGGACGGCTGCTGCCCGGATTGACGATCAGCCGGCGGATGCTGTCCACGCTGGCCCGGTCGCCCTGCTGCGCGCGCACCAGTACGTCGATCTTGCGGTCGCGGAAGCTGTAACGGGTCGCCACATCGCCGCGCACCTTCTTGACCACCACGTCGGCGATCTGCCGGGTGGTCAGCCCCAGTGCACCGGCGCGCTCCTGGTCGAAGCGGATCTGGATTTCCGGGAAGCCTTCTTCCACGGTCGATTTGACATCGGCGTAGTGCGCGTTGTTGCGCAGCATGGCGGCCAGCCGCTGCCCCGCCTGCTCAAGCGAGGCCATGTCCTGCCCGCGCAGCTCGATTTCCAGCGGCGTGGAGAAGCTGAACAAGGCCGGCCGCGCGAAGTCGACCTGCACGCCCGGATGCCCTTCCATGCTGCCGCGCAGCCGCTCGGTGATGGCCGCCTCGGTGCGCGCATCGCCGCCGCCTTCCATCACCACGGTCAGCTTGCCGATGTTCTCGCCGCTTTCGGTCGGACTGGCGTCCAGCCGCGTGCCGGCGCCGCTGACGCCGTACAGCGACGCAATGCCGGTGCCAGCGGCCTGCTTGCCGTCGCCGTGGGTCAGTTGCAGTTCGCGCACCAGCGCATCGGTCTGCTTCAGCGGAGTGCCTGCGGGCAGTTTCACCGTCATCTCGAAGCGGTCCTGCGCCAGCTGTGGGATCAGGTCCGCGCCCAGCATCGGCACCAGCGCCATGGTGCCTGCGAACGCCAGCGCGGCCAGCCCCAGCACCTTGCCCGGATGGGCCAACGCGCCGGGCAGCAGGCGCAGGTAGCCGCGTTCTGCACCGGCGTAAGGCTTCATCGCCAGATCGCTGGCTTTGCGCATCACAGGACCGACCACGGACACGATGCCGCGCCAGAGCCGCACCACCAGCCAGGCCACGCCGAAGAAGCTCCAGCGGATGGCGGCCATGATGCCGCGACGCCCACCGGCCACCGGCTTAAGCCAGCGGTTCTGCGGTCGCCATGCTTCGCTGGCCTGCTCCTCCGGGAACGCGAGGGGTGGACGCCCCTTCAGCGAGCTCAGCATCGGAATCAGGGTCATCGAGACGACCAGCGAGATCGCGATGGCGATCGCCACGGTCAGGGCCTGGTCACGGAACAGCTGGCCCGCGATACCCTCCACGAACACCAGCGGCAGGAACACCGCGATGGTGGTCAGGGTCGAGGCGACCACGGCCATGCTGACTTCGCGGGTGCCGGTGATTGCCGCCTGCAGTACCCCCAGGCCGCGTTCGCGCGCCTTGGCGATGCTTTCCAGCACGACGATGGAGTCATCCACCACCAGGCCGGTGGCCAGCGCCAGCCCACCCAGTGACATCACGTTCAAGCTCAGGCCGAGCTGGCCCATGAAAAAGAACGTGGCGATGATCGACACCGGCAGCGACAGGCTGATGACGAACGTGCTCCAGCCATCGCGCAGGAACAGGAAAATGATCAGGATGGCCAGCAGGCCGCCGATCACGGCATCCTTCTTGACGTCGCTGATCGCGTGTTCGATGAAGCGCGACTGGTCTTCGATCGTGGTCAGCTCCGCATCGGACGGGAACGTGGACTTGATCTGTTCCAGGCGCGCGCGCAGCGCCTCGGCGGTGGCCACTGTGTTGGCGTCGCCTTCCTTGTAGATGGCCAGCTCGACCGCTTCCTTGCCGCCCAGGCGGATGATCGCCTCGCGCTCCTTGTAACCCTGCCGCACGGTGGCGACGTCCTTCAGCCGCACCGGCACGCCGTTGGCCACTACGCTTGAGCCACCGCCGGACGCACTCTGCGCCGCCGCCGCGGCCGACATGGCCGCATCCGAACCGGTCGCCGCCGCGATCGCGAACATCTGCGCCATCGCCGAATCGGCCGCACTGCCGTTGGACGACTGGGTGGTCACCAGCAGGTTGCGGATTTCCTCCAGGTCGACGAACTGATTGACGGTGCGCACCAGGAAGCGCTGCGAGCCCTCTTCCAGGCGCCCGCCAGAGATATTGATGTTCTCTTCCTTCAGTCGCTGGATCACGGTGTCGATCGGCAGGTTGAGCTGGGCCAGCTTCTGCTGGTCGATGTCCACCTGGATCTCGTCTTCCAGCCCACCGCCGACCTTGACCGCTGCGACCCCTGCAACCGGCTCCAGTTTCTTCTTCAGGTCCTCATCGGCATAGCGGCGCAGCCCGGTGAGTTCACGGACGGCGTCGGTGTCATTGACCGGCGCCACCTTGCTGGCGATCACCAGGCGCATGATCGGCTCGGTGGACGGATTGAAACGCAGCAGCACCGGTGCCTTGGCCTCAAGCGGCAGGTTCAGCGCCTCCATCTTGTCGCGCACCTCCAGGCTGGCCTGGTCCATGTTGGTGCCCCACGCGAATTCCAGCACCACATCGCTCTGGCCGGTACGCGAGATCGACTTCAGCTTGCGCAGGTTCTTGACGACGCCCACCGCCTCTTCGACGGGTTCGGAGATCAGGGTCTCGATCTCCGACGGGGCCGCGCCGGTGTATTCGGTACGCACTGTCAGCGTGGGATAGCTGAGGTCGGGCAGCAGGTTGACCTTCAGGCTGCCCAGCGCGATCAGCCCGAACAGGATCAGGGTGACCGTGCACATGGCGATGGTCACACGACGGCGGGTGGCGAACTCCACCAGACCGCCCCCCATGCCACCGGGGCCGTGACCGTCGTGCGGATCGCGACCGTGGTCGTTGCCGGCCGATGTCATTGCGCGCTCCCTGCCTTCGCAGCCGGCCTGGCGTTGACGACCTGCTTCGGTTCCGCGGGCACGATCACCTGCACGGCGGTGCCGTCACGCAGCGCTACCTTGCCGGCGGTCACCACCTGGTCCCCTGCCGCGAGCCCTTCGCGCACTTCCACCCACGCACCTTCGGCGTAACCCAGCTTGACCGGGACGCGCGCCACCTTGCCGGCGCGCACGCGGAATACGGCCGGATCGCCGTCATCGAGCAGGGCCACGCGCGGCACGACCAGGGCGTCGGCACGCTGGTCGTAGTCGATGCGGATGCGACCGAACATGCCTGGCTGCAGGGACTGTGCGCCCCCGTCGAAACTGCTGACCACGCGGAAGGTACCGCTGCCCGAATCCACCACCGGTGCAATGCGGTCAACCTGCCCAGTGAAACTTTTGCCCGGGAGTGCGTCGGCCACCAGCGTCACCGGTTGGCCCGCGCGCAGGGTGGACAGTTCGCGCTCGGGCACGTTGAGCGTGGCCTCCAGCCGCGCGTTGTCGACGATGCGGAAGATCGGCGTGTTGATCTGCACGAAGTTGCCGGTCTTGATCGAACGCGAGGCGATGACACCGGAGATGGGTGCGGTCACCGTCGTGTACGACAGTTCCAGCGTCGCCAGACGGTACTGGGCGCGCGCATTCTCCACGTCATAGCGCAACTGGTCGACGTCGGCGGCACTGACCATCTGTTGGCCAACCAGGCGGTTGGCGCGCTGGTAGTTGTTTTCCAGCTTGCGCATCACCGCCTCGCTCTGCGCGACCGCCAGGCGTGCACGATCCGGATCCAGCCGTACCAGCGGCTGACCCGCACGTACCTGCTGGCCTTCTTCCACCAGCACGGCAAGCGCCACGCCGGATGTCTTGGCGACGACCTGTGACTCCGCGCGCGGTTCCAACGCTGCGGTGCCGGTGTAGCTTGCCGCAACGCCGCGGCGGCTGGCGACCGCCACCTCCACCGGCACGGCATCGGCTTTCTTTTCGGCCTTGCCGTCCTTCCCGTCTGCTGCCTGGGCCTCGTTGTTGGGGCCACCGGCGCAGCCGGACAGCAGCAGCGTGGTGGAGATGAGCAGCGCGGCGGCGCAGAGTCCGCTGCGGCCGGCGGGCAGGAAGGAATGGCGTGACATCGTCGGGTCCCTGGGGATGCGTGAACAGGTGTGGTAGCAAAGTAATGCACCACCTCACGGGTACACCATATCCCAAAGGTCACGGTGACTTCACGCCGCTGGTCGGCACGCCCCCCATTTCAGCAACATGAAACGAGCCGCTATACTCGGGCCGTTCCGTACCCCACGCCGGAACGACCAGACCCGTAGCCCGGAAACGACATCATGCGCCCGCAGCCGCTCGCCGCTTGTCTTGCTCTGGCCGTCCTCCTGCCCTTCGGGGCCGCCGTGGCCGCTCCTGCTCCAGCTCCCGCTCCTGCTCCAGCTCCTGCATCCGCTTCAACGCCGCCCGCCCCGGCTGCGACCGCGCCTGCGCCGGTTCCCGCACCGCAGGCGCCGGCGCCTGCCGCAGCGCTCACCGGCAACTTCGACAACGGGCGCGTGCTCGCCTACACCTGCCAGGGGTGCCACGGCATCACCGGCTACAAGAATGCGTATCCCAGCTACCGCGTGCCGAAGATCGGCGGGCAGAGCGAACAGTACCTGCTGCAGGCCCTCACCGAATATCGCCACGGCAAGCGTCGGCATCCGACAATGCAGGCGCAGTCGATGAGTTTCAGCGAACAGGAGATCGCCGATCTCGCTGTTTACCTGTCCACCATCAAGTAAGGCACGCCCACATGTCGAAAGCCGCGCCGTTCACGCGTCATGCCATCGCCTTGTCCGTCGCCGTCCTGCTGGCGGCCTGCTCGCCCTCGCACCAGGACAGCAGCACGCAGTCGCCCGCACAGCCGGGACAGGCCGCGGGTGATCTTCCAGCGCCCTCGTCGTCTGCCGGCCTGCCGGCCGGACGCCTCGCTGCCGGTGAGGCGCGTGCGCAGGCCAAGGGCAAGGCCACCGGACAGAGCTGCATCGACTGCCACGGGGCCGACGGCAATTCGCCGATCGATCCGACGTACCCGAAGCTGGGGGGCCAGTACAGCGATTACCTCGCGCATTCGCTGCAGGCATACCGCAGCGGCGATCGCCAGCACGCGTTGATGACCCCGCAGGCAACGGGCC
>JAZBLM010000090.1:0-14327 GCA_037033225.1 Pseudomonadota bacterium
GGCGGCTGGCTGGCCGGGCGCGCGGGCGTGGTGTCGGCCGCCTATGCGCGCAGTGCGCTGGGTGGCCAGCGCGGTGGCCAGTATTCGGCGGGCTACAACTGGAACAATCGCCGCTTCAATATCAATCTGCTCAGCCGACGGACGCACGGCGACTACCGCGACCTGGGGGCCCTGCAGGACAGCCTGCCGCCGGAAATCACCGAGCAGGCCACGCTCGGCGTCAGCCTGGAACGGCTGGGCGCGCTCAGTGCCAGCTACCTGCGCCTGCGCCAGGCCGATGGACGGGATGACCGCTACGCCAGCGTGTTCTGGTCGCGCACCTTCGCCCAGCGCTGGTCGACCTACGTGTCAGCGAACCAGAACCTTTCCGACAGCAGCGACCGCAGCGTCTATGTTTCGCTGGCGGCCACGCTGGGACGTGACCGCCAGGCGAGCGTCGCCCTGCAGCGCAACGGTGGTGAACAGCTGTACAGCGTCGACGTATCGCAGCCAGTGCCGGGGGACGGCGGCGGCAACGGGATGGGCTGGCGGATGCAGGCGCGACACGGCGACCGCGGCACCGGCGGGCTGGCTGAGGCGGGCTGGCTGACGCCCACTGGACGCTATTCGGCGGGCGCGGTACACGAAGGCGGCACCACGTATGGCTATGCAAACGCCGGAGGAGCGCTGGTCTGGATGGGGGGGCACGTGTTCGCTGCGCGCGAGGTCAATGAAGCGTTCGCCGTGGTATCCACCGGGGGTATCGGAGGCGTGCCGGTCCGGCTGGAAAACCGGAATATCGGCGTCACCGATCGCAGGGGCCTGTTGCTGGTAAGCCCGCTGCTGTCCTGGCAGCGCAACCGGCTGTCGATCGACACCCTGGGCCTGCCGGCGGACATCGCCGCCGACCGGGTGGACGACTGGGTGACGCCGCGACAGGGCGCCGGACTGGGAGTGAGCTTCGGCCTTCGGCGTACCCGCTCGGTACAGCTTGTCGTCCAGGACCCGAGCGGCACGCCGTTGGCGGTAGGCAGCACCGTGCGCTTCGGCAGGGACGGCGACGCAGTCGTCGGCTACGACGGCCAACTTTACCTGCAGGACCGGCCCCAGGATGGCCGCCTGCGGATCACCACGCCGGAGGGGTCGTGCGAGCTGCAGGTCCCCGCCCCTGCGGTCACCGCCGATGGCGCCATCCCACGCCTGGGACCGCTGACCTGCGTGCCGGTGCCGGTGCCGACAGCGGAGCTGCCATGAACCGCGCCGGGCTGCTGGTGTTGCTGACGATGGCCATCGTGCTTGCGTGGGCGCAACCTGCGCGCGCCGACACCACCTGCACGGCAACAGCGGCGTCCCTGTCGTTCGGCAATGTCAACAACGCCGCTACATCGCCCACGCCGGCCAACATGGGCGTAACCATCACCTGCACGACCAGCGGGCTGACGCTGCTCGCCGATGTCCGCGTGCGCCTGTGCGTGGGAATCGGCAGCGGCAGCGCGTCCAGCACCCTCCTGCCGCTGCGCGAGATGCGCAGTGCCGCTGGCGATCCGCTCGCCTTCCAGCTCTATACGGATGCGGCCCGGCAGGTGCCCTGGGGACTGCTGCCCGGGGGATCGCCGCCGGCCCGCGATGTGCAGCTCGGGTATGCAGCTCCGCTGCTGGGCGGCACGGGGACGGTGACCGCCACGGTGTACGGGTTGGTGCCGGCCAACCAGACCCTGGCCGCAGGCACCTACAGCAGTGCGTTCAACGCCGGCAACGTCACCCTGGCCTATGCGTACAACGAAGTGCTGCTCGGAACGCCGACCATGCCGGCCACCTGCACCTCGACCGCCGCCACCAACCGCAAGACCGCAGTCAACAGTTTTCCCTTCAGCGCCACTGCCACGGTCCTGCCCCAGTGCGGCAGCTATCTGGTCACCAACATGGAATTCGGCACGGTGGCCGGACGCATCGCCGCGCCGATCGACCAGACCGCCCAGTTGACCCTGACCTGCGTCCGCCGGACGGCCTTCAACGTGTCGCTGGACAACGGGCTGTACGCGGCCGGCAGTTCCCGCCGGATGCGCCATGCGAGCACGTCCACCGCCTTCGTCCCTTATGAGCTGTATCGGGACAGCGCGCGCCAGCAGCGCTGGGGCGCCACGGTCGGCAGCGACACGGCAGCGGGCGTGGGCGCCGGCACCGCACAGCAGTTGACCATCTACGGTCGTGCACCGGCCACTACCGGACCGCTGCCGGTAGCGGGCAACTACGCCGACCGGATCACCGTGACCATCACGTACTGAGCAACCGGCGGCGGCCTCGCCGTTAAAGCCAATCTTCGCCCGGCCGATAACGGGCTCAGGCGAGAGACGGAAAAGCAGATGACAGCAGTACAGAGGCGGACAGTACAGGGGTTGGCACTGTGCCTTGTGCTGGTAGGCAGCGCGACGGCCGCCATACCCTCGGAGGCACTGCGCGTGCGGCTGGTGGTCGTGGAAAGCTGCCGCGATGCCGCCACGGGCGCGGCAGACCCGTCGCTGTGCGGCGCCCCCCACCAGCGCGCCGACGCCGCCCGGCTACCCGAGCAGCTGCGCGCATTGGCTCCCGCACCCGACGCCATGGATGGCAATGACGCGCTCCTGCTGGTGTTCTGATGCGCTCCTCGGCGGCATGGGCCGGCCTGCTCGCTGCGGGCCTGTCTACTGCGCCCAGCCACGCGCTGGAGCTGCAGCCCACCACTCTGCAGCTCGCGGCTGACCAGATCCAGACCGAACTGTGGCTGGTGAACGATGCAACCACGCCCTGGACAGGGCGGATCAGGCTGTATCAGTGGGACCAGGCCAGCGGTCGCGACCGCCTGCAGTCCACCACCACCCTCGTTGCCAGCCCCGCTGCCCTGCGCCTGCCACCGGGCGCACGGCAGCGGGTCCGTCTGGTGCGGGTCACAGGCACGGACGACGCAGCGGGGCCGGAGCAGGCGTTCCGCGCGGTGGTTTTCACCGATGACCGCGAGCAGACCCGCTATTCGCTACCGCTGTTCATTTCACCACGACAGACACGGCCGCTGCCGGTGCTTGCCAGGCTGGGCAGCCGCGGCCCGGGCCCGTGCGTGCAGCTGCACAATCCCGGCAGCCACCGGGCCCGCCTGCAGGACCTAACCTTCATTGACCACCTGGGTCATCCGCACAGCCTGCAGGCCGGACTGGCCGGCTATGTCCTGGCGGGGGCGACCGTCTGTTGGCCCCTGCCTGCGCAGGCGGCGGGGTACGCTGGCGGGCACTTCCAGGCGCGCCGCGACGGCACGGCCGGCGAAACCCTTGGCTGGATTGCGGCTGGGAGCCAGGTCGGTCTATAATCCGCGGATTGCCCGCCGCATCGCTGCGCGGGACATCGTCCACACCGGACGTCACCGGTGAATCCACACCCATCGTCCCGATCCGTGCCGGGGTGCCCCGCAAGGGGTTCGGCCACGGAGACGATGGGGAAGCCCAACCCCGGAACCATCCATGCGCGCCCGCGCTGTCCCGCACACTTCCGCGGGCGTCCCGTCAGGGACAGTGGCGCACGCCGGTTCCCTGTCAGGAGTCATGCAATGCCCCAGATCACCATGCGCCAGATGCTCGAAGCCGGCGTCCACTTCGGCCACCAGACCCGTTACTGGAACCCGAAGATGGCCCCGTACATCTTCGGTGCCCGTGGCAAGATCCACATCATCAACCTGGAAAAGACCGTCCCGCTGTTCAACGATGCGATGAATTTCATCTCCTCCGTTGCACAGAAGCGCGGTACCATCCTGTTCCTGGGCACCAAGCGCAGCGCACGCGAGTCGATCCGCGAAGAAGCCGAGCGTTGCGGCATGCCGTTCATGAACCAGCGCTGGCTCGGCGGCACGCTGACCAACTTCCGCACCGTGAAGCAGTCGGTCGCCCGCCTGAAGGAACTGGAAGCCGGCGAGAACGACGGCAGCTTCGAAAAGCTGGTCAAGCACGAAGTGCTGGGCCTGCGCCGCGAGCGTGACAAGCTGGAAGCCTCGCTGGGCGGCATCAAGGACATGAACCGTCTGCCGGACGCGATCTTCGTCATCGACATCGGCCACGAAGACATCGCCATCAAGGAAGCCAAGAAGCTCGGCATCCCGGTGATCGCCGTGGTCGACACCAACTACAACCCGGAACTGGTGGATTACGCGATCCCGGGCAACGACGACGCCATCCGTGCCGTGCAGCTGTACGCCCGCGCCGCTGCCGACTCGGTGCTGGAAGGCAAGGCCGCTGCGCCGCACGCCGCCACCGTCCGTGAGGAAGAGTTCGCCGAGGCTGGCGCTGAAGGCGAAGAAGCCAAGCCCGCCCGTCGCGCGCCGGCCAAGAAGGCTGCGCCGAAGAAGTCCGACGACGCACAGGCCTGATCCAGGCCCCGGGTGGGTGCCCTGCACCCACCTGCGCTGCAGGCCGCTGATGGTGGCTGACAGTGCCCTGTCATACGGGCCGGCCAACCTGTCGGTCCTACCCTTTTCTTTTGTGAGGTAATCCCATGGAAATCACTGCTTCCCTGGTAAAGGAACTGCGCGAGCGCACCAGCGCCGGCATGATGGAATGCAAGAAGGCGCTTGTCGAGAACAACGGCGACATCGACGCCTCGGCCGAATGGCTGCGCAAGGCCGGCCTGGCCAAGGCGGACAAGAAAGCCGACCGTGTTGCCGCCGAGGGCATCATCGTGGCGGCCCGGGAAGGCGGCAAGGCCGTGCTGGTCGAGATCAACTCCGAAACCGACTTCGTCGCCAAGGATGAGAACTTCACCAACTTCGCCAAGTCGGTTGCCGACGTTGCGCTGTCCTCCGGCGCTGCCGATATCGATGCACTGAAGGAGGCCAAGCTGGCTTCCGGTGAGACCGTCGACGCAACCCGCGCCGCCGTCATCGCCAAGGTCGGCGAGAAGGTCGACGTGCGCCGCATCGTGCGCCTGGAAAGCACCAACAACGTGGCGGCCTATGTCCACGGCGGCCGCATCGGCGTGCTGGTGGAGCTGGCCGGTGGCGACGCCGAGCTGGCCCGTGGCCTGGCCATGCACGTGGCCGCGATGAACCCGCCGCACAACAAGGCGTCCGATGTTCCGGCCGATTTCGTTGCCAAGGAAAAGGACATCGAGCTCTCCAAGATGAGCGAGAAGGACAAGGCCAAGCCGGCCGACATCCTGGAAAAGATCATCAGCGGCAAGATCGCCAAGATCGTCAACGAAGTCACGCTGTACGGCCAGCCGTATGTGCTGAACACCGACCAGACCGTCGAGCAGGTACTGAAGGCTGCCGGCGCCGACGTGGTCGGCTTCAAGCGCCTGGCAGTGGGCGAAGGCATCGAGAAGGTGGTGGAAGACTACGCCGCTGAAGTGATGAAGCAGGCCGGCCTGGCCTGATCCACGGATCGGGCAGGGTCTCGAAAAAGCCGCGCCCTGCGCGGCTTTTTCTTTTTCCCCGGCCTGCGTCGACCCGGCGCAGTTCGTGACAGCCGTTGGCCGTGACGCGCGCCCATCGGCGCCGCGACGCCTTTGCGTTATGTCGCGATCACGCCGATACTTCTTTCCGGGGGAGTTCGCTGCGATGCAAGGGGTAACAAGCGGATCTGTGACGGCACCCTCATCCCGCCACACGAACGAACGACCCGATATGCCTCCCGAGCTGACAGCCGTCCTGGCGCTCTGCCGCAATCTCCCGTCGCCTCCCGGCATCGCGCTGCGCATCATTGAACTCGCACAGGATCCCGAAGCGGATCTCAGCACGGCAGCCGACATCATCGCCATCGACATGGCGCTCAGCGCGCGCATGCTGCGCATCGCCAATTCGCCGCTGTACGCCAGCCGCCGCCGGATCGACAACCTCGGCCAGGCGCTGACCATGCTGGGCCTGAATGCAACACTGAGCCTGGCACTCGGCTTCACCATCACCCAGGGCGTAGTGACCGCGACAGGCGGCCGCGAGCAGGACCTGCGCGAACGCGCGTGGCGCCGCAGCATCCTCAGTGCACTGGCCGCCAGCCAGCTGGGCCAGGCCCGCGGCCTGCGCCGACTGGAAGAGCTGATGCTGGCCGGGCTGTTGCAGGACATCGGCGTACTCGCCCTCGCCCAGTCCCACCCCGACGACTACCTGCCCCTGCTGCGCGAAGCAGGCAGCAACGCGGCCCTGCTGGATGCCGAGCGCTCCCGGCTGCAGTGCACGCACGCCGATGTAGGTGCCTACATGGCAGCGCAGTGGGACCTTCCGCGCTACCTGACTGAAGCCATCGCGCGCAGCGAAGACGACACCCCTTCGGACGACATGTTCCAGGCCTGCGTCCAGCTGTCCGGCACCGTCGCCGACATCTGGCTGGACAGCGACCCGGACGCTGCCCGCGAGCACGCGCTGGAAGCGGTCCACGCCCGCCTGCAGCTGGACAGTGCGCAGTTCGACCAGGTCCTGGCGAAGATCAGCGAGGCCCTGCCGACCATTGCCAGCCTGTTCGACACATCACCCACCACCCCGGCGCGGGTGCAGTTGCTGATCGATCATGCACAGGAGCTGGCCACCCTGCGCAACCTGCGCCAGATGCAGGACGCCGAGCAGGCGCGGCGGCGCGCCGACGAGTTCGAGGCCCGGGCCAAGCGCCTCAGCGAACAGGCCCACCGCGATGCCCTGACCGGCGTGCTCAACCGCCGCCAGCTGGATGCCGTGCTGGAGCAGGAATTCCTGCGTGCGACTCGGCATGGTTGGCCGCTGTCGGTGGCCTTCATCGACCTGGATGACTTCAAGAAGATCAACGACGCGCATGGCCACCTGACCGGCGACGAAGTCCTGCGCGAGTTCGCCGGCACCCTGCAGGGGCAGCTGCGCAACAGCGACACCGTGGCCCGCTTCGGCGGCGAAGAGTTCGTCGCACTGCTCCCCAACACCACCGAGTCGGTGGCGCTGGACGTGATCCGCCGGGTGCTGGCGCGCATCGTCGCTACGCCGATGGCCATGCTCGAGGGCGGCCCGCTGTTCATCACCTTCTCCGCCGGCGTGGCCACCCAGGGGGGCTACGAGCGCTTCGCCGATGTGCAGGGCCTGCTGCGGGCCGCCGATGACGTGCTGTACCGGTCGAAGAACCTGGGCCGCAACCGCGTCATCGCACGTTCGCCGAACGACGCCGCCGCGGGCGCGACGTCGCCGGAAGCCGACCCGCCCGTCTGAATCGGGACGGGTTGGCACCGGCGCGCTGGCAGCGCCTCGTGCGAAAAAGCTACAGCGCGGGCGCGCCAGGCAGTAGAATCTGCCGGGAATTCACGCACCCCGAGGTCCCCCATGTCCAAGCTCGCCTATCGCCGCATCCTGTTGAAACTTTCCGGGGAGGCGCTGATGGGGGACGAGGACTACGGCATCGACCCCAAGATCATCAACCGGCTGGCCCGGGAAGTGGTTGAAGCGCAGCAGGCCGGTGCCGAAGTCGCACTGGTCATCGGCGGTGGCAACATCTTCCGCGGCGCGGGTCTGGCGGCCGGCGGCATGGACCGGGTCACCGGCGACCAGATGGGGATGCTGGCCACCGTGATCAACGCGCTCGCCATGCAGGACGCACTGGAGAAGGTCGGCGCCAAGGCGCGCGTGATGAGCGCGATCAAGATCAATGACGTGTGCGAGGACTACATCCGCCGCCGCGCGATCCGCCACCTGGAAAAGGGCCGCCTGGTGATCTTCGCCGCAGGCGTCGGCAGTCCGTTCTTCACTACCGATTCCGGTGCCGCGCTGCGCGCGATCGAAATCGGCGCCGACCTGCTGCTGAAGGCCACCAAGGTCGACGGCGTGTACGACAAGGATCCGAACAAGTACAGCGATGCGGTCCGCTTCGACAGCCTGACCTACGACGAGGTGATCACCCGTGGCCTGGAGGTCATGGACACCGCCGCCTTCGCGCTGGCCCGCGACAGCGACCTGCCGATGCGGGTATTCGACATGGGCCAGCCGGGCGAACTGCTGAAGATCCTCAATGGCGAGAACATCGGTACCCTGGTCAGCGGCCGCAACCCCCCGGCCGCCTGAGCGCCGGATGCATGGGCCGGGCCCACGCGGTCCCGGCTGGGCGGTGATTCGCCTATAATCGCCCGATTCCAGTTACATCCAGGACTCGGGCGATGCTCAACGACATCAAGAACGACGCGCAGACGCGCATGGCCAAGAGCATCGACGCTCTGAAGCACACCCTCACCTCGATCCGCACGGGACGTGCGACGCCGGCGCTGCTCGACCGCGTCGTGGTCAATGCCTACGGCAATGCCAGCACCCCGCTGAACCAGGTGGCCTCCATCTCCAATCCCGATGCCCACTCGCTGCTGGTCACGCCCTTCGACAAGAGCATGATCAAGGAAATCGAGAAGGGCCTGTACAACATCGAACTGACCCCGAATACCATCGGCACCTCGATCCGCGTCAACCTGCCGCCGCCGACCGAAGAGCGCCGCAAGGAACTGGTCAAACTGGTGCAGAAGGAAGGCGAAGGCGCGAAGATCGCGGTCCGCAACCTGCGCCAGTATGCCAACAAGGAAGTCGCCAAGCTGTTCAAGGACAAGGAAATCACCGAGGACGACAAGAAGCGCGCCGAGGATGAGATCCAGAAGCTCACCGACAGCAAGATCAAGGACGTGGACGAGGTCGTTGCGGAAAAAGAAAAGGAACTGATGTCGGTCTGAAGTCGATGTCTTCAGTCCCGCCGCCGCTGCCCGGTGCACTCCCGCGCCACGTTGCCATCATCATGGATGGCAACGGGCGTTGGGCACAACAGCGCCGCCGCCCCCGCATGATCGGCCACCGAGCCGGTGCACGGGCGGTCAACCGCACCATCGACCGATGCCTTGAACTGGGCATTCCGGCACTGACCCTGTTCGCTTTCTCCAGCGAAAACTGGGGACGTCCGGACGAGGAGGTGCAGGCGCTGATGAAGCTGTTCCTGCATGCACTGGACCGTGAGGTGGACGAGCTCCACCGCCGCGGCGTGCGCGTCCGTTTCATCGGCGAACGCGAGCGTTTCGGCGCCTCGCTGGTCAGCCGGATGCAGCTGGCCGAGCAGCGCACCCTGGGCAATACCGCAATGACCCTGTGCATCGCCGCCAGTTACGGCGGACGGCAGGACATCGCGCGGGCGGCACGCAGCCTGGCCATTGAGGTCGCGGCGGGCCGGCTGCAACCGGAGCAGATCGACGAGGCCCTGCTGGGCAGTCATGTCGCGCTGGCCGACCTGCCGGCACCGGACCTGTTCATCCGCACGGGTGGCGACACCCGCATCAGCAACTTCCTGCTGTGGCAGCTGGCCTACACCGAACTCTGGTTCACCGATGTGCTGTGGCCGGACTTCGACACCGACCAGCTGCAGCACGCGCTGGACACCTACGCCGGGCGGGAGCGCCGCTTCGGCCTGACCAGTGCCCAGATCGCTGCCCTGGCCTCCGAGACGTCCAGCCCATGACCAAGACCCGAGTCCTCGCCGCGCTGATCATGGCGCCGGCCGCCATTGCCGCGATCCTGCTGCTGCCCACCCAATGGCTCGCCGCCGCTGCTGCCGGCGTCTTCCTGATCGCCCTGTGGGAATGGCTGAAACTGGCCGGGGTGGAAGACACCCTCGCCCGCACCACCCTGCTGCTGCTCAACCTGGTGCTGATGGTGCTGGTGGTGTGGGACCGCGACGCGTCGCTGTTCCTGTTCCGCATCGCCGCGCTGGTGGGCGTGGGCTGGTGGCTGCTGGCGCTGCTGTGGCTGCGGTTCTTCAACTTCGGGGCAGAACCGGACAGCGCGGCGCGTTCGCTGAAGCTGCTGGCCGGCACGCTGGCGATCCTGCCCGCATGGGCGTCGCTGGTCCTGCTGCACGCCTCCGCTGATCAGGGCCACCTATGGCTGTTGACCTCGCTGGCGGTAGTCTGGGCCGCCGACTCGGGCGCCTACTTCGCCGGCCGCACGTTCGGTCGCCACAAACTGGCGCCGCGCATCAGCCCGAACAAGACCTGGGAAGGCCTGTTCGGCGGGCTCGCGGCCGGCCTGGTGGTGGCGACAGCATTCGGCCTTGGCTTTGGCGTCGACGCCTGGACCCTGGTGAGCCCGGCACAGCTTCCCTGGCTGCTGCTGGTCACGGTGGTGGCGGTGTTTGCCTCGGTGCTGGGCGATCTGTTTGAAAGCCTGCTCAAGCGCCACGCCGGGGCCAAGGATTCGGGCAGCATCATCCCCGGCCACGGCGGCGTGCTGGACCGGGTCGACGGCGTGCTTGCTGCGCTGCCGGTGTTTGCCATCGGCAAGGAAATCTTCGGCCTTTGAGCATGCCCGCCTCCCCTGCCCTGCGCCGTGTCGCCGTATTCGGTGCCACCGGTTCCATCGGTGCTTCCGCGCTGGACGTGATCGCCCGCCATCCCGACCGCTTCCAGCCCACGGTGCTGGCGGCCGGGACACAGGTCGACGCCTTGCTGGCGCTGTGTCGGCAGCATCGGCCCCTGCACGCGGTGATCGCTGACGAGGCGCTGTATCCGCGCCTGCGCGACGGCCTGCGCGAGGCCGGCCTGCAGACGGCCGCCCATGCCGGCAGCGCCGCGCTGGACGCCCTGGCGTCCGGCGATGCCTGCGATACGGTGATCGCCGCGATTGTCGGTGCCGCAGGCCTGTCATCCACCCTTGCCGCCGCCGCTGCCGGCAAGCGCATCCTGCTGGCCAACAAGGAATCTCTGGTGCTGGCCGGCGAGCTGCTGATGCGCACCGCCGAGCGCGCGGGTGCGGAAATCCTGCCGATCGACAGCGAACACAGTGCGATCTTCCAGTGCCTGCGCTCGCGTGATGCCAGCCTGGAGGGAGCTGGTGTGCGCCGCATCCTGCTGACCGCTTCCGGCGGCCCGTTCAGGGGCCGCAGCCGGGCCGAGCTGGAACAGGTCACCCCGGCACAAGCCGTCGCCCACCCCAAGTGGTCGATGGGCCCCAAGATCTCGGTGGACTCGGCGACCTTGATGAACAAGGGCCTGGAGGTCATCGAAGCGCATCATCTGTTCAACGTACCGGCGCAGCGCATCGAGGTGCTGGTACATCCGCAGAGCCTGGTGCATTCCCTGGTCGAGTTCGTCGACGGCTCCACCCTGGCACAGCTTGGCCTGCCGGACATGCGGACCACGCTGGCGGTCGGGCTGGGCTGGCCGCAGCGCATCGAGGCCGGCGTCGGCGGGCTGGACCTGTTGAAGCAGGGCCGACTTGATTTCGAAGCGCCCGATACTGTCGCTTTTCCCTGCCTCGCCCTGGCCTGGCAGGCGATGGCAGCCGGCGGAACGGCCCCGGCGGTCCTCAATGCCGCCAACGAAGAAGCAGTTTCAGCCTTTCTTCAGGGGCGGGTAGGCTTCCTTGCCATTCCCGCATTGGTGGATAACGCTCTGTCAACAATGCCAAGCGAGCCGGCCGATACACTGGGCGCCCTGCTTGCCGCCGACCAGTACGCCCGCCGGCTTACCCGTTCCGCCATCGAAGCCCTCTGAATGCCCTGCCCCTCCCCTGCCACCGTGAGCTGCCATGACTGAGTTCCTCGGATCGGTCTGGTGGATGATCGTCAGCCTGGGCCTGCTCGTGACCATCCACGAGTTCGGGCACTACTGGGTTGCGCGGCGCTGTGGGGTGAAGGTGCTTCGTTTCTCGGTGGGTTTCGGCAAGCCGTTGTGGTCCCGGCGCGACCGCCACGGAACCGAGTTCGCCATTGCGGCCATCCCGCTTGGCGGCTATGTGAAGATGCTCGACGAGCGCGAGGTGGAGGTTCATCCGCACGAGCGCGGCCAGGCCTTCAACCACAAGACCGTCTGGCAGCGCATCGCGATCGTCGCCGCCGGCCCTCTGGCCAACCTGCTGCTGTGCATGCTGCTGCTGTGGGCGATGTTCGTGATCGGCAAGCAGGATTACTCGGCAACGGTCGGCCGTGCCACCGGCCTGGCGCAGGAGGCCGGCCTGCAGGGCGGCGAGCGCATCCTGGCGGTGGACGGCAGGCGCGTGGCCACCGTCGGCGAGGCCAGCATGGCGTTGACCGCAGCCGCCATGGACCGCAAGGATGTCACCCTGCAGGTGGTGGACCCGCAGGAGCAGACCCGCCAGCGGGTGCTGCCCCTGTCGCGGCTGCCCGCCGGCTTCGATGAACGCCGGGTGGCCCCACTGGCCGGCGTCAGCTGGCAGTTCTGGCTGCAGCCGGCACGGGTTGACGGGCTGGTCGAGGATTCGGCGGTACGCGACATCCTTCAGCCGGGCGACCTGATCGTGGCCGTGGACGGTGAGCGCATCGATGCGGCAGACCAGGTCTATCCGGCGGTGCAGGCACTGGGCCAGCGCGGCGGGCCGGGCATGATCGACGTCCTGCGCGGTGGCGAGCGGCTGGCCCTGGAAGTCACCCCGCGGCAGGGTCTGGACGGCAACCGGCAGCCGGCCTGGCAGCTGGGCATCAAGTTCGCCGAATCGCATGCCCCGCCCTACGACACGGTGCTGAAATATGGCGTGTTTGCCGCCGTACCGGTGGCGATCGCCGAAACCGGCCGCATGGCGTCCGACTCGCTGGGCATGATGCGCCGCATCGTGACCGGAAACGCCTCGCTGCAGAACGTTTCCGGTCCGGTCACCATCGCCCGGGTGGCCAATGTCTCCGCCCAGCGGGGCCTGGACTGGTTCCTGCAATTCCTGGCCCTGCTGTCGCTCAGCCTGTGCATCATCAACCTGCTGCCCATTCCCGTCTTGGACGGCGGGCACCTGCTGTATTACCTTATCGAGTTGATCAAGGGCAGCCCGCTGAGCGAGCGTGCCATGGCGGCCGGACAGTTCGTCGGCCTGGCGCTGCTGGCGGGGCTGATGGGACTGGCGTTCTACAACGACATCCTTGGCCTGGTCACCCGATGAATCTGGTCCCCATGATGAACTTTTTCCTGCTGTCGCCGTCTATCCGTCGGCATCCCGCATCCCGCAACACGCAATCGACCTCAACCGGACGTGACATGACGCGACTCCCGAACCGCCGCCTGCTGGCCCTCGCCCTCGCTGTGGGCTTCGGCGCCCCCGCACTGGCCCAGGCTGCCGCCCCCTTCACGGTCAGCGACATCCGCGTGGACGGCCTGCAGCGCATCAGCTCCGGTACCGTGTTCACCTACCTTCCGGTGGAACGCGGCCAGGCCCTGACCGATGCCAAGGTCAGTGAAACGATCCGCGCCCTGTACAAGACCGGCTTCTTCGAAGACGTCCAGCTGGACCGCCAGGGCGACATCCTGGTGGTCACCGTCAAGGAACGTCCGGCGATCAACAAGCTGACCGTCACCGGCAACAAGGACATCAAGTCCGACCAGCTGCTGAAGGGCCTGAGCGATATCGGGCTGACCGAAGGCGGCACCTTCGACCGCCTGAGCCTGGACCGGGTGACCCAGGAACTGCGTCGCCAGTACAACGACCGCGGCAAATACAACGTGGAAATCACCCCGGTGGTGAGTCCGCTGGACCGCAACCGCGTGGACATCGCGATCACCATCAAGGAAGGCAAGGCGGCCAAGATCCGCCACGTCAACCTGATCGGGACCGAGAAGTTCGAAGCCGAAGACATCCTGGACACCTGGGAATCGAAGGAGCACAACTGGGCGTCGTGGTACCGCCGTGATGACCAGTACTCCAAGGAAAAGATGTCCGGCGACCTCGAGAAGCTGAACGCCTGGTACCTTGACCGCGGCTACGTGGACTTCAGCATCGACTCCACCCAGGTGTCGATCAGCCCCGACAAGCGCGACATGTTCATCAGCGCCGGCGTCACCGAGGGCGAGCAGTACAAGATCTCCGAGATCAAGGTCAGCGGCGATACCGTTCTGCCGCAGGAAGACGTCGAGCGCATGGTGATCCAGAAGGCCGGCGACACCTTCTCGCGCGCCCTGCTGGAATTCAGCAGCAACAGCATCACCAATTCGCTGGCCAACATCGGCTACGCGTTCGCCAAGGTGAACCCGATCCCGACCAGCAACCGCGCCGACCGTACCGTGGCGATCAACATGCAGGTCATCCCGGGTCCGCGCGTGTCCGTGCGCCAGATCGTGTTCCGCGGCAATACCCGCACGTCCGACGAAGTGCTGCGCCGCGAAATGCGCCAGTTCGAGAACAGCTGGTACTCGCAGGCCGCCATCGACCGTTCCAAGATCCGCCTGCAGCGCCTGGGTTACTTCGAGGCGGTGGAAGTGGAAACGACGCCGGTAACCGGCAGCAACGACCAGCTCGATGTGGTCTACAACGTCAAGGAAACCACCTCCGGCAGCTTCGTGTTCGGCCTGGGCTATTCCCAGTCCTACGGCATGACCACCTCGGTGCAGCTGTCGCAGAACAACTTCCTGGGCGGCGGCAACCG
>JAZBLM010000091.1:0-14280 GCA_037033225.1 Pseudomonadota bacterium
ACGACCCCAGCCACCTGCTGCTGCAGCAGATGGATTACCTGGGCTTCATCGACCGCTATCACCAGCGCATCGGCATCTTCCATGTCAAGGACGCGGAGTTCCAGCCCAGCGCGCGCAGCGGCGTGTACGGCGGCTACCAGGACTGGATCGATCGCCCGGGGCGCTTCCGCTCACTCGGCGATGGCCAGATCGATTTCAGGGCGATCTTCTCGAAGTTCGCGCAGTACGATTTTCCGGGCTGGGCCGTGCTGGAGTGGGAGTGCTGCCTGAAACATCCGGAAGATGGGGCACGCGAGGGCGCCGCGTTCATCCGCGACCACATCATCCGGGTCACCGAACGCGCGTTCGATGATTTTGCCGACAGCGGCAGCGATCCGGCATCACTGCGCCACCTGCTGGGACTCTGAGCCACCACCGCCTGGGAGGGCAAGCCATGACATACGCCATGCCGCGCTTGGGCGCGATGATGTTCCTGCAGTTCTTCATCTGGGGCGCGTGGTTCGTCACCCTGGGGACGTACCTGGTGCAGGGGCCGTTGCAGGCCAGCCCCAGCCAGGTGGCGACGGCCTTCCTCAGCCAGTCCATCGGCGCGATCGTGGCCCCGTTCCTGGTCGGCCTGATCGCAGACCGCTATTTCGCCGCGCAGCGCATCCTCGCCGTGCTGCACCTGGCCGGCGCAGTGCTGATGTGGAGGGCATCCACGGCCGGAACCTTCACCCTGTTCTCCGCCTATGTCATGGGCTACATGCTGCTGTTCATGCCGACCCTCGCGCTGGCCAACAGCGTGGCGATGCGGCACATGCAGTCGCCTGAAAAACAGTTCCCGCTGGTGCGCGTGGCCGGCAGCGTCGGCTGGATCGTGGCGGGCGTACTGATCGGCTGGCTGGGCTGGGAGCAGGCGCATCGGCTCGAGCTGACCTTCCAGATGGCCGCAGTGGCATCACTGGTCCTGGGGCTGTATGCGTTCACCCTGCCGCACACACCGCCGCTGGCGCGGCAACGCGATGCCGGACTGGGACAGATCCTGGGGCTGGATTCGCTGCGACTGCTCAAGTCGCGCTCCTACCTTGTGTTCTTCCTGGCCTCCATCGCCATCTGCATCCCCTTGTCGTTCTACTACAACTTCACCAACCCGTATCTCAACGACCTGGGCGTGCGCGGCGCGGCGGGCCTCCAGTCGCTGGGCCAGGTATCCGAAGTCCTGCTGATGCTGGCCATGCCGTTCCTGTTCGTGCGGCTGGGGGTGAAAACCATGCTGGCGGTCGGCATGGCGGCATGGGTGGTGCGCTATGGCATGTTCGCCTATGGCGACGCCGGCAGCGGCTTCTCCCTGCTGCTCATCGGCATCGTGCTGCACGGCATCTGCTACGACTTCTTCTTCGTCACCGGCCAGATCTACACCGACGCACATGCCGGTCCCACCGCGCGCAGCAGCGCGCAGGGGTTCATCACCCTGGCCACGTATGGCGTGGGCATGTTGATCGGCACCTTCCTGTCCGGCGCCGTGGTGGAGCACTTCACCACCGCCGCCGGACCGGATTGGCGGCAGATCTGGTTGTTCCCGGCCGGCGTCGCGCTGGTCGTGCTGATCGCCTTCCTGTTCCTGTTCCGCGAGCGGCCGGTCGCCGTCGCAGACGCAACCCGTTGAGGAGCTGCCAGATGCCACCGCTTGGAATCGCCATCGTCGGCACGGGCATGATCGGTGCCGTGCACCGCCGCGCGGCCCTGCTCGCCGGTGCCACCGTGCGCGGTGTCGCTGCATCGTCCCCGCAGCGTGCGCAGCAGGCAGCACAGGCGTGGGGTGTTCCGCGCGGCTACCGTGACATCGAAGACGTGGTCAGCGACCCGCAGGTCCAGGTCGTGCACATCTGCACGCCCAACCACCTGCACCGCCCCATGGCGCAGGCCGCGCTGGAAGCGGGCAAGCACGTGATCTGCGAAAAACCACTGGCCACCACGCTGCAGGATGCTGAAGCGCTCGCTGCACTGGCCGCGTCAAGCGGGCGGGTGGCCACGGTCCCCTTCGTCTACCGCTACCACCCGGTGGTCCGCGAAGCACGCGCGCGCATCGCGCAGGGCGAGCTCGGGCCCCTGCACCTGATCCACGGCAGCTACCTGCAGGACTGGCTGCTGGATCCCGCCAGCAACAACTGGCGCGTTGACCCGGTGCTCGGTGGCGCATCGCGCGTGTTCGCCGACATCGGCTCGCACTGGTGTGACCTGGTCGAGTGGGTCAGCGGCGAGCGGTTCGCCGAAGTCAGTGCATCGTTCGCCACGGTGATCGCCGAGCGCGGGGCGGTGACCGGGCAGAGCTTCAGCACCCCGGCGGCCGGCGGTGCACTGCAGGCGGTTGCGAGCGAGGACGTGGCGGCTGCGATGTTCCGCACCGGGGCCGGAACGCTGGCCTCGTTGACGGTCAGCCAGGTATCGGCCGGGCGCCGCAATCGTCTGTGGTTTGAAATAGACGGCGCCCACGCCAGCGTCGCCTTCGACCAGGAAGATCCGGAGCGGCTGTGGATCGGCCGGCCTGACCAGCGCGAGGAGATCTTCGTGCGCGGTCCGGGTGCCGGCAGTGCCGAGCAGCGTCGGCTGTCGACATTGCCCGCCGGCCACGCGCAGGGGTACGCGCAGTGCTTCGAGGCGTTCGTCGCCGATACCTACGCGGCCATCGACGGCGAGCAGCCGGAGGGATTGCCCACCTTCGACGACGGCCTGCGCTCGGCGCGGATCGTCGACCACGTGATCGCATCGGCCAGGTCCCGCGCCTGGACCGCCATTGGTTGACCTCCTGAGGATTGCCTGATGAATCTCCGCACATGCAGGACCGCCGCCCTCACCCTGATGCTGCTCGCGGGCCTGCCTGCGTTCGCAGGCGAACCCGCCGGCATGCAGAAAGCGATCGCGGTGCAGATGTACACGCTGCGCAATGCCGGCACGCTCGACCAGCAGCTGAAGATCGTGCACGACGCCGGCGTGCGCGCGGTGGAAACCGTGGGCACCCAGGACGCCAGCGCGGCCGAACTCAAGGCGCTGCTGGACCGCTATTCCATCAAGGCGATTTCCTCGCACGTGCAGTTGGCCACGCTGCGCGGCAATCTGGACACCGCGATCGCCTTCAACCGCGCCATCGGCAACACGACCCTCGTGGTGCCCTATCTCGACGAAAAGGATCGGCCCCGCGATGCCGAGGGCTGGACGACGCTGGGCCAGGAGCTGGGCCGGATCGCCAAACGCGTGCGGGCAGCCGGCATGCAGCTGGCCTACCACAACCACGACTTCGAACTGGTCGATTTCAACGGCCAGACCGGCCTGGAACTGCTGTTCGCGGGCGCCGGGCCGGACCTGCAGACCGAGCTGGACCTGGCCTGGGTCGCACGCGCCGGGCTGGACCCTGCGGCCATGCTGGGCAAGTTCCGCGGCCGCGTTTTCGCGGTTCATGCCAAGGACAACGCACCCAAGGGCCAGGCCGAAAGCGAGGGCGGCTTCGCTGCGGTCGGCCAGGGCGTGCTGGACTGGGGCCGGATCCTGCCCGCCGCGTCAGCAGCCGGGGTGCACTGGTACATCGTCGAGCACGACCAGCCACGCGACCCGGCAAGGATCATCCAGACCGGCGCGGACTACCTGCGTGACCACCTGCCTGCCGCTGCCGCTGCCCACACACTGCGCTGACGCGCGAAGGAGCCCTGCTTGACCCCTGAGCACACCCGACACGTTGCCCGTTCGCCCTGGCTGCCCCGCGTGGGCCTGCTGTTGTCCGGCCTTGCGCTGGCCCCTGCGGCATGGTCCAAGGATGACCCCGCCGCCGGCGCCGCACTGTACGCCACCCACTGCGTCGCCTGCCATGGGGCGAATCGCGCGGGCATTCCGCCGACCTTCCCGGCGCTCACCGACGTCGGCAAGCGACTCGAAGCGGCGCAGATCAAGGACCGGATCAGGAAGGGAGGCGGCCTGATGCCACCCTTCCCGCAGCTCTCCGAGCAGGAGATCACGGACATCGCCGCTTACCTGGCGAAATGACAGCCCGCGCTACAGCTCCCGCACCCAGATGTTGCGGTAGCTGACCTTGGAATCGTGCTCCTGCAGGTAGAGCGGCGCGCATCCGTGTGGCGCGTAGGACGGCGCCCCGATGTATTCGGTCCTGCCTGCCAGCACTGTGTCGTCCTGAACCAGGACACCGTTATGCAGCACCGTGATGCGCGCGGGAGAGCTCAAGCCGCCGCCGGCCGAAAAGCGCGGGGCTTTCCAGATGATGTCGTAGACCTGCCACTGCCCCGGTGCCCGCGAGGCATTCACCAAAGGCATGGCCTGCTTGTAGATCGAGCCGGCCTGGCCGTTGGCATAGGTCGGGTTGTCATGGCTGTCGAGCACCTGCAGCTCGTAAAGCTCCTGCAGGAAAATTCCGCTGTTGCCGCGATCCTGCCCCTCGAAGCCGCGTGTGTCGCGCGGTGCGCGCCACTCCACATGCAGCTGGATGTCGCAGAAGCGCTGTCGGGTGCGGATGCCTTTGCTGCCGGGGACGACGGTCAGCGCACCATCGCCAACCTCCCACGGCACGCGCCCGCCCTGCTCCGACTCCCAGGCCGAGACGTCCGTGCCATCGAACAGCACGATGGCATCGGAAGGTGCAGCGCCGGGCGGCGTCGCGACGGTCGCCGGGACCGGCGTCCACACCTCGGTCTTCTTCGGATCGCGTGCGACGTCCTTGCCGGCCTGCGCGAGTGCCGCGCTGGCGACCAGCAAGGTGCTGGCCATCAGTACGGCGCGTGTCATCGGGTGCTTGTCCATCAGCTGGTCCCCCATGCAGGCGTGCCGGGGACGTAAGCCACGTCGCCGTCGTAGCGACCCGGCACCGCGACGTGCTGCAGCACTTCGGTCGCGCCGACCTTTGAAGTGAAGAAGCCGAAGATGGCCAGCTGCTTGATCATGGTGAAGTAATGCGGCATCGCGCCGCCCTCCTCGGCGGTTCCGGTTTCGCCGACTTCGTCCGCGTGCGCCCTGGCGTCCACGTCAAGCCCGCGCAGCAGTTCGGTGCGCGCCGCAGGCGCGAGCGAAACGAACGCCCCACCGGCGCGCTTGTCGATGTCGGCCAGCCCGGCGCGGAAGGTCGCCTGCTGGCGGGCGGTGTAGCAATCGCTGACGAACTGCGCCATGAAGGCGCCGGCACCGGCATCCTTGGCGCCCGGCGTCGTGGTGCGCGGCAGGATGGTCTCGGCGATCTCGTCCAGCAGGCTGACATCCGCGGCGGAGAACAGGGCCTTGGTGCCGTCGGCCGGCGTCTGTCCGCGTGCAAGCGCCGGCAGGCCGACCATGGCCGCGCCGGTGGCGGCTACGATCATCTTCAGCAGTTCGCGACGGTCCATCAGAGGTTCCCCGCTTTCAGTTCGCGCACGGCGTGATCGGCGGCGCGTGCGGTCAGCGCCATGTAGGTCAGCGACGGATTCACGCAGGCGCTGGAGGTCATGCAGGCACCGTCGGTCACGTACACGTTGGGCGCGTCCCAGACCTGGTTGTGCGCGTTCAGCACGGAGCTTTTCCGCTCGCGCCCCATGCGCGCGGTGCCCATTTCGTGGATGCCCTTGCCGGGCGCATAGTCATTGTCGTGCGGCTTGACGTCCTTGACCCCGGCGGCCTCGAGCATCTCTGCGGCATCGGCCGCCATGTCCCTGCGCATGGCGATCTCGTTCTCGCGCATGGCCACGTCCATCGCCAACACCGGCAGTCCCCACTTGTCCCTGCGTTCCGGGTCCAGGCGGATGGTGTTGTCGTGGTGAGGCAGCATTTCGCCGAAGCCGGTCATACCGATGCGCCAATCGCCCGGGATGGTCAGCGCCTGCTTCAGGTCGGCGCCGATGTTGAGCTCGGCGATCTCACGCGACCAGCCGGTGCGGCTCGCGCCGCCCTGGTAACCAAAGCCGCGGGAATAGCCACGCTTGTCATCGGTGCTGACGTTGCGGAACCGCGGCACGTAGAAGCCGCAGGGCCGGCGGCCGAAGTAATACTTGTCCTCGTAGCCTTCGACGCGCCCGGAGGCGCCCGCGCCGAAGTGATGGTCCATCACGTTGTGCCCCAGCTCGCCGGAAGACGAGCCCAGTCCGCCGTCCCAGACATCGGTGGCCGAGTTCATCAGCAGCCAGGTCGAGTTGAAGGAGGACGCATTGAGGAAGATCACCTTGGCCGTGTATTCGTAGGTCTGTCCGGTCTCGGCGTCGATCACCTCCACCCCGCGCGCCCGCTTGCGATCCTTGTCATAGAGCACTTCCTTGACGATCGAAAACGGCCGCAGAGTCAGGTTGCCCGTCTTCATCGCCGCCGGCAGCGTCGCCGCCTGGGTCGAGAAGTACGCGCCGAAGGGACAGCCCAGGATGCACTTGTTGCGGTACTGACAGTTGACGCGGCCCTGTTCCGGCATCGGCTGGGTGATGTTCGCGGTGCGCGAATGGATCATGTGCCGGGTTCCGCCGAACGCTTTTTTGATCCGCGCCGCGACGTCCTTCTCGACGATGTTCAGCGGAATCGGCGGCAGGAACTGCCCGTCGGGCAGGACGTCCAGTCCCTCGCGGGTACCGGCGATGCCCGCGAACTTCTCCACGTGGTCGTACCAGGGCGCGAGGTCGGCGTAGCGGATGGGCCAGTCGGTGGCGATGCCTTCCCTGAGGTTGGCCTCGAAATCCAGGTCGGACAGGCGGTAACTCTGGCGCCCCCACATCAGCGAACGGCCACCGACGTGATAGCCGCGGAACCAGTCGAAGCGCTTGGTCTCCACGTACGGCGACTCCTGCTCGTTGGCCCACATGCCCTGCAGGTTCTCGGCCAGGCCGTAGTCGCGCTTGAGTACCGGGAAGTCGGCCTTCATCGCCTGCGTGGGGCGGTTGCGGTGCGGGAAATCCCACGCTTCCTTCATCGCATTGACGTAGTCCTTGACGTGCTCGATGTTGCGTCCGCGTTCAAGCATCAGCACCTTCAGGCCCTTCTCGGTCAGCTCCTTCGCTGCCCAGCCGCCACTGATTCCCGAGCCAACGACGATCGCGTCGTAATGATTGTCTGCCATGGGTTCTACTTCACCTGGGTGGATAGCGTTTCAGACGTCGCAGAGGCGGATCGCCTCGCGCAGCGAGCCGACGGGATCTTCAGCGGCAGGCATGAATTCCTGCGCCAGGTACCCGTCGAAACCGGAGTCGCGGATCGCGCGACAGATGGCGGGATAGTTCAGCTCCTGCTGGTCGCCGATTTCATGCCGGCCCGGTACGCCGGCGGTGTGGTAATGCTTGAAATGCGCGTGATGCCGACCGATGGTGGCGATGATGTCGCCCTCCATGATCTGCATGTGGTAGATGTCGTAGAGCAGCCCGAAGTTGTCCGAGCCAAGCCGCTGGCACAACTCCACGCCCCACGCCGAGTGGTCGCACAGGTAGTCGGGGTGATCGACGCGGGAGTTCAGCAGCTCCATCACCAGCACCACGCCGCGCTTCTCGGCATGCCCGAGGATGCGCTTGAGTCCGGCCTCGGCGTGGGCCAGTCCTTCCTGCGGGTCCATGCCGTTGCGGTTGCCGGAAAAGCAGATGAGGTTGCGGTAGCCAGCATCGGCGACCAGATCGATCTGCCGCGTGTAGCGCAGCACCAGCTCATCGTGGAACGCGCGGTTGGCGAAGCCTTTTTCCAGGCTGAGTTCCGCGCCATTGCACATGGCGCTGTGCACGCCGTGGGCCTTCAGGGTCGGCCAGTCCTGCGGGCCTACCAGGTCGATGGCGGCGAATCCGAGGTCTTTCACCGTGGTGCACAGCTGGGCAACCGACAGCTTCGGGAAGGTCCAGCGCGCGACCGAATGCTTCAGGTTGCCCTTGAGCGGGGTGTTGGCGGTAGCGGTAGCGGCATATCCGGGCAGCACGTTCGCTGCAGCCACGCTGATCGTGCCGGCAACCGCCATGCGTAGGGCATCGCGCCGCGTGAGCGCTGAACCATGGATCGATCCAAGCGTGTGGATGGGCATCCGGGTGCCGGCCTCCCAACCGGTATCTGCTGATGACCACGTTGCCACCATGCAATCGATTGCACCATAGGGGAGTGAATCGTTTTTTTGCAAGACGCACTGCACGAAACGGCATGCTGCGGCGCACAACCTGCGTCAGCAGAGCGCGATGCCGGGCGTCGACGTGTAGCCCGCTGCCGCCACGCGACCCGCCCGCCCCGTCACGGCCGCAACGGGTCGTCCTGTTAGCCTCGGGGTCCGGATCTGGATCCGCACGACCTTCCCGCTGTCGCACGGTCCATCCCACTTACAGGAGAAACCGAAAGATGCGTACGGGTGCAGCCTTGTTCGTCGAAGCGCTGGAAAATGAAGGCGTCGACCGCATTTTTGGTGTCCCGGGCGAGGAGAACCTCGACTTCCTGGAAGCGCTGCGGACCTCCCGCATCGAGCTGGTACTGACCCGGCACGAGCAGGCCGCTGCGTTCATGGCCGCCACCCACGGCCGGCTCACCGGGCGTCCTGGCGTCTGCCTGGCCACGCTGGGTCCGGGCGCGCTGAATTTCTCCACCGGCGCGGCGTATGCCCATCTGGGCGCCATGCCGATGATCCTCATCACCGGCCAGAAAGCCGTGATGAGTGCCAAGCAGGCGCGCTTCCAGATTGTGGACATCGTCGCGTCGATGAAGCCGTTGACCAAGATGACCCGCCAGATCGTCAATGCGGCCGCCATTCCCGCCATGGTGCGCGATGCCTTCCGCGTTGCGATGGAGGAGCGGCTGGGCCCTGTGCATCTGGAGCTGCCCGAGGACATCGCCGGTGAAGAAGTGGAGGACGTCGCGCTGATTCCGGTGCACCCGCTCGAACGTCCACTGGCGCATCCCGCCGCGCTGGATCGCGCCGCCGCCGCGATCATCGCCGCCAGGCGACCGCTGGTGATGATCGGCGCTGCCTGCAACCGGCCGTACCTGACCGAAGCGCTGTCCGCGTTCGTGGCGCGCACGCGGCTGCCGTTCTTCAACACACAGATGGGCAAGGGCGCCCTCACCGGTGGCTCCAACCTGTACATGGGGACCGCCGCGCTGTCCGAGGGCGACTATGTCCATGAAGCCGTCGCACGCGCGGACCTGATCATCGCGATCGGCCACGACACGGTGGAAAAGCCGCCGTTCCTGATGAAGGATGCCGGCGGCCCCAAGGTCATCCACGTGGGCTTCCAGTCCGCCACCGTCGAACAGGTCTACCATCCGGACATCGAGGTGCTGGGCGACATCGGTGCCTCTGCCCAGGCCCTGGCCGACCGCCTGGAGGGTCGTCTTGCTGCGGATGACGAGATGATGCCGCTGCGCCAGAAGATCCTCGCCCGCCTCAACGACCGGTCCGAGGAGGATCGCTTCCCGATCACGCCGCAGCGCATCGTCCATGACGTACGTGCGGTCATGCCGGAGGACGGCGTGGTCTGCCTGGACAACGGCATGTACAAGATCTGGTTCGCCCGCAACTACCGCACGCACGTTGCCAACACCCTGTTGCTGGACAATGCCCTGGCTACCATGGGCGCCGGCCTGCCCTCGGCGATGATGGCCGCGATGCTGTATCCACAACGGCGGGTCATGGCTGTGTGTGGCGATGGCGGCTTCATGATGAACTCGCAGGAGCTGGAGACCGCAGTCCGGCTCAAGCTCAACTTGGTGGTGGTGGTGCTCAACGACAGCGCCTACGGGATGATCCGCTGGAAGCAGGCGGTCGATGGATTCGAGGATTTCGGCATGCGCTTCGGCAATCCCGATTTCGTCCGCTACGCGCAAGCCTATGGTGCGCAGGGATCGCGGGTCACCGCCGCCGAAGACCTGGTACCCGTGCTCGAAGCCGCCTTCGCCGGCGGCGGTGTCCATCTGGTCGATGTGCCGATCGACTATTCGGAGAACACCCGCGTGCTGGTCGATGAGCTGCGCAACAAAACCCCCGATGTGGAATGCGGTTGAGTCCGCTACCTGGAGGAATCCGCTCATGTTGAACGTCGTGCAGGCCTTTGACCGCGCCCCTATTGCAGAGGTCGCCACCGACGATGCGGCGGCCCTGGAGCGCAAGCTGCAGGCTGCCCAGCGGGTCTTCAAGGACCGCGATGGGTGGCTTGCAGCCCATCAGCGCATGGCCATCCTGCGCCGGCTGGCCGGGTTGATGGAGGCCCGCCGCGATCACCTCGCGCTGCAGATCGCACGCGAAGGAGGCAAGCCACTGGCCGATGCGGTGGTGGAGACCACGCGGGCCATTGATGGCGTCCACAATGCGGCCGATGAACTGCGCAACCTCGCCGGCCGCGAGATTCCCATGGGGCTTTCCGCGGCCGCAGAGCAGCGCTGGGCGTTCACCACCAAGGAGCCCATCGGCGTGGTGGCCGCCATTTCTGCGTTCAACCACCCGTTGAACCTGATCGTGCACCAGGTGGCACCCGCCATCGCGGTGGGCTGCCCGGTCATCATCAAGCCGGCGGGCAGCACGCCGCTGTCCTGCCTGGAGTTCGTGGCGATGGTGCATGAGGCCGGCCTGCCGGAGCCGTGGTGCCAGAGCTTCCTGCCCGAGGGCAATGCCTTGGCCGAAGCACTCGCGACGGACGCGCGCGTGGCTTTCCTCAGCTTCATCGGCTCTGCCCGGGTCGGCTGGTCATTGCATGCCAAGCTCGCCCCCGGCACCCGCTCGGCGCTCGAGCACGGCGGCCTCGCACCAGCCATCGTCGATCGCAGCGCCGACCTCGACCGGATCATCGAGCCCATCGTGAAGGGGGGCTATTACCATGCCGGCCAGGTCTGCGTGTCCACGCAGCGCATCTACGTGCACACCGCCATCGCCGATGACTTCATCCAACGGCTGGTTGCGCGGGTGGAGAGGCTGCGTACCGGCGATCCCACGCTGCAGGACACCGAGTGCGGCCCGCTGATCCTGCCGCGCGAAGTGGATCGCGTGGCCGAGTGGATCGACGAAGCGTTGCAGGCCGGTGCCGGCCTCGCCACGGGCGGCACCCGCCTGTCCGAAACGACGTACGCGCCAACTGTACTGCTGGATCCCCCGACCGATGTCCGCATCTCAACGCAGGAGATCTTCGGCCCGGCGGTCGCGGTGTATCGCTACGGCGATCTCGACGAGGCCATCGCCCGCGCCAATACCCTGCCCGTTGCCTTCCAGGCCAGCATCTTCGCCCAGGACATCGACGTCGCCCTGCGCGCCGCCAACCGCCTGGATGCGTCCGCCGTGATGATCAATGACCCCACCGCCTTCCGCACGGACTGGATGCCTTTTGCGGGCCGTCACCAGTCCGGTCATGGAACCGGCGGCATTCCGTACACGATGCGCGACATGACGCAGGAGAAGATGATCCTGATGCGCAGGAGCTGACCGGTGCAGATGGGGCGGCGCTCTGCGCTCGGAGCATGAAAAAAAGGAGCCCCACGGCGGGGGCTCCTCTTGGCACTTCAACATAGATGAAGCAGCGTATCGCTTAGAACGGAATATCGTCGTCGGCGAAGTCGTCCATCGGCGGAGCCTGCTGCGGCTGCTGCTGGGGACGCTGCTGGCCGTAGCCACCGCCCTGTCCACCCTGGCCGCCCTGACGCTGCCCACCGCCGCCACCACCACCACCGCCGCCGTACTCCTGGCGCGGGGCCTGCTGGCGCTGCGGACGGTCGCCGCCGTAGCTTCCACCGCCGCCGCCACCGCCACCACCACCGCCTTCACCGCGGCCGCCGAGCATCTGCATTTCGTCGGCAATGATGTCAGTGGAGTACTTCTCCACGCCGTCCTGGCCGGTGTACTTGTCGTAGCGCAGGCTGCCTTCGACATACACCGAGCTGCCCTTGCGCAGGTACTCGCCGGCAATCTCGCCGAGCTTGCCGAAGAACACCACGCGGTGCCACTCGGTGCGCTCCTGCTGGTTGCCATCCTTGTCCTTGCGGACGCTGGTGGTGGCCAGGCTGATGCGGGTGATCGCCATGCCGCCCTGGGTGTACTTCACGTCCGGGTCGTTGCCGAGGTTGCCGACCAGGATGACTTTGTTGATGCCACGCGCCATAGGAGTGTTCTTCCGTTGTCCGGGGACGGTCCAGGCGGGCCTTGGGGGCGCCGGCGCGGGATCGCCCCAATGAATTGGGGGGATTGCAGAACGCCCCATGTTACCACCGCCACGGCCGGGGACTCGGCGGGCAGATGGGTCGCGGCGGGACGGAATCCGTCCCGGTTTACGCCCATCGGGCCTGGCGTGGGGGCCTTGACGGCCAGCGGCCGTCGCTACCGTTCGCGAGGCGGTAGTGACCGCCGCCGGCCGTCACCCCGGGCATCTTCTGCAACTTTGCCCATGGCCGCCAGGACCTTCCCGCGCACGATGACGGGGCTGGTCCGCAGGGATCAGCCAGGATCACAGTCCTGCGTAAGACGCTTCACCCCGCACTTTGCTCCTGCCTGGCGTCAGGGCAGAGAATGCATCGACCCGCCGGTTCCATGGCGGGCGGTGCGCGGGGATCTTTGGATCCACCGGGAAAATAGCGGGGTAGCGTCCCCGGTACTGTGACCCGCACCGTCCGCCACCTCGCGCCCCGGCGCAGGTGGCTCCCCGGCTAGGTTCACGTACACCGTCCCCGAACACCCAGGCGGCATCCCGGGCGGCGGCCTGCGACAGCCCATGGCATCATGCAGATCGTGATTCGACCGCTGCATTCATGACCATCAAAGGCAAAGCCACCTCCCTGGACATCGCCCACCTGGCCGGGGTTTCCCAGCCCACGGTGTCGCGTGCCCTGCGCGGCAGCCCGATGGTAAATGCCGAGACCCGCGCGCGCATCCTGCGCATCGCCCGTGAGCTGAACTACAAGGTCGACAAGAACGCCTCCAGCCTGCGACTGCGCAATGCTGGGACGCTGGCGCTGCTGTTCTTCGAAGACCCCACCACCGATGATTCGCTGATCAACCCGTTCTTCCACGCGATGCTGGGCTCGATCACCCGCGCCTGCGCGCTGCACGGTCGCGACCTGCTGGTGTCGTTCCAGCAGCTCTCCACCGACTGGCACACCGATTACGAAGACAGCAACAAGGCCGACGGGATCATCCTGCTCGGCTACGGCGACTACCATGAGTCCCTGACCCGCCTGCAGCGGTTGGTGGAACAAGGCACGCATTTCGTGCGCTGGGGCGCCGCCCTGCCCGGCCAACCCGGCGTCTCGATCGGCAGCGACAACTACCAGGGTGGCTTCGACATCACGGCTCACCTGCTGGACCAGGGCTGCACGCGTATCGCGTTTCTCGGCCACGCGTCCAGCCATTACCCGGAATTCCAGGAGCGTTATCGCGGCCACGTCGCAGCACTGGAGTCCCGAGGATTGGTGGCCGATCCCCGGCTGCAGATCGATGCCATCACCACTGAAGAGCACGGCCAGGGCGCCTGCAAAATGCTGTTGTCACGGGGGGAGCGATTTGATGCGATCTGCGCGGCCAGTGACCTGATCGCCATTGGCGCCCTGCGCGCCCTGCGCGAGCGCGGGCTGCGGGCGCCTCACGATGTGCGGGTGACGGGCTTCGATGACATCCCGCTCGCCGCATCGGTATCGCCGCCGCTGACGACTGTTGCGCAGGACACCAAGCAGGCCGGCCAGCTCCTGGTGGAGAAACTGCTGGCGCTGGTGGCCGGCGAAACGGCCGAGGGCCTGAGCATTCCGGTGAAGCTGGTGCTGCGGGAATCGTCGCAGCACCCCTGAGCCCTACGTTGACGTAGCGTCGACCCATGGTCGACGGCGGGGCCGTCGGAGCGCTGCACTCAGGCGAAATCCTTCAGGATCTCCCCTACGCCGTCCGGTGAGATCTCGAACCCCAGCGTCGTGCCCGGATTGATCACCACGCCATAGCCGCCCGGCACGCGACGCAGCACGTCCAGCATCAACCAGCGGATCTGGTGTGGCGCCTGTTCGGAGTGGAACCCGACGCGCGCCGGATCGGTGAACACCGCCACGTGCAGCACGCCCTGCTTGTCGAACAACAGCGGATCGAAGCCGCTGCCGTCGGGGGTGACCAGGCTGCCGGTCAGCAGCACCACTTCGGAGGCGACGAAGGCCTGCATGAAGGCCTTGATCGGCAGCTGGCCGGCCATGGCGGTCTGCAGCAGGGTTTCGATCGGCGTCTGGGGTGGCAGGTCGGTCATGGCAGGTGCGGAAGGCGGACGGAGCGCAATTGTACCCAGCACGGCAAAGGCGGGCGCTTGGTAGTGACGGCCGCTGGCCGTCAATGCAGCATGCCTGCACCGTGGGTAGTGACGACGGCCGCTGGCCGTCAATAAC
>JAZBLM010000092.1:0-14157 GCA_037033225.1 Pseudomonadota bacterium
CGGCCGTCACTGCCTCATTTCGGTTCCGCGGCGACGAGTTCCGCGAGCTGCACGGCATTGAGCGCAGCACCCTTGCGGATGTTGTCCGACACGATCCACAGGTTCAGTCCGCGCGGATGCGAGAGATCTTCGCGGATACGGCCGACATACACCGCGTCGTTGCCGGAGGCATGTGTCACCGGGGTCGGGTAACCACCCGCCTCATGACGATCCACCACTTCCACGCCCGGCGACTGTTCCAGCAGTGCACGGGCGTCGGCGACGGTGACCTTCTCACGCGTCTCGATCGATACAGCTTCAGAGTGACCGTAGAACACCGGCACGCGCACCGCGGTCGGGTTCACCAGGATGCTGGAATCACCCAGGATCTTCTGCGTCTCCCAGACCAGCTTCATCTCCTCCTTGGTGAAGCCGTTATCGAGGAAATCGTCGATGTGCGGGATCAGGTTGAAGGCGATCTGGACGGGGAAGCGCTGCGGATCGATCTCCTGGAAGCTGAGCAGCTGGCCAGTCTGCTTGCCCAGTTCCTCCAGCGCCGAACGGCCACCGCCGGACACGGACTGGTAGGTCGCTACGTTGATGCGCTCGATGCCATAGCGGCGATGCAGCGGCGCCAGTGCCACCAGCATCTGCATGGTGGAGCAGTTGGGGTTGGCGATGATGCCGCGCGGGCGGTTGGCAATCTGGTCAGGGTTCACCTCGGACACGACCAGCGGTACGTCGTCGTCGTAGCGGAACGCCGAGGAATTGTCGATGACCACTGCGCCGGCAGCGGCGAACCGTGGCGCGTACTGCTTGGACACGCTGCCGCCCGCGGAGAACAGCGCGATGTCCACGCCTGCAGGATCGAAGCCCTCAAGGTCCTGGACGGTGTGCTTCTGGCCGTTGAACTCGATTTCGCCACCAGCCGAGCGCGAGGACGCCAGCAGGCTCAACCGCGCGACCGGGAAACCACGCTCGGCCAGGATGGACAGCATGGTCTCGCCGACCGCACCGGTGGCACCTACGACAGCGACGTGGAAGGAACGGGGTTCATTGCTCATGGGATGACTCTCGAAAAATAGGGGGATTCACGCAATGCGGCCGGGTTCGGGGAACCTCCTCGTGCAGGCGCGGAGGCTCCCTATCGTTTTTTGCTGTTGTCGCCCTGCATCGCGCGCGCGGCCAGCACGGCGGCGGCATTGATCGCGCTGGGCATCTGCGCCGGCGTGCCGACCACGCCCAGCGCGGCCAGCAGATTGTCCACGGCCAGCTGCACCATCGCGGTACGCGTGCCCAGCGTGGCACTTCCGGTATGGGGCGTCAGCACGACATTGCGCAGCGCCAGCAGTTCGGGCCTGACCTGCGGTTCGCCTTCGTAGACGTCGAGTCCAGCGGCCGCCAGCCGGCCATTGGCCAGCGCATCAGCCAGCGCGAGCTCGTCGACGATGCCGCCGCGGGCGATGTTGACCAGCGTAGCGCCCGGCTTCATGCGACCCAGCGCCGCCGCATCGATGAGGTGGTGCGATGAGGCGGTGTACGGCAGCACCAGCACAAGGTGGTCGCTCTGCGCCAGCAGCGTGGGCAGATCGACGTACCGTGCGCCAACCTCCGCCTCGGTCGCTGCGGGCAATGGCGAACGATTGTGATACAGCACGCGCATGCCGAAGCCGTGCGCGCCGCGACGGGCGATGCCCTGGCCGATGCGCCCCATGCCGAGGATGCCCAGCGTACTGCCGTGGATATCGGCGCCGAGCATGGTCTGGAACGACCACTGGTCCCAGTGCCCATCGCGCAGCCAGCGTTCGGACTCGGTGATGCGGCGCGCCGTGGCCATCAGCAGCGCGAAGCCCATGTCCGCCGTGGTTTCGGTCAACACGTCCGGCGTGTTGCTGGCCAGGATGCCGGCGGCGGTCAGCGCCTCGATGTCCAGGTTGTTGAAGCCGACGCCGACATTGGCGATCGCCTGCAGCCGGCCAGACGAGGGAAGCTGCGCTGCACCGATACGCTCGTTGAGGGTGATGATCGCCCCATCGACTGCGGCCAGCCGCTCGGCCAGCTGGCCGGGGGTCCACGCCGTCACCGCATCGGTCGCGACCAGGTCCACGTGTTCGCGCAACGGGGCGATGACCGCCTCGATGAGCGGCTGGCTCACCCAGACCCGGGGACGCCCGTCGGAACGCGGATCAGCCATCGATCCGGCCGGGAATGCGCGGGGTGACGATGCCGACATCCCCGCACTGCGCGCGGTGGCGCAGCGCCTGGTCCATCAGCACCAGGGCCATCATCGCTTCGGCGATCGGCGCGGCGCGGATGCCAACGCAGGGATCGTGCCGGCCGGTCGTGACCACCTCGATGACGTTTGCGTCGCTGTCCAGCGAGGCCCCCGGCAGGCGCAGGCTGGAGGTCGGCTTGAGGACGATGGAGGCCGTCACCGGCTGGCCGGTGGAGATACCGCCGAGGATGCCGCCGGCATGGTTGCTGGCAAAGCCCTCCGGGGTCAGCAGGTCACGATGCTCCGTGCCCTTCTGCGCGGCACTGGCGAACCCGTCGCCGATCTCGACGCCCTTCACCGCGTTGATGCTCATCAGTGCCGCTGCCAGCTCGCCATCCAGCTTGCCGTAGATCGGCTCGCCCCATCCCGGCGGCACGTTGTCGGCCACCACGTCCACGCGCGCGCCGACCGAATCGCCGGACTTGCGCAGCGCGTCCATATAGGCCTCCAGTTCCGGCACCTGCGCAGCGTCGGGCCAGAAGAACGGGTTGTCTTCCACAACGGACCAGTCAAAGCCGTTCGGCGTGATGCTGCCAAGCTGCGACAGGCAACCGCGCACGGTGACACCGAAGCGCTCGGCCAGCCACTTCTTCGCCACCACACCGGCGGCCACGCGCATCGTGGTTTCACGCGCGGAAGAACGGCCGCCACCGCGCGGATCGCGGATGCCGTATTTGTGCCAGTAGCTGTAGTCGGCATGGCCCGGCCGGAACTGCTGGCCGATGCTCGCGTAGTCCTTGCTGCGCTGGTCGGTGTTGCGGATCAGCAGCGCGATCGGCGTGCCGGTGGTCAATCCCTGGTAGACACCCGACAGGATCTCGACCTCGTCGGCTTCGCGCCGTGCCGAGGTGTGCCGGCTCTTGCCGGTGGCACGGCGCTGCAGGTCATGGGCGAACTCGGCCGCGTCCAGCGCCAGCCCCGGCGGGCAGCCGTCCAGCACGCAGCCGATGGCCGGACCATGCGATTCGCCGAAGGTGGTGACCGTGAACAGCTTGCCGAACGCGTTGGAACTCACGGCCGCTGGGCTGCCAGTTCGGTGATGCGCGCGCTGTGTGCGATGAGCTCGCGGCACTCGACCGCAAAGATGCCCATCTGCCCGACCTTGAATTCGACCCAGGCGAAATCGACCTCGGGCAGCAGCTTGACCAGGTGCTGTTCGGATTCACCTACCTCGCAGATCAGCAGGCCGTCCTCGCTCAGGTGCAGCGGCGCGTCCCGCAGGATCTTAAGCACCAGGTCCAGGCCGTCATCGCCCGCGCGCAGGCCCATTTCAGGCTCGTACGAATACTCCTGCGGCAATGCGTCGGTTTCGTCATTGGTGACGTACGGCGGATTCGTCACGATCAGGTCGTAATGGCGGCCGGACAGACCGGTGAACAGGTCCGATTTCAGCAGCGTCACGTTGTGGGCCTGCAACCGCTCCTTGTTTTCCTCTGCCAGCGACAGGGCCTCGTCACTCAGGTCCACGCCATCCACTTCCCAGTTCGGGTAGTAGTGGCCCATGGCGATGGCGATGCAGCCCGATCCGGTGCACAGGTCCAGCGCGCGATCCACGTGGCGGCCAGCCAGCCACGGCTCGAAGCCGGTTTCGATCAGCTCGGCGATGGGCGAGCGCGGGACCAGCGCACGGCTGTCGCTCTTGAAGCTCAGCCCGGCAAACCACGCCTCGCCGGTCAGGTAGGCGGCCGGCACGCGCTCGTCGATGCGACGTTCGAACAGCCTCAGCACCTCTTCCTTTTCCGCCTGCAGCAGACGCGCCTGACCGTAGGCCGGGCCCAGGTCGTGCGGCAGGTGCAGGCTGTGCAGCACCAGCTGGGTCGCCTCGTCCAGCGCATTGTCGTAACTGTGCCCGAAGGTCAGGCCTGCGGCGTTGAAACGGCTGGTGCCGTAGCGGATCAGGTCGATGATCGTGTGAAGTTCGGCGGCCGTTTCGGCGGTCATGGCGGTACGACGGGAAGATTGGCCCCCGATTATAGGCGCTGCGCGCACCCGCGGCATCCGTTGCAGGGGAAACCGCCGCGCCGCTGCGTTTATGATGGGGGCCAACCCTCGGCACCGCAGGCCCCCATGTTCAACCGCAACGTCGGCATCATCCTGCTGATCGCCCTGGCCGCCGGACTGGGCCTGCTGGCCGCCCAGAAGGTGTTCGCGCCAGGTCCACCCGCAGGCCTGCCCGCCACGGAGGCGATTACGTTCTACCCCGCGCCGCGCGTCCTGCCGGACTTCAACTTGGCACAGTCTGACGGCACCCGGCTTATCCCAGGCGAGCTCAAGGGTCACTGGACGGTGGTGTTCCTGGGCTTTACTTTCTGCCCGGATGTCTGCCCGACGACCCTGCTCGAGCTTGCGGGCGCCCAGAAGCAGTGGGAGGCGGTTCCCGAAGGCCTGCGCCCGCGGGTGCTGTTCGTCTCGGTCGATCCCGATCGCGACAGTGCCGCGCGGCTGGGCGAGTACGCCCACGCGTTCCACAAGGACACCTTGGCGGCCACCGGCGACATCCCTTCGCTGGAGAAATTCGCAACGGCGCTGGGCTTCGTTTTCCAGAAGGTACCGGGCCCACGGTTCGACCAGGATCCAGAGGATTATTCGGTCGAACACTCGGCCACGCTGGCGGTGCTGGACCCTGAAGGCCGCCTTGCCGGCATCATCCGCCCCCCGTTCAACGCGCCGGCCATCGCGCGCGACCTGCAGACGCTGACCGAGAAATCCGCCCCATGAGCCTGATGACCACCCTGAGCTACGCCCTGCCGCACCGCCTGCTGTCATCGATGGCGCGCTCGCTGGCCTACTCGGACAATCCGCGCGTGGCGCAGTGGCTGATCGATACCGTGACGGAAAAGTTCGGGGTCAACCTGGCCGAGGCGGCGGATCCCGATCCACGCAGCTATGCCACCTTCAACCAGTTCTTCACCCGGGCACTGAAGCCCGGCGCGCGCGTGGCCGATGCCGATCCGCGCACCCTGGTGATGCCGGCCGATGGCCGCATCAGCCAGCTGGGCCTGATCCAGGATGGCCGCATCTTCCAGGCCAAGGGCCAGTCGTTCACCGCCGCCGAGCTGCTCGGCAGCGCCGAAGATGCCGCGCCATTCCATGATGGCCTGTTTGCTACGGTCTATCTGTCGCCCAAGGATTACCATCGGGTGCACATGCCCTGGACCGGCACCCTGCGCGAAACCGTGCACGTGCCCGGACGCCTCTTCAGCGTCGGTCCGGCCGCAGTGAACCGGGTGCCTGGCCTGTTCGCGCGCAACGAACGCCTGGTGTGCCACTTCGACACCAGCTTTGGCCCGATGGTCAGCGTGATGGTGGGAGCACTGCTGGTGTCGGGCGTTGAAACCGTCTGGAGTGGCGAAGAGATTCCGCATTACGGTGACCGCATCACCCGCAAGGATTACCGCGGCCAGCAGATCACCCTTGAGCGTTTCGCCGAAATGGCCCGCTTCAACTACGGCTCCACGGTCATCGTCCTGCTGCCACCGGGCGTGGCCGATTTCGCCCCCCATCTGGATGCCGAACACGCCGTACAGCTCGGGCAGGCACTGGCCAGGCTGCGCTGAAAGCGCGGCGACGCGTCACGGCCGGGTCGCTAGAATGCGGTCATGACTGAATTCATTCCGCCCGGCACCCGTTTCCACGCACTCCCCTCTCCCTTCGCGTTCAAGCGCGGTGGGAGCCTGCGGAACGGTCGGGTTGCCTATGAGACATGGGGCACGCTGGACGCACAGGCTGACAACGCGGTCCTGATCGTCACCGGACTGTCGCCGGACGCGCATGCAGCCCCCAACGTCGGCAACGCTGCGCCCGGCTGGTGGCAGGGCATGCTGGGACCCGGCAAGCCGATCGATACCGACCGCTGGTTCGTGGTGTGCGTGAACTCCCTGGGCAGCTGCAAAGGCTCCACCGGGCCGGCCAGCCTCGACGCGTCGACCGGCGAGCCCTATCGCCTGACCTTTCCCGAACTCTCCGTGGAAGATGGCGCGCGCGCCGCGGTGGAGGTGGTGCGTGCGCTGGGCATCACCCGCCTGGCCTGCGTTGTGGGCAATTCGATGGGCGGCATGACCGCACTGGCGCTGCTGGCGCTGCATCCGGGCATCGCGCGCAGCCATGTCAACATTTCCGGCAGCGCGCAGGCCCTTCCGTTCTCCATCGCCATCCGCTCGCTGCAGCGCGAGGCGATCCGACTGGATCCGATGTGGAACGGCGGCCGGTACGACGATGTCCATTATCCCGAATCAGGCATGCGGATGGCGCGCAAACTTGGGGTGATCACCTACCGTTCCGCACTGGAATGGGATGGCCGGTTCGGCCGCGTGCGGCTGGATTCGGACCAGGCAGACGAAGACCCCTTCGGCCTCGAGTTCCAGGTGGAAAGTTACCTGGAAGGCCACGCACGCCGCTTCGTACGCTTCTTCGACCCGAACTGCTACCTCTACCTCAGCCGCTCCATGGACTGGTTTGACCTCGCCGACCAGGGCGACGGCGATGTCATGGCCGGGTTGGCACGCATCCAGGTCGACAAGGCCCTGGCGATCGGTGCCAACACCGACATCCTGTTCCCTGTACAGCAGCAGCAGCAGATCGCCGACGGCCTGCGCGCGGGCGGTGCCGAGGCGCAGTTCATTGGACTGGATTCGCCCCAGGGCCATGACGCCTTCCTGGTCGATTTCGAGCGCTTCGGGCCGGCAGTGCGGACGTTCCTCGACTCCCTTTGAGCCGCCCGACACCCCGCCACCGCCGCAAGCCCGAACCGCCTGCGCGGCCTCCCGGGCGCGCCCTGCTCGCACTCGGCGTGGTGGGCATGCTGCTGGGCTGCGCGGTGGTCGGCTGGCTGCCCCGCTGGCTGGCGCTCTGGACACTGCTGGCCAGCCTGGTCACGTTCGCGATGTACCGGCGCGACAAGCGCGCCGCCATCCGGTCGGCGTCGCGCACGCCCGAGCGTCGCCTGCAGTTGATGGCCCTCGCCGGTGGCTGGCCGGGCGCCCTGTGCGCACAGGCGCTGCTGCGCCACAAGAACCGCAAGGTCAGCTTCCAGCAGGTGTTCTGGGTCTGCGTGGTCGCCAATGTGGCCAGCGTGGCCGTGCTGCTGCGCGCCGCACGAGGCGCCTCGTAGCGCGCGCTGGCGCGAAAGCTCGAACGGTGGCGTCACTCAGCGGCGTCGCAACGCATGCTCGTCGCCCCGTGTCACGCAGCGGCGTCCGCTGCGATTTCCAGTTGCCCCCCACGCAGGCGGTATTCGCGATCAACGACGCCCGGCGGCACCGGATCATGGGTGATCATCACCAGGCTGCGTCCATCCAGCAGCGCAGGAAGATCGGCCAGCAGCGCGTGCGCCGTGTCCACGTCCAGTCCCTCGGTGGGCTCGTCCAGCACCAGGATCGGCGCCGGCCGCAGCAACGCCCTTGCCAGCGCCAGGCGTCGCGCCTGCCCGGCCGACAAGGTCGCACCATTCTCACCCACCCATCCCTGCAATCCGCCGACCTGCTGTGCCCACGTTCCCAGCCGGACGCGATGCAGCATCGCCCACAGGGCTGCGTCATCGGCGTCGGGGGCGCCCAGTCGCAGGTTGTCCGCCACGCTGCCCGCGAACACCGGGGCATTCTGCGGCAACCAGGCGAGCTGCCGGTGCCAGTCATCCTGGGCCAGCGCACGCAGGTCTACGCCGCCGTAGCGGATGCAACCGGCGTCCGGATCATGCAGGCGCAGGAGCAGGCTGCTGAAGGTGGTCTTGCCGCTGCCGCTGTCCCCGCGCAGTGCGATGCGCTGGCCCGGCTCGAGCAGCAGGCTCACCTCGTCCAGCAGCCGTACTCCGCCTGCGGCCCACGCGAAACAGACGCCGTCCCACTGCAACGCCGACGGCGCGTGCGGCACGGGCAAGGGCAGCGCGGGCTCATTCACCATTGGCGGCTGGTCGACGATGGCCTGCAGGCGGTTCATCGCCACCGAACCTGACTGCACGGACTGCAGTGCCAACCCCAGCCCGGCCCAGACCTCGACCATCGCCACGGTAAGGAACACCAGGCCGGCCGCCATCGGGGCGTCCACCTGCCCCTGTTCGCAGGCCAAAAGGGCAAGCGCCAGCATCGCCAGCAGGCCGCCACCGGTCACCACGCCGTGCAGCGTAGTGGCCGCCAGCAGGCGCAGTCGACGCCGCCGGTCGCGTGCGCGCAGCTGGCGGGCAGCAACGTCCACCCGGCCCTGCCAATGATCCAGCGCATCCAGCGACGCAAGGTCGGCAGCCCCTTCCAGGCCTTCGAAGGACAGCGTGCGCAGCTGCGCGCGGTGACCGGCGCGGTCACGCTCTTCCACGCCGCGTCCGCGCACGCCCAGCCAGGGAACGCCGACGCCGACCAGCAGCGCCATCACCGCCAGCACGCCTGCCGCTGCCGGAAGGATCAGCCAGGCCGACGCCACCGCGACCAGACTCAGTGCAGCCAGGGCGCACAGTGGCCCCAGCGCACGCACCCATAGCCCGTCTACCTCGGCAATGTCGCCAAGCAGCCGGGCCAGAAGCTCGCCCGTGCGCGTGCTGCCCAGCCGCGCGGGCGCCAGCGGCAGCGCGCGGCGGAAGAACCAGACCCGCGCATCGCGCGCGATCCGCAGGGTGACATCGTGCCCCACCAGTTTTTCGAAATAACGCGAAGCAATCCGCGCCATGGTCAGGCCACGGATGCCGGCCGAGGGAGTGAAGAAATTGAAGCCGCTGCCGAGCCCCGCCGCACCGGCGAGTGCGGCGGCCGTAAGAAAGCCCCCTGACAGGCCCAGCAACGCGGTGCCTGCCAGCATCGTGGACCACAGCAACAGCACGGTCAGCAACAGCCGGGGCGCGTGCCGGCGGAATACCGCGCGCAAGGTATCGGGCTGGGCTGCGTTCATGCGTGCACCTGCGGCGACGCCGCATGCAGCCGCCCTTCCGGCAGCCGCAGCGTGCTGTCGGCCCAGGCCATCGCTGCCGGGCTGTGGGTCGCGATGATGACGGCGCGACCGCGCGCATGCACCGCCAAAGCATGCAGCAGGGCCGCTTCGGTGACCGGATCAAGGAAAGCGGTGGGTTCGTCCAGCAACAGGATGTCCGGGTTGCGCAGCAGCAGACGCGCCAGGCCGATCCGCCGCGCCTCGCCACCGGACAGTCCGAATCCCCGCTCGCCGATCACGGTATCCAGGCCCTGCGGCAGGCGATCGACGAACGCCAGCACCTGCGCCGCGTCGGCGACCTGGCGCAGCGTTGCCATGCTGGCGTTGGGATCGGCCAGGCGCAGGTTGTCCGCGATGCTGCCATGGAACAGATAGGGGCGCTGCCCGGCGTAACCAATCTCCACGCCGGGCCGTAACACCACGCTGCCGGCACGTGGCGCCAACCAGCCAGCAAGCGCTTCCAGCAGCGTGCTCTTGCCACTGCCGCTGGGCCCGACCAGCGCCAGCCTCTGGGCCGGTTCCAGCTCCAGATCGATATCCTGCAGCACGTCGTGTCCCGCCCCCAGCGGTCGCAGCGCCAGGCCACGGGCCCGCAGCAAGGGCGTGCCCTGCAGCGGTAGCGGCCCCGCCTGCAGAACCGGACCCGCCGCACCACGGGCCGGTCGCGCAGGCACCGGCACAACGGGACCGGGCAGCGTGCCGAGCAGGCGCTGCACCTCCCCTGCGGCAGCCAGCGCATTCGCACGGTCATGGTAGTGCGCCGCCAGGCGGCGCAGCGGTGCATAGAATTCCGGCGCGAGCAGCAGGCAGAACAGCCCGGCTCCCAGGCTGGGCACTTCGGCGTGCAGGGACATCATGCCGAGGTAACTCAGGCCGAGATAAAGCGCCACCATCGCCACGCTCACCGAGGCGAAGAACTCCAGTACGGTGGACGACAGGAACGCGATCCGCAGGACCGTCATGGTGCGCTCGCGCACGCCTTCGGCAGCGGCGGCCACACCCTCCAGTTCGGCCGCGCCGCGTCCGTACAGGCGCAGCAGGCCCAGGCCCTTGATGCGATCAGCGAAGTGGCCGCTCATCCGCGCCAGTTCACCCAGCTGTGCGCGGCCGGCAGCCTCTGCACCCCAACCCACCAGCATCATGAAGAACGGAACCAGCGGTGCGGTGGCGATGAAGATCAGCGCGACCACCCAATCGACCGAGGCTACGGCGACGGCGATGATCAGCGGCACCACTACAACTTCGATGCGCACGGGCTGGAAGCCACTGTAATAAGCTTCGATCGCATCGGCGTGGGTGAGCATCACCTCGCCGAGTTCGCCGGTGCGCTGCTGCCGCAGCCACAGCGGCCCATTGCCAAGCAGGCCGGCGTAGGCCCGCTCCCGCAGCGCCAGGCGCGCCGCATCGGCCACCTCCCCGGCAGCGGCCTGGGTCACGCTGGCCAGCAGTGCACGGACCACCAGCACCGCGCCCAACCCCGCCAGGACCCCGACACCGTCAGCCAGCCGGCCGCGCTCGAACAGCACATGCTGGACCAGCCAGGCGATGGCAGCGGCCTGCGCGACCAGCAGCACGCCCGACGCACAGATCGACACAGCAGCGATCCGGCGCCGGCCACGCGCGGCTGCCCCCAGGCCATCCAGCCAACGCTGGCGGTCCTTGCGCTGCAGCGCTTCCTGGCGCTGGGCGTGCATCACGTCGGTTTCAATGTCCTGGCTCACGTCGGCTCGGTTCGGCGGTCTGGGGGGATTGTAGGCGCAGGAAGCCATCCGCCTGCGGCGGCTGGTCGCACCCGGGCGCGGCTTGGCATACGATTCCTGTTGCGATCCCTCGGTACATTGATCTGGATCAAGGCTGTTCGAAGTAGTCGGTCACATCATCACCCCACGTAGACCACCCTTCCCGCAACCCAAACGGCACTATCCCACGAGGTAGCCAGGCCATGATTGATTCGACAGTCGTAGAACTGTCGCGGCTGCAGTTCGCCCTGACCGCGATGTACCACTTCCTCTTCGTACCCCTGACCCTTGGCCTGTCCTTCCTGGTGGCCATCATGGAAAGTGTGTACGTCATGACCCGCAAACAGGTCTGGCGCCAGATGACCCTGTTCTGGGGGACCCTGTTCGGAATCAACTTCGCCATCGGCGTGGCCACCGGCCTGGTGATGGAGTTCCAGTTCGGCATGAACTGGTCCTACTACAGCCACTACGTCGGCGACATCTTCGGTGCGCCGCTGGCCATCGAAGGGCTGATGGCCTTCTTCCTCGAAGCCACGCTGATCGGGCTGTTCTTCTTTGGCTGGAAGCGACTGACCCCGGTCAAGCACCTCGCGGTGACCTGGTTCATGGCGCTGGGTACCAATCTGTCAGCGGTATGGATCCTGATCGCCAACGGCTGGATGCAGAACCCGACCGGGGCGGTATTCAATCCGGAGACGATGCGCATGGAGGTGGTGGACTTCGCCGCCGTGCTGCTCAATCCGGTGGCCCAGGCCAAGTTCGTGCACACGGTCAGCGCCGGCTACGTGACCGGGGCGATCTTCGTCATGTCCATCAGCGCCCTGTACCTGCTGCGCAACACGCATCGGGACATGGCCCGCCGCTCGTTCGCCGTCGCGGCGGCATTCGGGCTGTTGTCCTCGTTGTCGGTGGTGGTGCTGGGCGATGAGAGCGGCTACGCCGCCAGCGAACACCAGAAGATGAAACTGGCGGCGATCGAGGCGATGTGGGAAACCGAGCGTGCGCCGGCCGACTTCACCGCCTTCGGCATTCCCAACCAGACCACCCAGCAGAATGATTTCGCGATCAAGATCCCGTACCTGATGGGGCTGATCGCAACCCGTTCGACCGACCAGCCGATCCCGGGCATCCTGGAACTGGTGGAGCGCGCTGAACACCGCATCCGGGGTGGACAGATCGCCTATGGCGCCCTGCAGCGCGTGCGTGCCGACAAGAACGACGCTGAAGCGCGCGAGGTGTTCAACCGCCATTGGCAGGACCTGGGCCACGGCCTGCTGCTCAAGCGCTACCGGGACGATATCGGCAATGCGACGCCGGAAGAAATTTCCAAAGCCGCGATGGACACCGTGCCAAGGGTGGCCCCGCTGTTCTGGACGTTCCGCGTGATGGCCGGACTCGGCTTCTACCTGATCGCCTTCTTCGCACTGGCGTTCTACTACGCCTGCCGCAACAACTTCCAGGACAAACGCTGGTTCCTGACGCTGGCCCTGTGGTCGCTGCCTGCGCCCTGGATCGCCATCGAATGCGGCTGGTTCGTTGCCGAGTACGGTCGCCAGCCCTGGGCCGTGGACGGCGTTCTGCCGACGTTCTATGCAGCTTCGGGCCTGGCGCTGCACGAGATCCTGACCACGCTGGCCGTGTTCACCCTGCTGTACACCGTGCTGCTGGTGATCGAGGTCAAGCTGATGCTGAAAGCGATCCGCAAGGGGCCCGACGCCATCCTGCCCTCCCTGCAGGCACCGCGCGTGCCCGTCCACCCCATTGCCGCCCCGGCCCCCGGCCAGGCGTAAGGCAGGAGAACCCACATGGAATTCCTTGGACTCGATTACACCACCCTCCGCGTGATCTGGTGGCTGCTGCTGGGCGTGCTGCTGATCGGCTGGGCGGTGATGGATGGCTTTGACCTGGGTGTCGGTACCCTGCTGCCGTTCGTCGCCAGGAACGACGATGAGCGCCGGCTGGTGATCAACACCATCGGCCCGGTATGGGAAGGCAACCAGGTGTGGCTGGTGCTGGGTGGCGGCGCGATCTTCGCGGCCTGGCCGCCGCTGTACGCGGTCAGTTTCTCCGGCTTCTACCTGGCCATCTTCGCGATGCTGTTCGGCCTGATCCTGCGCCCTGTGGGTTTCAAGTACCGCAGCAAGATGCCCAGCAAGCGCTGGCGCGACAACTGGGACCGGGTACTGTTCGTCGGTGGGCTGTTGCCGGGCCTGATCGCCGGCGTGGCCGTGGGCAACGTGCTGCTGGGCGTGCCCTACCACTTCGACGACAGCATGCGCATCTTCTACACCGGTTCGTTCTTTGGCCTGCTCACGCCGTTTGCCCTGGTCGCCGGCCTGGTCAGCGTGTCCATGCTGGTGTCCCATGGCGCGGCGATGCTGGTGCTGAAGACCGATGGACCGGTCGCCGAGCGCTCGGCACGCTACGGCAGCATGGCGGCCCTGCTCAGCTTCGTGCTGTTCGCGCTGGCGGGTGCCTGGGTTGCCTTCGGGCTGCCCGGCTATGAGATCACCTCGCCGGTGGTCACCGACGGTCCGACCAATCCGCTGCTGAAGAGTGCCGCGATGGGTGGCCAGGCGGGCGGTTGGCTGCACAACTACAGCAGCATGCCCGCCACGATGCTGGCGCCGATCGCGGGCCTGCTGGGTGCGCTGGCCAGCGCGGTGCTGCTGCGCGCACGGCGCGGCGGGCTGGCATTCCTGGCCTCCGGTGCGTCCATCGCCGGCATCATCCTGACCGTGGGCTTTGCGATCTTCCCGTTCCTGCTGCCCTCGTCCAGCCAGCCCGGTTCAAGCCTGACGGTATGGGACAGTTCGTCCAGCCATCTGACCCTGGGCATCATGCTGGTCGCCACGGTGATCTTCCTGCCGATCATCCTGGCCTACACCAGCTGGGTCTACCGGGTGATGAAGGGCAAGACCACGGCCGAAGACATGGCCGACAACCCGAACGCGTACTGATCGCGGCGCCGGCCCTGCGCCGGCGCTACCAGACAACGCCGGCCCATCGGCCGGCCTCTCACTCAAGGAGTACACCATGTGGTATTTCGCCTGGATCCTCGGCACCGGCCTGGCCTCGGTCGTCGCCATCCTCAACGGCATGTGGTTCGAAGCGCGCGAGTCGGGCAGCATCGACGAACGCCAGGGTGGCTGATGCAACAAAACAGTTGCCGCTTCAGCCTTCACACGGTATCTTAGGCGGCTCCTTCGGGGTGTAGCTCAGTCTGGTAGAGCGCTACGTTCGGGACGTAGA
>JAZBLM010000093.1:0-14053 GCA_037033225.1 Pseudomonadota bacterium
CCGCACCCCCCTCAGGACCACGTTCCTCATCATGCTCCTCGCGGCGTGCCTGCCCATGGCTGCCCTGGCCCAGAGCGGCCTGCGCACGGAAGGGGACGTGGCCATCGCCAGCGGAACCTACGAAGCCGAGGTGCCGGTCCGCGGCCAGAGCGACGCCGACCGCAACGGTGGTCTGTCGCGCGCGCTGGCCGAGGTGCTGGGCAAGCTGTCCGGTGACCGCAACATCACCGCCCGCCCGGGCGTGGTGCAGGCGCTGCGCAATGCCAAGGACTACGTGCGCAGCTATGACTACAAGCAGGACCAGAGCACTTCGGCCAGCGGCGCCCCGAGCTTCCGCACGCTGCTTGTCGCGCGTTTCCGCGAAGAGGACGTGGACGCGATGGTGGCTGCGCTGGGCCTGCCGGTCTGGCCGCAGCCGCGACCCAAGCCGGTGCTGTGGCTGGCCATCGACGATGGCAGCGGTCCGCGCCTGGTGACCGTGGCGCAGGCCAACGCAGTCCGCCCGATCCTGTCACGCGCCGTAGAGCGGGGTTACAAGCTGGGCCTGCCGACGGGGAGCACCGCCGAGCAGGCGCTGGTCGGTGCGATCTGGCGCCAGGACACGGCGGCCGTGGCCCGCGCGTCCACGCGCTACGCTCCGCCGATGCAGCTGATCGGCAAGCTGTCGCGTGCCGATGGCGGCTGGCAGGCGGACTGGGTGTTCGTCGACAACGGCCGTGAGCTGGGCAAGTGGACCACCAAGGACGCCAACGCTATGCGTGCGATGGCCGGCGGTGCCGACGGCGCGGCCGATGCACTGGTGCGCCGCTACGCCAAGCCCGGTGCCGCCACGGGCCAGGCCGGGACCTACCGCATCGTCGTGACCGGGGTCGACAGTGCCGATGACTACATGCGCCTGGCTGCGGGCCTGCGCGACGTCCCGGTGGTACGCAACGTCATTCCGCTGCGCGCGGTCGGCAACCGGCTGGAACTCAGCGTGGACATGACCACCGGTCTCGCCGGCATGAACCGGATGCTGGGCGACAACGGCGTGCTGGTGCCGGTGGCGCCGGTAGCCATCACCCTGGAAGGCGATGAACAGAACCCGGCCCCGGCCAGCAACGAGTATCGCCTGCGATGATCCACACGCCCGAGGCGGAAATCGCCCTGTTCCTGCGCCGCGTGAAGTTCGTCGCGGTCGCGTTGCTGATCGGCTGGGTGGTCTGGCTGCTCGCTCCCATCCTGACCCCGTTCGTGCTCGCACTGGCATTGGCCTGGCTCGGTGATCCCCTGGTGGATCGCATCGAGGCGACGGGCCGCTCGCGCAATACGGGCGTGATCCTGGTGTTCGTGGCGATGGTGTTGGTGATCACCGCGCTGCTGCTGATCCTGGTGCCCATGATCGAGCGCCAGATCAGCACGCTGATCGCCTCGGCGCCGCAGGCCCAGGCCTGGCTGATGGAAAAGGGGATTCCCTGGTTCGAGCAGAAGACCGGCCTGGAGGTCATGCAGTGGCTGGATGCCGACCGGGTGATGGAGTACGTCCGCAGCCACTGGCAGCAGGCCGGCGGCGTGGCCAAGCAGTTCTTCGGCTACGTGCAGCGGTCCGGTTTCGCCATGGTGACCTGGGTGGTCAACCTGCTGCTCCTGCCCATCCTGGCGTTCTACTTCCTGCGGGACTGGGATCTGCTGGTGGAGCGGGTACGCTCGGTGATCCCGCGCAACCACGTGGGAACGATCACCCAGCTGGCACGTGAGTCCAACGATGTGCTGGGCGCCTTCATCCGCGGCCAGTTCCTGGTGATGATCGCGCTGGGCGTGATCTACGCCGGCGGCTTGACGATGGTCGGCCTGAACCTCGGACTGCTGATCGGCATCATTGCCGGGCTCATCAGTTTCATTCCCTATCTCGGCGCCACCACCGGCATCCTGATGGCGGTCATCGCCGCGCTGGTGCAGTCGCAGGGGTTCGACCTGAAGCTGCTGTTGCTGGTGGGCGTGGTGTTCACCGTGGGCCAGCTGCTGGAAAGCTATGTGCTCACCCCGCGCATCGTCGGCGACAAGATCGGCCTGCATCCGGTGGCGGTGATCTTCGCGGTGATGGCCGGCGGCCAGCTGTTCGGCTTCCTGGGCATGCTGCTGGCGCTTCCGGTGGCGGCGGTCAGCAATGTGCTGCTGCGCTACGCCCACCAGCGCTATCGGGAAAGCGAGCTGTATGCGGGCGAGAAGCCGTCGATCGTGCTGGACTCGTACATCGACAAGCAGGTCATCGTCGTTGATTCGCCGCCCAAGGGACCGGATCTGAAGTGAGCGCTGTGCCGCAGCTGCCGCTGGCCCTGCATTATCCGCAGGACGAGCGGCTGGAGACCTTCATCGGCGCGCCGGACGGCGCGCTGGCGCAGCTGCGTGCGATCGCCGTAGGCGCCAGCACCGACTGGGTCTACCTGGAAGGCGCAGCGGGCACGGGCAAGACGCACCAGGCGCTGGCCATGTGTTCCCACGCCGAGCAGGCGGGCCGCACGCCGACGTATGTGCCATTGTCGGCGGTGGTGGGCCGCGTGGGCGCCGCGCTGGAAGGACTGGAGCAGCGCGATCTGGTGGTGCTCGATGGCCTGGATGCGGTCGCGGGCCAACGCAGTGATGAGGTGGCGCTGTTCGACTTCCACAACCGTGCGCGCGCGGCGGGGACGGCGGTGATGTATACCGCGCAGGCAGCGCCTTCGGCGCTGGGGCTGGTGCTGCCGGACCTTCGTTCGCGGCTGGGTCAGTGCGTGCGGGTGGTGCTGCACGCGCTGGATGAAGAGGGGCGGGCAGCGGTGCTGCGCGACCGTGCGCTGCGGCGCGGCTTGTCGATCGATGAGGCGTCCATCGAGTGGCTGCTGTCGCACTCGGGACGCGAGCTGGGCGGGTTGATCACGCTGATGGATTGGCTGGATCGCGAATCGCTGGCGGCCAAGCGGCGGATCACCGTGCCTTTCCTGCGTCAGGTGCTGGAAGACGGCCGTCCGCGGTATTGAGTGGAGAATTGCCGGGTTGGTAGAGTCGACCCATGGTCGACTGCTTGTGCCGCGCCAGCAAACCCGCCCAAAGCGGTCGACCGTGGGTCGACCCTACCGCCTTTATTTCCTTTTTCACGCGGGCGCAGCCTCCACCCACCCGGCGCCAAACCAGCGATGTGCTCTGAGCAGCCACCCGCGAGCGGGCTCAGCCGTTCGACCGGGTCAGCTCGGCATCCAGTGCGCGCAGGCGCTCTACCGTTCCCACATCCGTCCATCGTCCGCGATGGTGCTGCCCGCTGACCAGGCCCTGCGCCATGAAATGCTTCTGCAGGGGCACCACGCTGAAGCGCGGCAGGGGGCGCTCGCTGCCCGGTGCATCGCCGATCACGGCGCGCCAGTCAGCAAGCAGGGAAGGGCGGTAGACCCCGATACCCGCGTACGTCAGGCAGTCACCTTCGCGGTCGTGGTGTAGAAGGCCGGCGGCGTCCAGCCGGTAATCCCCATCGGGGTGCTGGACGGGATTGTCGACCATCACCAGATGCGCCTGGCCGACAGGTTCGCCCGGCAGCGCAGCGAAGTCGAAATCCGTCCAGACGTCACCATTGACCACCAGGAACGGATCAGCACCCAGCACCGGCAGCGCATTGAGCAGTCCGCCGCCGGTCTCCAGCGGCGTGTCGCCCTCGTGGATGAAATGCAGGGTCAGGCCCCATCGGCTGCCATCGCCCAACGCAGGCGCGAAGCAGTCGGCCAGCCAGGAGATGTTGACCACCACCTCGCGTACGCCGAACGCAGCGAGCCGTTCCAGATGCCAGACGATCAGGGGCTTGCCAGCCACGCAGAGCAACGGCTTGGGCGTGTGCAGGGTCAGCGGCCGCATGCGCTCGCCCAGGCCGGCGGCGAAGATGAGGGCCTTCATCGTGCTGCCGCCGGATCGAGCCGTTCGTCCATCGCCGGCTTGATCCGTCGCTCAAGCAGGTCGCGCAGGCCATCGAGTTCCGGGTACCGCGGCAGGACCTCGTCCAGGTAGGCGATGAAGCGCGGCGCATCGTCCAGGTAGTGGCCTTTTCCATCGCGGTAGCGAAGACGGCTGAAAATGCCCAGGCACTTCAAGTGGCGCTGGATGCCCAGCCAGTCCGCATCGCGCAGGAAGACTTCCCAGGCAGGTACCGGCAGGCCAGCCTCGACGGCGCGCTGGTGGTAGCGCTGCAGCCAGCCGTCGACGCGCGCCAGTGGCCAGCTGAGGAATGCGTCCTTGAACAGACTCACCGGGTCATAGGCGATCGGCCCCTGGACGAGATCCTGGAAGTCCAGCACAGCCGGGCCGTCAGCGACCGGCATCAGGTTGCGCGGCATGAAGTCACGATGGGTCATCACCTGCGCCTGGCCCAGCGCGTTGTCCATCAGGTGCTGCTGCGCCTGCCGTAGGCATTCGCGGTCGGCACCCTCCAGGCGGATGCCGAGGTGGCGCTGCAGGAACCATTCGTCGAACAGGCCGGCGTCCCGCACCAGCAGGGCAGGCCCGAAATGGCCGAAGTCCGGCGGAACCGGTATGCGCTGCAGCGCCAGCAGCTGGTCCATCGCCCTGTCGAACCACAGGTCTGCACTGTCGGTGTCGATCACCCTGGCCAGCGTGGGGCCTCCGAGGTCCTCCAGTAGCAACAGGCCGAGTTCGACGTCCTCGGCGACTACCGCGGGCACGCGCAGCCCCTGCCGCTCGAGCAGCCCGCGCATGCGCAGCCACGGTCGCACGTCCTCCAGGCCTGGCGGGGAATCCATCACGATGTGGCTGCCCTGCCGGCTGGTGGCGCGCCAGTAGCTGCGCATGCCGGCGTCCACTGAAGCGCGCTCGAGCTGCGCGCCGGCATCGTCCAGCTGCGCGCGGGTCCACTGCAGGCGCTGTGCAGTGCGTTCGGGGAGGGAAGCAGGATCGTTCATGCAGGCAACATCCGCGGCGCCCGCAGGGGCCGCATCAGGGGAAAAAGGGGGATCAGCGACGACCGCCGCTGAACAGGCGCAACAGCGCCAGGATCGCCACGGCGCCGAGCACCGCGCCGAAGAAACCGGCCGGCTCACCGGCGGCATACCAGCCCATGTACTGGCCGAACCAGCCCGCGAGCAGCGCGCCGACGATGCCCAGCCCGATCGTCAGCAGGCAGCCCATGCGCTGGTTGCCGGGCATGATGAAGCGCCCCAGCAGGCCGACGATGAAGCCGACCAGGATGATGTAAAGCCAGCTGGTGCTGCCAAACAGACCGTCCATGTACACGACTCCGGAGTAAAGGGTCGTGCCAGTCTACGGCAGGTGCCGGCCAGGGCCGACACCTGCCGTGCTTTCAGCAGCAGCCGTGGTCGCCGTGGCGGGTGCCACTGTCGGCCGCCACCGGAGAGCCACTGGTTTCGCCGCGCAGGCTGGCTGCGTGGTGTTCGGTGATCACCTTGGACACGCACGCGGTGACCTTCTTGCCCATCGGGATGTGCAGGAACTCGTTCGGACCGTGTGCGTTCGAGTGTGGGCCCAGCACGCCGGTGATCATGAACTGCGCACCGGGGAACTTCTCACCCAGCATGCCCATGAACGGAATCGAGCCGCCTTCGCCCATGTACATCGCCGGCTTGCCGAAGAAGGTCTGGCTGGCATCGTCGATCGCCCGGGTCAGCCACGGCGACATGGCGGGCGCGTTCCAGCCACTGGATGCCTTCTCCAGGTCCAGCGTGACCTCGGCGCCGTTCGGCGGATCACGCAGCAGTGTTTCCTTCAGCAGCTCGCCACAGGCCTTGCCATCCGCGGTGGGCGGCAGGCGCAGCGAAAGCTTCACCGCCGTATGCGGGCGCAGCACGTTGCCGGCCGATTCCAGCGACGGCATGCCGCCGATGCCGGTTACCGACAGCGCTGGGCGCCAGGTGCGGTTGAGCACCAGCTCGGTCAGGTCCTCGTTCATCGGCACCAGACCGTCGACGAGCGGGAACTTGTCGAAGATGGCGGTGTCCACGACCTCGGCAGCGCGCCTGGCCTGTTCCAGGCGCTCGGCCGGGATATCCACCTGCATGCCCTCGATGAGGATGCGGCCGGTGTCCTGGTCTTCGATGCGCGACAACAGCTGGCGCAGCAGGCGGAAGCTGGAGGGCACCACGCCGGAAGCGTCGCCGGAATGGACGCCTTCATTGAGCACCTTGACCGAGAAGTTGCCGCCGGTCAGGCCGCGCAGCGAGGTGGTGCACCACAGCTGGTCATAGTTGGCACAGCCCGAATCCAGGCATACCACCAGCGACGGCTTGCCGATGCGGTCGGCCAGATGGTCCACGTAGGCCGGCAGGTCATAGCTGCCGGATTCCTCGCATGCCTCGATCAGGATCACGCAGCGGGCATGCGGCAGGCCCTGTGCCTGCAGGGCCAGCACGGCGGCCAGCGAGCCGAAGATGGCGTACCCGTCGTCGGCGCCGCCACGGCCGTAGAGCTTGTCGTCGCGCAGCACCGGCAGCCACGGGCCAAGATCCTCGTCCCAGCCGGTCATTTCCGGTTGCTTGTCCAGATGGCCGTAGAGCAGCACGGTGTCGTCGCCGGTTCCGCTGCCGCTGGCCGGGATCTCCAGGAACAGCAGGGGGGTGCGGTCGGGCAGGCGGACGACATCGACCTGCAGGCCCGGGATCTGCTGCGCGCGTGCCCAGCTTTCCATCAGGACGACGGCCTGCTCCATATAGCCGTTCTGCACCCAGTCGGCGTCGAACATCGGCGATTTGTTGGGGATGCGGATGTAGTCCACCAGCTGCGGAACGATTTCCTCGTCCCATTTCTGGTTGACATACTGGCCGAGCTTGGCGCTGTCCATGTGGAACTCCAAAAGGGTGACTGATCCGCCCATTCTACGCGCCACCCCCGGGCTCGTTCTGTGCGCCATCAGCACGACTGACGCAGATCCCATGGTTTTGCCGCCACCGGGGGTAGGGTTTTTCCTACAAGGCGTCGGGTATTTAGCTGGCTGTTAGAAATGTATGCAGACGATAGTCTGTATGCATGTGGTGACGGACACTGTTTCAACCGACGGGAATGCCGGTCGGGACAGCCCGGATCACAGGGAGATTCACGTCGTGTCTTGGTGGAATGTGGTGCCGGCATTGTTGCTGGTGATGGGGATGGGATCGGCCTCCGGGTCGGATCGGATCGACATCAACCGTGCAGATGCTTCTGCCCTGGAGCAGGGATTGACGATGGTGGGGCCCAGCCGGGCCGCTGCGATCGTCGCGCACAGGCAGCAGCACGGGCCTTTCAGAAGCGTCGAGGACCTGACGCAGGTGAAGGGCATAGGGAAAGTCATCGTCGAACGGAATCGACAGCGGATCACCACCGGCGACAAGGCGTCCCGGCTGGATCCGGCACCCGGAGCGGTGCCGGTGCGACCCGTACCAAGGCGTTGATACAGGGGATTGTCGCGGCTCGCAGGAAGCGGGCCAGGGCCTGCGCCATGACGGCGCGGCAGCGACCGGCGCAGGGAGGCGTCAAAGGGACCAGGACGGTGGCATCACAGACCTGTGGAAGGGGCTGGGATAGACAACCAGGGATGATTCGCGACCTCCGTGCACGGAGCACGTCGCCCCCATCGCAGGATGCGCGGGGCAGCGGGAGGTCGACAGGGAGGTATCCATTGCCCGGTACGACACATGGCTGTGTCGCCGGGCAATCTTTTTTCCGGGCTGCCCGCAGGTTAGCGTGTCCGCTCCCGTGGACTGGAGGACGGCCTTGATCGGATCGTGGCGTGGGTGGGTGGTGCTGGTCATCGCGGCGTGCTGCACCGCTTCCTTGCAGGCGCGGCCAACGGTGCCGGCTGCGGCTGCGGTCCCGGCCAGTGGCGCCGTCCCGGACCTGCGTGGCCCGGCTGACCTCAAGCCCGGCGAGTTTCTCTGGCATCCGGAAATATCGCCCTCCGGCCCGATCGTGCTGGTGGTGAGTCTGGAGGAGCAGCGCGCCTATGTGTACCGCAACGGGATCGCCATCGGCCTGAGCACGATCAGCTCGGGCAAGGCGGGACACGAAACGCCGACCGGCGTGTTCACCATCCTGCAGAAAGACAAGGACCACCGTTCCAACCTGTACAACAGTGCACCCATGCCCTACATGCAGCGGCTGACCTGGGACGGTATCGCCCTGCACGGTGGTGCGTTGCCTGGTCACCCGGCATCGCACGGCTGCGTCCGGCTGCCGCAGGCGTTCGCGCAGAAGTTGTTCGGCACCACGCGACGCGGCGACACGGTGGTCGTGGCCGACGCCCGGAGCGCCCCGATGAGCCTGGTCTATCCGGCCATGCTGGCGCCGGTCTCCCGCAGCGGCTCGCCGCTGCCGGCACCGGCCGCCGGGTCGGCGAAGGGCGCGTACTGGAATGACAGCGAAGCGCCGGCCGGCCAGGTCGGCGTGTTGGTCAGCCTGCAAGACCAGCGCATCTACGTGCTGCGTGATGGAGTGCTGATCGGTGAATCTCCGCTGGCGGCCGACGCACTGCCGGCGTTCCAGGGCACCACGCTGTTCGTGATGGGAGAGGGCCTGGTCGACGCGCCGAGTCCGCTTGATGACCATCAGCGGCAACACCGCTGGACAGCCTATCCCCTGTTGCCGGGGGCGCCTGGTCAGCCGGTCCCCGACCTGCTCGCGTTTCCCTCGCTGCCGTTGGCGCTGCCCGTCGACTTTGCGCACCATCTCTACGCCTCGCTGGTGCCGGGCACCACGGTGCTGGTGACCTCGCTGCCGGCAATGCGTCCCAGCGGTGCTGAACCGGGCCTGCAGCCGGTGTTGGAATCCGAGCCGAGTGGGTCCACTCTATAAGGTCTGTGTCCGCTTCCGACCTGCCTTGATGAAACCGCCACGCCTGCAATGGCTGGCCGCCATGGGTCTGCTGTCCGCCTGCAGCCTGCCGGCCTCCGCACAGTCCCTGTCTGCCGTTGCATCCCCTGCCGACCTGGGCGCCCTGTTGGCGCGCGTCGCGCCCAACGCCGACCGCAAGGTGCTGCAGCTGGCCGCCAGCGCGATGCGCTGCGCACTGCGACGACCCGAGCTGGGCATTGCGACGGACCGCCTGGGCGTCATCGACTATTCACGCCCCTCGACCCAGCAGCGGCTGTGGGTGTTCGATCTGCGCCGACAGCGCCTGCTGTTCGAGGAGTGGGTGGCCCATGGTCGCAACAGCGGGGCCGACCGGACCGAGCACTTCTCGAACCGGGAGGGCAGTTTCATGTCCAGCATCGGTGCGTTCACCGCACAGGAAACCTACGTCGGCGGCAACGGCTACTCGCTGCGCCTGGACGGGCTGGAGCCGGGATTCAATGACCACGCGCGCGAGCGTGCGATCGTCATCCACGGGGCGCCCTACGTGAATCCGTCGGTTGCGCGCCTGCAGGGACGGCTCGGCCGCAGCCTGGGGTGTCCTGCGGTACGCCTGACCGTTGCCAAACCGCTCATCGATGCCTTGAGCGGCGGCACCATGGTCTTCGCCTACTACCCGGACAAGGCGTGGCTGCAGGGTTCGCAGCTGCTTGATGCGGACTGCGGCGGCACGCTGGCCAAACGCTGAGATGAGCGACGACACGGTCCTGCAGTGCCTCCCGACGCACGTGCTTTCCAGCACCGGCTACCGGCGCGAGCGGTGGCGCAACGGCATGGGGTGGACGCGCGAAATCCTGCGGTTGCCCCGACAGGGCGATGACTGGGTACTGCGCCTGTCGATTGCCGAAATTGAATCCGATGCAGCCTTCTCTCGTTTCCCGGGGGTCGAGCGCGAACTGGTGCTGCTGCACGGCAATGGGGTGCGCCTGCGATTCGAAGACGGGCGGGTGGAGGACGTTCTGCCGCCACATGGCCGGGTCCGCTTCGGCGGGGAAGCCGCAGTGCACGGCGAGCTGGTCGACGGCACCACGCACGACTTCAACGTGATGTGGCGACGCGACCGGGTTGCGGTGCAGCTGCTGCACCGTCCGTTGGTGGGGCCGATGTATTTCTTCACCGAACCGGGCGTGGCGTGGGCGATCCATCTGCTGGCCGGCCAGGCCGCATTCGCGGCCGATACGGCACTGCCCGCCCTGGAGCAGGGCGACACCGCGTGGCTGGCCGCGGGTGCACGTCAGCGACACGCGCTGCAGGGCGGCGGCGAGGTGCTTGCAATCCGGGTCAGCGTGGATGCTGCGACTGCAGGTCGGCACGACGCAGTGGTCGGTGATGCCGCCGGCGGATGATGGCGCCGGTCGGAGCCGGCGCTACAGGCCGGCCGCTGCTCAGTACACGTCGCGTCGGTAACGCCCCTCGCGCACCAGTGCCTCCCTGCCGTCGGGACCGAGCACCTGCGCGATCACCGCATCCACGGCCGGTGCCATGCCCTGCAGGCTGCCGCAGACCAGCACAGTGGCGCCAGCGTGGATCCATTCGCGCAGCCGCGCGGCTTCGGCGAGAAGGCGGTCCTGCACGTAGCGGTGCTCTCCGCCATCGCGGCTGAAAACCGTGTCCAGCCGCTCCAGCATGCCGCGCTGCTGCATCTCCCGCAGCTCGCTGCCGAAGTGAAAATCATGTGCGGCGTGGCGTTCACCGAACAGCAACCAGTTGCGGCTGGCGCCTGCGGCGTCGCGCTCGTGCAGATGCGCCCGCAATCCGGCGATGCCGGTGCCGTTGCCGATCAGGATCAACGGCTGGTCGGACACTATCCCATGGAAGTTGGGGTTGCGGCGCAGGCGCAGGTCGATCGCGCTGCCCACGGTGGCGATATCGCACAACCAGCCGCTGCCCAGGCCTGGCGTACCATCGGCCCGCAGCTGGCGACGCAGTACCAGGTCGACCGCGCCTTCGTGCCCAGCCGACGCAATGGAGTACTCACGATGCGGGAGAGGCTGGAGCAGGGCGAGCAGGTCGTCCAGCGTAGTGCCAGCTGCATGTCGGGGCAGGTGGCTGCGCGACAGGCGCGCGTGCAGGGTCTGGCCATCGGCGAGAACCCGTCCGCCATCAAAGCCGTTGGCCAGCAGCCAGGCCTCCACGGCGGCCGGCGCATGACGGGGACCCACCTCGGCGATATCGCCGGCCTGCCAGCGCACCTCGCCTTCCGCTGGCGGCTGCAGGCGCAGCCAGTGCACCGGCCCGCCGACGCTGCCCGGATTGAGGTGCTCACGCTGCAGCAGCGTCCACGACTGGTACTCGACCGGCGTCCAGTCCGGCTGTTCGCCGGCATCGCCGCCGAGCTGGCCCAGCAGCTGCTGCCAGTGGCGCAGGCTGGCCGGATCGGCGTTGTCGACTTCCACCGTGTCGAACAGTGCATGTGCTCCGTGCCGACGCAGCCACGCATCCAGCTGATGCCCGAAAGCACAGAAGTGGGCATAGCTGTGATCGCCGAGTGCCAGCACGCCGTAATGCAGGTGGGCCAACGAGGGTGTGGCCTCCATCAGACGCCGCAGGAACGGCGCGGCGTGGTCGGGAGGATCGCCCTCACCGGTCGTGCTGGCGATGAACAGCGCGCGCTCGCTGTCAGCCAGCAGTGCAGCATCCAGATGTTCGATGCTGCGCACGCGCACCGGCAATCCCGCTGCGCGCAGCGCGTCGGCACTGCGTTCGGCGAGCTGTGCTGCGAAACCGGTCTGGCTTGCCCAGACAAGCAGGATCGGCCGCACGTCCGGGTCCACCCGCTCCCTTCGCGGACGCGTGCGCCACCACAGCAGCGTGCACAGTCCCGCGTAGCCCAGCACGCTCGCCAGGGCGAGCTGCAGGGAGCGCGCGCGGGTGTCCAGCATCCAGCCGCTGTCAGCCAGGTGCAGGCGCAGCAGCAGCCATGCAATTGCTGCAAGCACCAGCATCACCAGCAGGTTGCCCAGCAGGGCGCGGGAAAGGCGGATGCTCATGGCAGCAAGGCGTCGAAGGCGGGGCTGAGCGTCTCCACCGCGCCGCCCGGACCGCGTTCGAGGAAACGCACCGCCAGCTGCAGGCGGGTTGCCACGGCCATGCCGACGTCCCGCCCCATCACGGTCATCGCAGTGGCCCACGCATCAGCCTGCATGGCGTCGGCGGCCACCACCGTGACCGCCGCGGCAGCGCGCTGCACCGGCAGCCCGGTGCGCGGGTCCATGCTGTGGGTGATGCGTCCATCCCCCTGCGCATACTGATGCCAGCGATCACCCGACGTCGCGATCGCCTGCGCATCCAGCGCAAGGACACGGGCCGGCAGCCGCGCATCGTCGTCCGGTGCCGACTCCACCAGCACGCGCCACGGTTGCCGGTCGGGCTTGTGGCCATAACCGTGCAGCTCGCCGCCCACTTCCACCAGCGCGGCATCCACCTGCTGGCCGCGCAACCAGCGTACGACTTCGTCAACGCCGAATCCCTTGGCGATCGCCGAAAGATCCAGCGCCAGGCCACCCGGCTGCAGCAGGGCGTCGTCGCGCCACTGCAGCTTCTGCCAGCCGCAGAGAGCACGCGTTGCGGCAATCGTCGTGGCATCCGGACGCACGCGGGCGGCGGCGTGGGCGCCGAAGCCCCACAGCGCCACCAGCGGGCCCAGCGTGGGATCGAATGCACCGTCGCTGGCTTCGGCCACCGACTGCGCGCAGCACAGCACGCTGCGGGTCTGCGCGGGAAGCGCGACCCAGCTGCCCGCTGCGGCGCGGTTGAATCGGCTCAGGTCCGAGCCCGGCTCCCAGGTGCTCATCTGGGCAACGACCCGATCCAGCTGTGCCTGGATGCCGGCGTGCAGCGGATGCAGGTCCCGTCCACGCGGAACCACCAGCGACACACTCCACGAAGTGCCCATGGTGGTACCGCCGAGGCGGGCGATGTCAGGTAGCGAAGCCGTCATCAGGAGGTGTGCAGGCAGGGAAGGCGAAGGGCCGGGGCAGCCCTGGCTCCGGACGGCCTCACTGCGGCAGCACTTCCAGCGTCGCCACGTAGCTCAGCCGGCGCTTCCCGGCCTGCTTGACCGTGGTCTTCGCATCTTCGCTGCCAGTCTCCAGCCAATACATGCCGGCCTCCGGCCACTTCACCCTGATTTCGCCCTGGGCGTTGCTGGTCACCTTGATCTCGTCCTGGACATTGCGGTAGCGCGTTGCGCCTCGCACGATCTCGAATTCCAGCCCGGCCGTGGGCGTGCCGTCGACCAGCACGCGGAAGGTGGCTTCCTCACCGGCGAACAGATCGTTCGGGTGGCCCACGGCGACCAGCTCGATGCCCTTGTTGGTCGGCTTGAGCGCGGTGGCATTCGGCGCACCGTTGGTCACGAAGGTTTCAACCCGACCTACCGATTCGGACACCTGCAGCTTCTGCGCATTCTTGGGCAGCTCGCCGAAGCTGGCGGCGCTCCCACGCCAGCGCTTGCGCTCGCCGTTCAGCTCGTACGTCGCGAACAGGCCTTCGTTCACCGAGGCGATGCGGTACGTGCCCGCCTGTTTCAGTTCGATGTCGAACACGCTGCGGAATTTGCCGGTAGCGGCGTTCTGCGGCTGCACCTGGCTGCCATCCGGCGCGGTGACTACCAGGGATTCCAGGCGCAGCGGCACATGGTTGAAATAGAACAGGTCGTTGGATACCGCGCCATCCACCGTGATCCAGGGATCATTGCCGGCGACGACGGTCTGCGACGGCAGCAGCCAGGCTTTGTGGGCTGCGGCGGAGAACGGAAGGACGGCGGCGAGGGCAGCGGCGAGAACGAGGGTGCGCTTCATGCGGAAGACTCCAGGAAAAGGGCGGTCGATCAGGGTTTGATGGCGAGGGTGACCTTGCCGAGTTCGGTGGTGCCCTGCGCACTGCTGCTCTGCGCGGCCTTCGCAGGCCAGGTGAAAGGCACCTTGAGCAGCTCGCGGCCACCGACCTCGCGTACCGCTTCCACCACCAGGGTGTAACTGCCCGGCGCCAACTGTTTCAGCGCGGGCGCGCGATCGTTGAACGACAGGGCATGGGTGCCGACCGGACGCGTCGGGCCGGTGACGCCATCCACCGGAACCTCCAGGGTGCGGCCGCTCTTGCGCCACCACTGGCGCAGGTCCGGCAGCCACTTGGTGCCATGGCCTTCGCTGTTGCCGGTCTGCTGGTACCACACCGACAGATTGGCGGCGACCTTCTGGTC
>JAZBLM010000094.1:0-13838 GCA_037033225.1 Pseudomonadota bacterium
AACGTTTTTCGTGCGCTGCCAGCCGCGTAGAAAGAAAAGAGAGCAGAGTCAGAGAAGGGTCGTGCGGTGACCCCGGTTGCGACCCCGGCGAGCTGGCGGCTTACCAGCCTTCCAGCACGATCTTGCCCTTGGCCTTCTGGCTCTCGATCAGGGCGTGCGCCCGGCGCAGGTTGGCTGCGTTGATCCGGCCCAGGTTTTCACCCAGCGTGGTACGCAGGATGCCGGCATCGATCAAGTCCGCGACACGATTGAGCAGTACGTGCTGTTGCTGCATGTCGGCGGTCTGGTGCAATGGTCGGGCAAACATGAACTCCCAGTGCAGCGAGGCGGATTTGCGCTTGAGCGCCATCACGTCCAGCTGGCCAGGGTCGTCGATCAAGGCCAGTTGGCCCTGCGGGGCCAGCACCTCGATGATCTGCGCGTAGTGCTGGTCGGTGTGGGTCAGGCTGGCGACGTGCTCTACCTGCGTGATGCCCAGTCGCGCCAGGCCCTCGCTGAGCGGCCGGCTGTGGTCGATGACATGATGCGCACCCAGGCCATAGACCCAGTCCTGGGTTTCCGGACGCGATGCGGTACCGATCACGGTCAGCCCGGTGAGCTGGCGCGCCAGCTGCACGAGGATCGACCCCACGCCTCCGGCGGCACCGATCACCAGCAGGGTCTGCCCCTCGCCACCGCCTTCGGCGATGCGCAGCCGGTCGAACAGCAGTTCCCAGGCGGTGATCGCGGTGAGCGGCAGGGCCGCAGCGCCAGCGTCATCCACGCGGTTCGGCCTGCGGCCGACGATGCGCTCATCCACCAGCTGGTACTCCGCATTGCTGCCGGGGCGATCAATGGCACCGGCGTAGTACACCGCGTCGCCGGGCTGGAACAGGCTGACCTCGCTGCCCACTGCATCCACGACCCCCACGGCGTCGAAACCGAGCACGCGCGGGCCCTCGGTGGCCGCGCTGCGCCGCACTTTGGCGTCGACCGGGTTCACCGCAACGGCTTTCACCGCCACCCGCAGATCACGCGGCCCAGGGCGGGGAAGATCCAGCTCGATGTCGACCAGCGAGGTGGGATCGTCGGCGGACAGACCGGCTTGGGTATAGGCAACGGCGCGCATGGGAACTCCATGGGAGGGGGTGGCGTCAGCATGGACGCTGCGGATCGCGGTGGAAAGGCGCAGAATCGGACATCACTTTCCCTGCTGCGGTGAAAATGATCCGCTTCGACGATCTGCAGCTGTTCGTCCGCACCGCCGCGCTGGGCAGCTTCAGCCATGCAGCGCGCGAGGTGGACCTGCTGCCCGGCCAGGTCGCGGCAGCCGTCGCCCGGCTGGAGCGGGAGCTCGACCTGCGGCTGTTCGTGCGCACCACCCGCAGCCTGCGGCTGACCGCCGAAGGCGCGTTGTACCTGCCCTATGCACAGGAAGGGCTGGCGGCGCTGCGCGAAGGACAGGCCCGGGTACAGGGCGAAGATGCCGCGCTGGCCGGAACCCTGCAGGTGGCCGCGCCGTCCGATCTGGGCCGCAACCTCCTGTTGCCATGGCTGACCGCCTTCCGTCGCGAACACCCGCGCCTGCAGCTCCATCTGCAGCTTTCCGACCAGGTGGCGGACGTGTTCCGCGACCCCGTCGACATCGCCTTCCGCCTGGGTCGTTTCGATACCGCCCGCTATGTGGCGCTGCCCCTGCTGGCGGACAACCGTCGCGTACTGGTGGCGTCCCCGTCCTATCTTGCGGCACACGGTGCACCGCACGGAGTGGATGCGCTGAAGGACCATGCCTGCCTGCTCTACCAGCTGGGCGGGCGCACGCACGACCGGTGGAGCTTCGACGTGGACGGGCGCCGCCACGTGGTGGCGGTACGCGGTGTGCTGTTGAGCGACGACGCCGACGTTGTCCGCCGCTGGGCGATCGCGGGCGAAGGCATCGCTTACAAGTCGTGGCTGGACGTGGCCGACGACGTGCAGCAGGGTCGCCTGCAGGTGGTGCTGGCCGGGGTGGGTGAGAGTCTGCCGTTGAACCTTGTCTGCCCGCATCGCAAACAGTTCTCGCCCGTCGTGCGGCAGCTGCACGCCTTTCTCGCCCAGCGGCTGGCGCCGTTGCTGGACGCGCTCCCCGTTGCCGGCAGACCTGCGGCGGGGCCACTACAATGGCGACCCCTGTCGAACGAGTAAGCCGCCATGCCGTGGATGGGCATCCAGGACCTGTGGACGTTCCTGGCCGCCGTGCTGGTGTTCCTGGCCCTGCCCGGCCCGGGCACGTTCACGCTGCTGACCGCCACCGGTCGCGGTGGCGTGCGCGGCGGCTACACCGCCCTTGCCGGCCTGCTGGTGGGTGACCAGATCCTGATGTGGCTGGCGCTGGCGGGTGTGGCGGCGCTGTTGAAAGCCAATCCCATGGTGTTCCATGCCGTGCAGTACCTCGGTGCGGCGTACCTGGTCTGGGTGGGCATCAGCCTGCTGCGGACGCCGCAGCGTCCGGACGCCCAGGCGCCGGGCACAATGCGGCTGACCCCCGGCCACTACTTCCGCCAGGCGATCCTGGTGAGTCTGCTCAACCCCAAGGCCATCCTGTTCTACATGGCGTTCCTGCCGCTGTTCATCGATCCGCGCCAGCACCACGGCGTGGCGACGTTCGCGGCACTGGCCGGCATCATCTTCGTGGTCAGCGTGGCTTATTGCTCATTGCTGATCGGCGTGGGCAACCTGGCCCGCCGTCGGCTGATCCAGCACCCACGCGTCAGCGACCTGCTGAGACGCGTGGCGGGGGTCTTCCTGTTGGGCTTTGGCATCCGGCTTGGCGTGACCGGTTGAGGGAATGTGCCGATTCCGGCAGCGGCATGCGGATACGGCCTTCGCGGCCAGATCAATGAGCGCACGCCAGTAGTAATGCTGCGCCGCGTTCGGTCACACTCGGGCACTTGTCGTTCCCAGTCACCATGAGGCCCGAATGTCTTTGCTCCGGCGCAAATCCCTGGATACCGTCACCGTCCATGAAGCCGGAAGGCAGCTGGTCCGCACGCTCAGTTGGCCGCACCTGATCGCGCTGGGCATCGGTGCGATCGTAGGCACCGGCATCTACACCCTGATCGGAGTGGGCGCCAACCTGGCCGGCCCGGCCGTGCTGATCTCCTTCGCCATCGCCGGGGCGGTGTGCGCCTGCGCTGCACTGTCCTATGCAGAGCTGGCCACGCTGATGCCGGCCTCGGGCAGTGCCTACACTTACAGCTATGCCGCGCTCGGCGAGATCTTCGCCTGGGTGGTGGGGTGGAGCCTGATCCTGGAGTACTCGCTGGTGGTGAGTACGGTAGCGGTCGGCTGGTCCGGCTATTTCGTCGGCTTCCTCGAATGGGTACACACCCAGATGGGCATCGACGTCCGCCTTCCGCTGGCGCTTTCAGCCGGCCCGCATGTGGAAGGCGGCGCGTTCAACCTGCCGGCCGTGCTGATCACCTGGGTGGTGGCGGGGGGCCTGATGCTGGGAACCAAGGAGAGCGCGACGCTCAACGCGATCCTGGTGGTTCTGAAGATCATCGCGCTGGCGGTGTTCGTGGCCGTGGCCCTGCCTGCTTTCGACAGTGCCAACCTGCAGCCGTTCATGCCGCACGGCTTCGCCAAGTCGCTGGGCCCGGACGGGGTGGAACGCGGCGTCATGGCCGCCGCGGCGATCATCTTCTTCGCGTTCTATGGTTTCGATGCGATCGCCACGGCGGCCGAGGAAACCCGCAACCCGGGGCGTGACCTGTCGATCGGCATCATCGGTTCGATGGTCGGCTGCACCGTCATCTACATGCTGGTGGCGCTGGCGGCGATCGGTGCGATGAGCTACACGGTGTTCGGTCACAGCGCCGAGCCGCTGGCTCTGATCCTGCGCCAGCTGGGGCAGCCGACCGCAGCGCTGTTGATCGGCATCGTGGCGATCGTGGCGCTGCCCACGGTGCTGCTGGCCTTCATGTTCGGCCAGAGCCGGGTGTTCTTCGTCATGGGCCGCGATGGGATGCTGCCGCGCAGCCTGTCCAATGTCAGCAAGCGCACCGGCACGCCGGTCGCCACCACCCTGTTCAGTGCGCTGCTGGTGTCGGCGCTTGCAGGCGTGGCGCGACTGGACGAGATCGCTGCGCTGGCCAATGCCGGCACGCTGGCAGCCTTCGCGGCGGTGGGCATCTGCCTGGTGGTGATGCGCCGCCGCGCCCCGGACCACGTCCGCACGTTCCGTACACCGTTGGCCTGGGTCGTGGGGCCGGCCGCCGCCCTGGGCTGCGTCTACCTCTTCTTCAGCCTGCCGCAGAGCACGCAGCTGTATTTCCTGGTCTGGAACGTGATCGGGCTTGCCGTGTATTTCCTCTACAGCCGGCGCAACGCGCTTCTGGCGCGGTGACGGCGAGCGGCTGAACCCGCGGCGCAGGGCCGGGACGACGCTGCGTGGCAGCGCCTGGTCCGGCACCGGGACGGCGATGGCGGTATCGTGGGATTCCGCCCGAGCCGAAGAAACGTGCATGATCCTGCGATGCCTGCCGCTGATGCTGGCCCTGGCGCTGAGTGCGCCGCTGACCGCCCATGCCATCTCTTTCAGCGCCCCCGAGCTGCAGCGCGCCAAGGCGCTGCAGCAGCGCCTGCTGACGCTGGACAGCCATCTGGATACGCCGGCCAACTTCGGTCGCGACGGTTTCGACATCGACACGCGCCACGACCACAACGCGCTGTCGCAGGTCGATTATCCGCGCATGGTGGAGGGCGCACTGGATGGTGGGTTCTGGGCCATCTACACCGGCCAGGGCGACCGCAGCAGCGCGGCCCAGCTGCGCGACCGCGACGCCGGACTGCAACGGCTGCTGGAGATCCGCACGCTGCTGGCCGCTCACCATGACCGCTTCGGGCTGGCGCTGACGCCGACCGATGCCGCGCGGTTGAAGGCCGAAGGCAAGCGCGTGGTGTTCATCAGCATGGAGAACGCCAGCCCGCTTGTCGCTGATCCCACCCTGCTGGGCTTCTACCACAAGGCCGGGCTGCGCATGCTCAGCACCGTGCACTTCGCGAACAATGAGTTCGCCGATTCGGCGACCAGTCCCCAGGGCGCCGAGTGGCAGGGCATCAGTCCGGCCGGAAAACGACTGGTGAATGAAGCCGTAGCGCTCGGCATCGTCATCGATCAGTCTCACGCCTCCGATGCCGTCTTCGATCAGCTGATCGCGACGATGCCGGTGCCGTTCGTGCTGTCGCACAGTTCGGCGCGGGCGGTCCATGACCATCCGCGCAACCTTGATGATCGCCGCCTGCGCCAGCTCGCCCGCGCCGGCGGCGTGATCCAGGTCAATGCCTACGGCGGCTACCTGGTCGAGCCCGGCAAGAGTGCGCAGCGCAAGGAGGCCGAAGACGCGCTCAGCGCCCGTCTTGGGGGATGGGAAACGATGAGCATCGCACAGGGCGTGGAGCTGCAGCGCGGCGAAGCCGCACTGGACGCGATGTACCCGGTACGCCACGCCAGCCTGGACGATTTCTTTGCCCATCTGGGCCATCTGCTGGAGGTCGTGGGTCCGGACCACGTCGGTATCGGCATGGACTGGGACGGTGGCGGCGGACTGACCGATCTGCGCGATGTCAGCGAACTGCCGAAGATCACGGCCTGGCTGCTGCGCCGCGGTTACACCGAACAGCAGATCGCCAACATCTGGGGCGGCAACCTGCTGCGGGTGATGCAGCAGGCCCAGGACCATGCGGCAGCGCGTCCGCGCTGAGTCCCGTCGTGCCTGCGTGGCCGCTGAGGGTTCCGCCGGGCGGGGCCCGGCATCACCATTGGACGGTTACAGTACGCGGCAGAACACGGCTTTCAGGTAGCGCGATTCCTGCACGTGGGCCATGAACGGGTGGTCCGGGCCGGCGCCGGACACTTTGAGGATCTGGATGGTCCGGCCGGAATAGAACGCTGCGCGCCGCAGCATGTCCAGGAACTGGTCCTCGGCCACCAGCCCCGTGCAGGAGAACGTGGCGAACAGCCCACCGGGCTTGACCACGCCCAACGCCAGCTTGTTCATGTCCAGGTATTTCTTCAACGCAGTGATGACCTGATCGCGGTCACGGGTCATCTTCGCCGGATCCAGGATCACCACGTCGTACTGCTCGCCCCGGTTGGCCGCATCGCGCAACCACGGGAAGATGTCGGACTGGACGAATTTCGGACGGACATTGTTGAGCTTGGCATTGCCCTTTGCTATCTGGATCACGTCTTCGTCGATGTCGATGCCGACCACTTCACTGGCACCGCGCGCGGCCGCGTAGACCGCAAAACCGCCAGTGTTGCAGCACAGGTCGAGCACGCTCTTGCCTTCGACCTGCTGGCTGAGCCATTCGCGGTTTTCACGCTGGTCGGCGAAGAACCCGGTCTTGTGCGCACCGGCTGGATCGGCACGGAAGCGGATGCCGTACTCGGTGATTACCGATGCTTCGGTGGTGGTGTTGCCATGGAAATCGAAGCTTTCCTGCTTCTGCACATGTTCGTCGGCGAAGCTGTGGAAGCGGCAGCCCGGGAACTGCTCGCTCAATGCTTCATAGATCCACTCGCGATGGCGGAACATGCCTGCGGCGAAGAACTCGACCACCACCAGGTCGCCATAGCGGTCCACGACCAGACCGGACAGGCCATCGCCCTCGCTGTGCACCACGCGCCAGGCATCGCTGACGGCATCCAGTTTCAGCACATCGCGTCGCAGTTCGACGGCCTGGGCGATCTTGCGCGAGAACCAGCCCGCATCCACCGGCACCCGCTCGTCGGTTTCCAGAATGCGCACGGCGATGCGCGAGTGGCCGTTGTAGAAACCGCGGCCGATGAAATCGCCCTCGATGCCGAAGACATCGACGATGCTGCCGGGCTTGGGCCGGACCGCCGGCTTTTCGACCAGTTTCTGGAAGATCCACGGGTGGCTGGAACGCCAGGCATTCTTGAGACGGACTGAGGGGGCAGAGGTATTCATCGTCCTATTGTAATCGCGATAGGGCGGGCCGCAGTCCCCGGTAGGGCCGGCCCCAGTCCCTGTAGTGACGGCCGCTGGCCGTCATAAAGGACGCGCGCGATGAATCGCCCGCGGCCGTCACTAACCTCGGATTGTTTGACGCGGCGTCGCGATGGCCCCAGAATCGGCCCCAGAAGGGGAGTAGCTCCCAACGTTGTCGCCGTCAATTCGAGCCCGCAGGCTCCGGTGCAACGGCAGTCCCACGCTTCCGGGGCTGCGAGCGAGACCTTCGCCGTACTGGCGAAGCTCTGTCCCTGGATCCCCTTCCGATCCTCCGTTGCAGATCCTCGCCGTACGGCTTGAGGCTTCTTTCAATTCATCAACGGACAAACCCATGCAGACGATTGGTAATTTGTGGTTATGGCTCGGCTTCGGCGCGGTGGTGGTCATCGCGCTGCTGGTCGACCTGGTGTTGATGCGCCACGGTGGCCCGCACAAGGTCACCTTCAAGGAGGCGCTGTGGTGGTCCATCGGCTGGGTGCTGCTTGCCCTGGCCTTCAATGGCGGCCTCTGGTATTACCTGAACGAAACGGCCGGCCAGGTCGTGGCCAACAAGGTGGGCCTGGAGTTCCTGACAGGCTATCTGGTCGAGAAAGCCCTGGCGGTGGACAACATCTTTGTCTTCCTGATGATCATGGGGTACTTCGCGGTCCCCGAGGAGCAGCGGCAGAAGGTGCTGATCATCGGCATCCTGGGCGCGATCGTGCTGCGTACGATCATGATCTTCGCCGGTAGCGTGCTGATCACCAAGTTCCATTGGCTGCTCTACGTGTTCGGTGCGTTCCTGCTGTTCACCGGCTGGAAGATGTGGTTCTCCGCCGGCCAGGAGCCGGACCTGGAGACCAACCCGGCACTGCGCTGGATGCGCAGGCATCTGCGCCTGCTGCCGGACTATGCCGGTAATGCGATGAGCGTGATGCGCGACGGCAAGCGCTGGTACACCCCGCTGTTCGCAGTGCTGATCCTGATTGCGGTCACCGATGTGATCTTCGCGGTCGACAGTATTCCGGCGATCTTCGCCATCACCACCGACCCGTTCATCGTGCTGACGTCCAACGTGTTCGCCGTGCTGGGCCTGCGCGCGATGTTCTTCCTGTTGGCCGGCATGGCCGATCGGTTCCACCTGCTGCCGTACGGTCTGGCCCTGGTGCTGGGCTTCATCGGGATCAAGATGATGATCATCGACCTGTTCAAGATCCCTACGCCGATATCGCTGGGCGTGGTGGCCCTGATCATTGCGGTCACCGTCGTGCTGAGCCTGAAGATCCCGCCGAAGCACGACAAGGCGTGAACCGACGCGTTGCCGGTCCTGCGGGGCCGGCAACGCATGCGGACGCAGCGGGCCGGCCGGGATTGTCCCGCCGGCCCGTTTTACTTTCCCACCCTGCCGGGGTTGGTTTCGCCCGGGCCACCGCCATCCCTTGAGCATGAATGCCAATACACCCGTGCCCACCGGTGACCCACCGGCCCCGTCCGGCGATCGCCCGCGCATCCTGCGTGCCCTGAACCTGAGTCTGGCGGCGGTGCTGGTGCTGGTTGCGGTGTTCGCGCTGCAGGATCATTTCGACTGGCGTCCCTGGGCGGTGGCACCGCTTGAAAGGGCCGGCCTGCTGGGGCTGGTGGGTGGGCCGCTGCTGCATGGATCGGTGGAACACATCGCGGCCAACAGTGTCGCACTGCTGATCCTGGGCACCCTGTCCGGCAGCGTGTATCCGAAGGCGACAATGCGCGCGCTGCCGCTGTTGTGGATCGGATCGGGCCTTGGCGCCTGGCTGCTGGGCGACCCGGGCAGCCGGCATCTGGGCGCCAGCGGCGTGACCCACGGCCTGATGTTCCTCCTCGCCAGCCTGGGACTGCTGCGCCGCGACCGCGCCGCGATCGCGACCGGACTGATTGGCATGCTGTTCTACGGCGGCATGCTGATGACGGTTCTGCCGCACACGCCTGGTGTGTCGTGGCAGTCGCACATGGGTGGGGCGTTCGCCGGCATCATGGCGGCCTTGCTGTTCCGCCACAGCGACCCGATGAAGGCCAGGCCCCGATACAGCTGGGACGAAGAGGAAGACAGCATCGAGCCCCTGCCCGATGACGAGCTGGAACCGCCGTCGCCGCAGCGCGTACCGGTGCTGTGGCAGCCACGCGAGGGGCGTGACTACGTGGTGCTGCCGTTCCGCCGTGCGGGTCAGGACGATTCGAAAGCCGGAAACGACTGACAACCGCCGCAGCTTTCAATATTCCGTCATAGACCCAGCGCGGTCGGCTGTGGACGATGGAGCGGCTGGGTGCCTGTGACCCAGCCCGGAGGGACGCTCGCCCTGTGTGTGCCAATGCGCCCTTCCGCACACCATCCGCCCCTGCGCCGCAGGGGCTCTGTGCAAGGAGTGGCGTTACATGGGAGCGTTTGCACCCCGGGCTGTGTGGCTCACGGCCTTGTCCAGCACCGCCGTGCTGGAGCTGATCATCGTCGGCCTGCTGGTCGTGGTTGGCACGTTGCTGTTCTACATCGCCATACGTTCACCGGCAGCGCCACGCTGCTGCCGGTGCGGCGACCCGAACGGATGTCCTTTGCGGCAACGCCTTGGCAGCCGGCTGACGGCCGGGAAGTGAACGCGTTGGCCCGCGCCGTCAGGGGATCAGGGCATCACCACGGCGATGCTCACCGCCTCAACCGCCGTCCACGGCCTGCCGGCCGAGTGCGGGATCATCGGTGAAAAATGCGTCGATACCCGTCGCAAGATAGGCGCGCATCTCCGCCACGGACCCGTCCGGGTTGCGTGCCTTCTCCTGGCCCGCACGCAGGTTCGCGGCGATGAACGGGTTTTCCGGACGGAAGGTGTAGGGAATCACCATCAATCCCACAGCGTGCGCATCGCGCACCAGGGACGTGGGCGTGCCGAGTGCGCCATTCGCATCCAGCGGGATGATCGAGCGCAGCTCTGGACCGATACCGTCGGCGTACGTCGCAATCTCTTTCAAGCCGGCGGCGGTCATCATCTGCGCATAGGTCAGCGTGCCACCTGCTTCCGCCACGTCCGCCGGCTTCGTGTCGCCCTTCCAGACCAGCTGCAACAGGCGGATGTTGCCGCTGCGGCCGATCCTGCCGCGCAGGTAGCGCAGATTGGCGACCTCGAACGACTGCAGCGTCACCGGACCCACGCGGGTATACGGATTGTCCTGGAGTGCGGCCAGGACCTTGTCTTCCATCGGCAGGCCGATTGACTGGAAATAGGTGGGGTGTTTGATCTCAGGCACCAGACCGATGCCCTTGCCGGCACGCCCGGCCTGCTGGACCAGGAACGCCAGGATCTCATCGAAGCTGGCAATGCGGAATTGGCCGTCGAACGCCGTGCCGCGCAGCTCGGGCAGGCGCTCGCGCGCGTAGAGCGTTTTCAGTTCCGCAAGCGTGAAGTCCTCGGTGAACCAGCCATCCACGCGCTGGCCATCGATGAGTTTGCTGGTGCGCCGGTCCGCGAATTCCTTGCGGGATGCGACGTCGGTCGTGCCACTGATCTCGTTCTCATGCCGGGCAACGAGATGGCCATCCCGGGTCATCACCAGGTCGGGCTCGATGTAGTCGGCGCCATCATTGATGGCCTGTGCATAGGCGGCCAGCGTATGTTCCGGCAGCAGGGCACTGGCCCCACGGTGGGCATAGACCGAGGCAGCGGCCGATGCGGAAGAAGACGATACGGCACTCATGGCCAACGATGGTGCCATGCCCAGCGCGAACAACAATCCACAACCCCACGACTTCACGGCCAGCCCCTTTGGTCTACGAATGCGGCGAGTATGCGTCTGCACTATGACAGCCAGAGGTGGCACGGCCCAGCAGCCAGGACGCCATCTGGCGGCGGAACGGCCACGGGACCGGGAAGGCGTTACTTGCCGATGCAGAAGCTGGAGAAGATCCGGCCCAGCAGGTCGTCGGCGCTCATGCGGCCGGTGATCTCGCCGAGGGCGTCATGGGCCAGACGCAGATCCTCGGCCGCCAGTTCCAGGTGCTCGTGCGCCAGCTCTCCGTCGGCCTGCAGCGCATGTTCCTGCGCGCGTTCGATGGCATCCACGTGACGGGTGCGCGCGGAGAACTCACCCTCGACCTGCTCGCCGGCACCGGCCGAGGCGATTGAACGCAGTCGGGCGTGGAGGTCGTCCAGTCCCGCGCCGGTTGCGGCGGAGACGAACACGCGGTGAGGCTCCTCGCCGGGATCGTGACCTGGCGGCAGCAGGTCGGATTTGTTGTGGATGTAAAGCGTGTGCGGAACCGCCCGCAGCGCATCGCCGAGGGCCGCCTTGCCCACCGCGGGATCGCGCGCATCCAGCACGATGAGGGCCAGATCCGTGCGCTCCATCTCGGCGCGGGCCCGACGCATGCCTTCGCGCTCTATTGCATCACCGCCATCGCGCAGGCCGGCAGTGTCGACCAGTGTCAGCTCCAGCCCGTCCAGCCGGATGGTTTCGCGCAGCGTGTCGCGGGTAGTGCCGGGGATGTCGGTGACGATGGCGCGCTCGCTGCCGGCCAATGCATTGAGCAGCGAACTCTTGCCTGCATTGGGCGGGCCGATCAGCACCGCATGCAGCCCATCGCGCAGGCGACGGCCGCGCTCGGCATCGCGGCGCAGCAGCGCCAGCGTTTCGCGTGCCTGCTGCAGGCCGCGTCGTACCTGGTCACCGCCCAGGGTATCCAGCGGCTCGTCCGCGAAATCGATGGCGGCCTCGACATGGATGCGCAGTCTCACCAACTGTTCGGCCACCTCGTCCACCCGCCGTGAGAACACGCCGTCCAGTGACCGCCGCGCGGCGCGTGCGGCCCGGTTGTCGCCAGCCGCGATCAGGTCCGCGATGGCCTCGGCCTGGGCCAGATCCAGCTTGCCGTTGAGGAAAGCGCGTTCACTGAACTCGCCAGGCCGCGCCTGGCGTGCGCCCAGGGCAATGCAGCGCGCAACCAGCTGCTGCAGCACGATCGGACTGCCGTGTCCCTGCAGTTCCACGACCTCTTCGCCGGTGAAGCTGTTCGGCCCGGGAAACCACAGCACGATGCCATCGTCGATCACCTGGTCGTCAGCGTCGCGCAGGCGTGCATGGTGCGCATGGCGCGGACGCAGCGGCGGTGCGCCCATCTGACGGGCAATGGCCGCGGCGCGGGGTCCGGACAGGCGCAGCATGCCGACGCCGCCGGCTCCGGCAGCAGTGGCAATGGCGACGATGGTATCGGTGGCAGAAGTATCCATGGCGTGCATTGTGCGGTGTGCCTGATCGAGCAGCCAGACGCAGGAAACCCGCCTCGCGGCGGGTTCCTGTGCGACTTACTTTCTGGTGGCGATGGCCGGGACCGGATCGCCGCCGTGGCGCTTGGTCATCCACCATTGCTGCAGCAGGCCGAGGCCGCCGTTGACCACCCAGTACAGGACCAGGCCGGACGGCATGAAGGCCATCATGACGCCGAATACGATCGGCATCATCTGCATCATCTTCTGCTGCATCGGGTCCATGCCCGGCGCCGGGGTCAGCTTCTGCGTCGCCCACATCACCGCCACGTTGATCACCGGCAGGATGAAGTACGGATCACGTGCGGTAAGGTCCTGGATCCAGCCCAGCCAGGGCGCCTGGCGCAGTTCCACCGACTCCACCAGTACCCAGTAGAGCGCGAAGAAGATCGGCATCTGGATGAGGATCGGCAGGCAGCCGCCCATCGGATTGATCTTTTCCTTCTTGTACAGCTCCATCATCGCGGTCTGGAACTTCTGGCGATCATCGCCGTAGCGTTCCTTCAGCTGCGCGATGCGCGGCTGGAAGCGACGCATCTTGGCGCCACTCTTGTACTGCACCGCCGACAGCGGGTACAGCACCAGCTTCAGCAGCACCACCAGGCCGACGATCGCCCAGCCCCAGTTGTTGACCAGCTTGTGGACCTGGTTCAGTACCCAGAACAGGCCCTGGCCGATCACCGCCATCAGCGAGAACCGGCTGTAGTCGACAACGCGGTCCAGGCCCTTCACGTCTTCCTTGGCGATCTGGTTGACCAGCTTCGGGCCTACCCAGAGGCGGGCTTCGCTGCTGACCTGCTGGCCGGGGGCCACGTTGAAGGCCGGGCCGCGCGCTTCGATCTGGTCACGGCCATTGTTCTGCGACAGCACGTAGTGCGCGATCTGGTCGGACTGCGGAATCCACGCGGTGAAGAAGTGATGCTGCAGCATCGCCAGCCAACCGCCGGTGATGTTGCGGTTGAGCGCGCCGTCATCCATGTAGTCAGCGAACGCGCGACGTTCATAGCCGCCTTCGCCGCTGAACCAGGTGGCACCGTTGAAGCTGAAGGAATCCGGGTTGGTCATGCTGCGCGACAGGATGGTCGGGCTGCGGTCCAGCGTCCGGTAGACGAAGCCGTTCCACTGCGCGGTGCCCTCGTTGCGCACCACGTCCTTGACCTTGATGGCGTAGTGGTTGCGCGACAGGGTGAGGGTGCGCTCGATGACCACACCGTTGGGACCGTTCCAGACGAAGGGAATCTGCAGTTCCTTCTGGCCCTCTGCCAGCACGAACGCGCGCTGGTCGCCGACCAGCCTGAAACCGTCCGCGCCCGGGACCGGCACGCTCTTGTCTTCACTGGCCCAGCCGCTGAGGGCGCTGTAAGGATGGGCCGGGTCTTCGGTCAGCAACCGGACCGGCGGGCTGTTGTCGGCCTTGGTCTGCGGGAACTGCAGCAGCTCTGCGTCAAGCACGCGGCCGCCGTCCAGCACCAGACGCAGCACGTCGGTGGTAACGGTCACGCGCTGGGCCGACGGCGCGGCGCTGGCCTGGGCGGTGGTCGGCACCGCGTTGGCTGCGCCGGGCACCTGTGCCCCGGGC
>JAZBLM010000095.1:0-13625 GCA_037033225.1 Pseudomonadota bacterium
GCCGATCGGGGATGGCCGCGCACTGCTGGCGCGTCGACCGGACGTGCGCCAGGCCGAACGCCGGCTGGCTGCGGCCACCGCGCGCATCGGCGTGGCCACCGCCGAGCTGTATCCGGATATCCGGCTCGGCGCCTCGGCAGGCGCAGCCGGACGCCTGGCGGACTTCGGTGAACCGCTGACCCAGCAGTGGTCGATCGGACCGCTGATCTCCTGGACGCTGCCTTCGTCGGGCACGCGCTCGCGCATCCGTGCCACCGAAGCAGGAGCGGACGCCGCCTTGGCCGACTTCGACCATACCGTGCTGCAGGCCCTGCGCGAGACCCAGACTGCACTGGATCGCTACGCGCAGGACCTGCGTCGGCTGCAGTTGCTGCAGGTCGCCCAACAGCAGGCCACGCTGGCTGCCGGGCAGAACCGTCGGCTGTACCAGGGCGGACGGACCCCGTACCTGGCCAGCCTGGACGCGGATCGCAGCCTGGCCACCGCCGATGCCGACTTGGCCGCTGCGCAGGCGCAGGTGTCCCGCGACCAGATCCACCTGTTCCTGGCACTGGGGGGTGGCTGGGAGCTGCCGCCGCCTGCAATGCCCGCGACGGTGGCGAGGTAGGCCATGCGCATCCTGCTGGACCGGCAGGGCTGGGTCTTTTCGATCAAGACCTACCTGGCGTCGATCACCGCGCTGTACATCGGCCTGGCCGGCAACCTGTCACGCCCGTACTGGGCGATGGCCACGGTCTATATCGTGAGCCAGCCGCTGCTGGGCCCGACCCGCGCCAAAGGCGTCTACCGCATCCTGGGCACCCTGCTCGCCGGTGCCGCCACGCTGTTGATGCTGCCACATCTGGTGGAGGCTCCGTTGCTGCTCAGCGCGGCCATGTCGCTGTGGCTGGCCGGATGCCTGTTCCTGGCGCTGCTCAACCGGGGACCACGTGGCTATGCGTTCCTGCTGGCCGGCTACACGACCGCCTTCATCGGTTTTCCGGCGGTGACGGCACCCGAGCTGATCTTCGACACCGTGGTGGCGCGCAGCGAGGAGATCATCCTCGGCACGGTCGTCGCGGTGCTGTTCGCCGGGCTGGTCTTCCCCGCGCCAGTCCGACCCATGGTGGCCGGGCGCATCCGCAGCTGGCTCGGCGATGCGGCGCACTGGTGTGGGGACATCCTGCAGGGTGGGCGTGCGCACGCGCCACGCAACCGCCTGGCGGCCGATCTGGTGCAGTTCGACGCGCTGATCGAGTTTCTGCGCCGTGACGATCCGCGCCACGCCGACGCCGCCCCGTCGCTGCAGCAGCTGCGCGACTACATGCTGTTGCTGCTGCCCGTTCTGTCTTCGATTGCCGACCGGCTGCAGTCGCTGCGTGACCCTGACGGCGCCCTGCCCGCAGGGCTGCAGGCTCTGGTGAGCGATATCGCGGTGTGGTTGAGTGAGCAGCTTCACGCTCCCGCAGGGGATCGCGCGGCTGCGGGAACGTCACAGGCCTGCACCGCCGAGGCGCTGCGCGGCCGCATCAGTACGCTCAGGCCACAGATGGATGGCAATCTGCAGCACCTGCAGCTGGCCTCGTTGCTGCTGCGGCTCGAAGAGCTGCTGGACCTGTGGGAAGACTGCAGGGTGCTGCAGCGCGCGATCGAGAAGGGCACTGCCCACGTGGCGCCCCCGGCCAGCGCGGGACGCCTGCGGATCAACGGCGGAAGCCGCCACGTGGACTACGGCATGGCGCTGTTCTCGGCCCTGAGTGCCGGGGTCGCGCTGATGGGGTACTGCGTACTCTGGATCAGCCTGGGCTGGGAGGCCGGTGGCAACGGCGCGATGATGGCGGCAGTCGCTGCGGCCTTTTTCGCCGCCCAGGACGATCCCGCGCCCAGCATGATGTCCTTCCTCGCGTGGGCGGTGGTGGCGAGCATCGTGGCCGGCATCTACCTGTTCGGCATTTTCCCCGCCGTGCACGACTTCGGCCTGCTGGTGCTGGTGCTCGCCGCGGTCTTCCTGCCGCTGGGCGTGCTGCTGCACAACCCGAAGACGATGTTGTCCGCACTTCCGCTGACGGTGAACCTGGTGGCACTGCTGAGCGTCCAGAACACCTACGGCGCAGACATCCAGAGCTTCGTCAACGCCGCCGTGGCGATGTTCATCGGCATCGGTTTCGCGGTGGTGGTGACCCGGTTGTTCCGCTCGGTGGGCGCCGAATGGACGGCCCGCCGGCTGGTGCGCCAGGGCTGGTCCACCCTGGCCGGAGCCGCCCAGGGCCGGGGCCTGCAGGATCGCCAGCGCTTCGCCGCGCGCATGCTGGACCTGCTGGGGCTGCTTGCCCCGCGGCTCGCCGCGACACCCGAAGGCAGTGATCTCGCTTCGGTGGACATGCTGACCGAGGCCCGCGTAGGGCTGAACATCCTGCAGCTGCGGCGCGCCCGGCTTGCACTGCCGCACCGCAGCCGCGAGGCGGTTGAACAGATCCTGGATGCGGTCGCAGCGCATTATCGTCGCCAGGTGACCGCGCGGCGCGCGCTGCCCGTGGACGACGCTGTGCGCGAGCGCTTGGAGGCTTCACTGGCGCGCGTGGGGGGGGTGGCCGCCAGCCCGGCGCGTGACGAGGCGCTGATGGGCCTGGTAGGGCTGCGTTTCGCGCTGTTCCCCTGCGACCCCGCCATGGCCTGCGGGGCTGGTCACCCTGCCGTGGGCACGGACACGTTACCCTGCGCGTCCGCGCTGTCTGCGCACCACCACACAGGAATGAACCGATGAGCTACGACATGATGGTCTTCGACCCCGCCGAGGCCCCGCGCGAAGCGGAGGCGTTCATCGCGTGGTACGAGAAGCAGACCGACTGGAAGGAAGATCACGATCATGATGATCCCAAGGTCTCCTCACCGGCGCTGCAGGCGTGGTTCACCGAGATCGCCGAGCATTTCCCGCCGATCAGCGGCCCGCTGTCGGATGAGGAAGACGACCGGAATGAGGTGACCGATTACAGCATCGCAGCGCAGGTGATCTACGGCTCGTTCCACGACGACGTGGCCGAGCAGGCGCACGAGATGGTCCAGATCCTCGCGCACAAGCATCAGCTGGGTTTCTTCGATGCCAGCAGTGATGAGGTCGCCGTGGTGTATCCGGACGGCACGGTGCTGGAACTGGAGTAAGCGAATGGCCGGCGGCTGTTTTCCGCAGCGCCGGACGGTATCCGCCGACCATCGGTCGGCGCTACCGGAACACTACCGGGCGACAGCGCCGATGCGCTGGCCCGGTCCTCCCAGGTCAAAGCAGTTCGCCCTGCACGGCCGGGGCACCCAGGCGCCATGCCAGGCCGGACAACCGGCTGGCGTGGCGTTGCAGGGCCTTTTCCAGCACGTCTGCGCTGCCTGCCAGATGCAGGCGCGAACGCGCGCGGGTCAGGCCGGTATAGACCAGCTCGCGTGACAGCACACGGCTGTCATGCCGCGGCAGCTGCAGCCAGACTTCATCGAACTCCGAACCCTGCGCCTTGTGTACGGTCATGGCGAACGCGCTTTCGTGCGCCGGCAACGCGGCGGGATGGAACGCGCGCGGCTGGCCGGCTTCCTCTCCCGCGAACCACGCCACCATGCTGCCCCGTCCGTCGCGCAGGCAGATGCCGATGTCACCGTTGAACAACCGGTGGCGATAGCTGTTCTCGGTCACCAGCAGCAGGCGCCCATGGAAATACCCGGCGTTGGCACCGGCCAGCAGGGTTTCAATCCGGCTGTTCAGTCCGCGCGCGCCCTGCGGGCCTTCGCGCAGCGCCGTCAGCACGCGCAGCCGCCCCGCATCAGCCAATGCCCTGGCTGGATCCGAGGCATCGGCCAACGCCTGCCACCGGGCCAGCAGGTGCTCGCGCTGCGCCTGCAGGGGATCCAGCAGGTCTTCGTGGAACGTGACGCCGGCCAACGTGTCCTCCCTCAACAGGGACAGCGCAGCGGTGGCATCGCCGCTGCGTACAGCGCCCGCCAGGGGGACCAGGTTCAGGCCCTCGCTCTGGCGGTAACCGCGCTGCAGCTGCACGCGTCGTCCGGCGAAGACTGTGGGCTGTGCCTCGGGGCGCAGCGAGGCAGGTGCCAGCAACCCCTGCAGCGCGAGCGCATCGTCGCGTTGGGTGCCTTCGCCCTCGCCACTGGCGCGCAGGATGGCACTGAGCACATCCCCGGCTTCCACCGACGGCAGCTGGTCCGGGTCGCCCAGCAAAATCAGCCGCGTGCCCTGCGCGATCGCCTCCACCAGCTTGGCCATCATCGGCAGGTCGATCATTGATGCTTCGTCGACCACCACGACATCGAACGGCAATGGATTGTCGATGTGATGGCGGAAGCGGGGTGAATCCGGGATCACGCCGAGCAACCGGTGCAGGGTCGTCGCGCTGGCCGGCAACGCCGCGCACACCCCCGCCTCCAGCCCTTCGCCCTGAAGGCGCTGCACCGCCTGGCGCAGGCTTTCAGCCATGCGCTCGGCAGCGCGACCGGTAGGGGCCGCCAGGGCGATGCGGGGGGCCGGCCGCTCGTCGTGCATCGCCTGTGCAACCAGCAACAGCAGCAACCGCGCGATGGTCGTCGTCTTGCCGGTACCCGGCCCGCCGGTGATCAGTGCGAGCGGGTGGCGCAGGGTCACGGCTGCCCCGCGCGCCTGGTGGTCGACCCGGCTCGCCGCGTGCGGGAACAACTGCGCGAACAGGGGCGCGACCGCGTCCGGTGCAGGCATCGGCAGTGGCGCCTGGCCGATGCGCTGAAGGCCCTCGGCGAGCTGCCTCTCGTATTCGCGGTAACGGCGGAGATAGAGCAGGCCGTTCTCCAGCACCAGCGGCGCATCGGGACTGGGACGGTGCGCGTGTTCCGGCGCCGCGACCCAGGGGGACGCCTGCAGGCTCCGCATCCAGTCGGTCGGCGTGGGCCAGTCAACATCGCCTTCGATCAGCCGCTGCGGCTGGCCTGGGTCGAAGCCGGCGTGGCCCTGCGACACGGCGAGCGAAGCCAATGCTGCGGCCACCTGCACGGCCTGCGGCGTGTCGGGGCGCAGACGGGCCAGGCTCAGGGCCAGGGCATGGTCCAGCGTGCGCAGCTGGCCGGAAGCACGCAGGGCCGTCAGCAGGTTCATCGGCCTGCTCCGGTCGTGCATGCGGCCAGCGCGTCCTGCGCCGTCCCGTCCCCGGCGAACAGCGCATCCAGTGCATCCACCAGGGCGGGGTCGAAGCGCTCGGCATGAATGCCCTGCCCCGCCACCGCCAGGCCCCGGCAGAACAGGTAACGGATGCCGCCCATGTCGCGCGCGTAGTCATACGCATCGCCAAGCCGGAATCGCAGCCAGCGATGCAGTGCAAGGGTGTAGATCAAGGCCTGCAGGTCGTACTCGCTGTGACGCATCGCGACCCGGAGCAGCTCCGGGGTGTAGCCGGGCAGTCGGTTGGATTTGTAATCGAGCACGTACCAGCGACCGTCGCGCGTGTAGGTGAGGTCGATCTTGCCGGTCATCAGACCCTCCAGCTGGCGCCGCACCCCGAAGCCGCGGCGGGTCGGCACGATGCCAAACCGATGCAGCAGCTGCAGCAGGCCCGGCACGGCAGTGGGCTGCATGGCGAAATGGAATTCGATTTCGGCACGACGCTGCGACTCGGGCACGCTGCACAGGGCGCCGCCTTCGGGCAGCACGACGGTCAGCGTAGGGCCGACCAGCGCCGTCAGTACCGCCTCGCCTTCGTCCAGGTCACCCTCGGCATAGCCTTCCTCGCGCAGCGATCGGCGCAGCACGCTGGCCTGCTCGCCAGGTGCGGGCTGGCCCGGCTGCCAGGCGGCCCACGCGGCGAAGTCGGTGTTTTCCAGCGCATCGTGCAGGACGTTGCCGAAGCGGCTGCCCATGAAGCGTGGGTCCACCGGGGTGGGATCCGGCTCGCTGCCCGCAGGCAGGGCGGGCTCCAGCGGCAGCTCGGCGCCTGCCGGCTCATCCGCTGCGGGTGCCGGCACCTCGGTGGCGGCCGCGTTGATGTCATGCCCCCCATCGGCATTGGCCAGCTGGGTGAAGCTGTAGACCCACCAGTCATGCGGCACCCGGCGCAGGATGGGCCTGACCGGTGGCAGCGCGATCTCTGCATCCATGGCCAGCTGGGCGGGCCGGGCCGCTACCGGCCGGTCATCGACCAGGATGTCCGGGTCTGCACCAGTTCCCTGCAACTCACCAAGCATCGGGGCGAGCCGGGTTTTCGGCAGGCCGGCCAGGTCGCCCACGGCAATCCACAGCGCGTGTTCGGCACGGGTCAGTCCGACATACAGCAGACGTGCGTCTTCCGCGCGCTGTTCGTGCTCACGCAGCGATGCGGCCTGGTCCCAGGCGTCGTCCCTGTCCAGCTTCCAGTGCAGGGTGCGGCGCGCGTCGGTGTGCACCGTGCAGTGGCTGGCGGTGAATGGTGCACCGCCGTCGATGCCGACAAAGGGCAGGTAGACCAGCGGGTATTCCAGTCCTTTGCTCTTGTGCAGGGTGATGATCTGTACGCGCCGCGCATCCGATTCCAGACGCAGCAGTTGCTGTTCGTCGTCCTGGTCGGCGTGCGCGATCTGGCCCTGCAGCCAGTCCAGCAGCCCATGCATGCCCAGCGCGCGCGCCGAGGCTTCCTGCATCAGCTCGCCGAGCTGCAGGTAGTTGGTCAGGCGGCGCTCGCCATCCAGCAGCGACAGCAGTCGTTCGGCCTGGCTGGCGCAGGCATCGCTGATCACCGCAAACGGGCCACCCCGGGTCCAGCGTTCGCGCCAGAGCAGCAGCTGGGCCTGATGGGCGCGCTGTACGTCACCGTCGCGTTCCATGCCCGCGATCGAGGCGGCGTCCTGCCCCAGCAGCACGGTGGACAGTGCCGCACGCAGCCTGCCCTCATCGGCAGGCTGCAGCAACGCCAACAGCAGCGCGCGCAGCTCCTGGGCTTCGCTGCTGGCAAACAGGCTCTGCCGACCCGCCGCGACAGCGGGAATGCCCACGGCGGACAGCGCGCGCTGTACCAGGGTTGCCTCGCGGTGGGAGCGCACCAGCACCGCGATGTCGCCGGGCTGGACGGCACGCCCCCGCAGCTGCGTGCGACCGGCACGCGCGGCGGTCAGCACATCATGGACGTCGGCCACCAGCGCGTCGCAGGCCACCTCGCGGGAAGGGTCGGCATTGAACGGGCGACCGGCTTCGTTGCGCAGCACACGCAGGGTCACGCCAGGCGCGGGCATGCCATCGCGCAGGTAGTCGTCATCGCGGCGCACGCTTCCAGCCGCGACGGGTTCGAACTGGATGGCCGGATCCAGGAAGGCCTCCGTCCCTGCGTTTGCATACAGCGTCTGCAGCGCCCGCAGCACCGTGGGACGGGAACGGAAATTGCGGTCCAGTGCCGGAGCAGCTTCGGCACCCCGCTTGGCCTCCAGGTAAGTATGAATGTCGCCGCCGCGGAATCCATAGATGGCCTGCTTGGGATCGCCGATCAGGAACAGAGCCGCCGGCAGGCCGGCTTCGCGCGTGGCCTCGCTGTCGCCGAACACGGTGTGGAAGATGCTCCACTGGCGGTCATCGGTATCCTGGAATTCGTCCACCAGCGCGATGCGGTACTGCGCGCGCAGCTGCTGTACCAATGCCTGCCGGTGCGGGCCCTCCAGCGCGGCGGCGACGCCGTTGATCAGGTCGTCGTAGGTCTGCACGCGCCGCACGCGCTTGAGCGCGTCCAGCCGCTCCCGCGCCTGCCGGCGAAGGTCGTGCAGGAAGTTGATGGCGCGTGCCCGCAACCAGCTGTCGCGTGCCGCACGCGCGTGCAGGTAGTCCTGCAGCACGGCCTGCAGTGGCGAGGCCGGGGTGCGCCCCGCGTGACTCTTGTTGGTCTTCGACGCAAGCGCGTCCGGCAGCAGGGCCGCAAGCCTGCCGCTGTCCAGGGCGACGGCAGGCCCCTCGTGCAGTGCCCAGTCGCGCAGCTGCGAACACAGCGGCTGCAGCCAGCTCAGTTTGTAGGACACGCCGTTGAGCCAGCGCGCCTCCACGGCGCTGCACACGTCGCCGAAGAAGTCATCGCCGTGATGGGCGATGGCCTGCTTCAGCGCCATGGTAGCGTCCAGCAGCGCGGCCGCCGGATCGGGTCCGATGGGCGTGGCCGACGGCAGCAGCGGCAGCGGTTTCAGCAGGGCCGGCAGGTCATCGGCCAGCGCCTGCGGCGTCTTCCACAGGCGGGTCAGCGGATCAATCGCATCCGCAGCGCTGGCGTAGACCCGCCACAGGTCGGCCGCGAGCTCGTCCAGCAGCGCCCGCTCGCTCGCCAGCAGTTCCGGTGGATCGAAGGTGTGGCCGCTTTCCAGTGCATGCTCGCGCAGTACCCGCGTGCAGAAGCCATGGATGGTGAAGATCGACGCAAGGTCGATTTCATCGGCGGCAACCTGCAGGCGGCGCTGCAGTGCGGCCGCGGTTTCCGTGCCTGTCTGCAGATGCTCCCGCAGTATCCGGCGGGTCAGCATCACATCGGGCGCGTCGTCGTCTGCGGGCAGGCGTTCGACCAGCTGCGCTGCCAGCGCAAGCCGTTCCCGGATGCGCTTGCGCAGTTCCTGGGTGGCGGCGTCAGTGAAGGTCACGGCCAGGATCTGGCCGATCCGCAACCCGTGCTCGACAACCAGTCGGGTGAACAGCGTGGCCAGCGTGAAGGTCTTGCCGGTACCGGCGCTTGCCTCGATCAGGCGCACCCCGTGCAGTGGCAGGGTCAGGTAGGGATCGTCGTGTGCGATGTCCGGCGCCAGGCTCATGACGGCTCCTCGTCGGCGGCATCCTGCCAGACACGCCCCTCGCGCACGGCAGTGAACACGGTCATGCTGATCCGCCGCAGCGTCGCGTAGTGCGCATCGTCAGCGAACGGATCCTGTCCGCGCAGCGCCAGTCGTAGCGACTCGCCCTGTGCTTCTCCCCAGCTGCGGTCCGAGCCGTGCCAGCGCTTGGCCGCTTCGCTGCGTTGCCTGTCCGGGCGGCTGGTGTACAGCGCCCAGCCGGTATACGGGCCAAACGGCAACGGGGTACGCAGGCCGTGCGCACGCAGGTGCAGCAGGCAGCGCAGCGCCTCCATGGCCTGCGGCGCGGCCACGGCCGGCGTGATGTGCGGACCCACACCGTGTTCGGCGTCATCGTGGAACTCCACCAGCGGTACGGCGTCGCCCGCCGCGTTGGACAGCAACCAGTCCAGTCCATGGCGGATGGCGGCGTTGCCGTTCAGCGGACCAGCCCGCAGACGCACCAGTCCCCGCGGGTGACGGTCGGCCACGCGGCCGTGCAGGCGTATGCCATCGAGGGTCACTTCATGGCGCCTGCTTTCCAGCGCGGTACTGTCCAGCCATCCGCGCAGGGCGGCCGCGTAGGGATGTGTCTGCGCCTTGAGCGCGTCGAAACCCCGTTCCCCCACCGCGCCGGAAGGCAGCAGGGCCCGCGCGCGCAGCCGCGGATAGGTCGCCGTATCGTCGTCGGTCAGCGTGGACTTCACCACGGCCAACTGCACGCTGCGCGCTTCGGCGCTCCGCTCGTCCACGACCAGCGGTTCGACATCGTCGGATGCTTCGATCTGGCCCGGCAGGCGCAGGCCCAGCGAGAGGGAAAGAAACTGTCCGGCCGGATCGACCAGGAAGCGGCGCAACTCGTCCAGCGACAGGCTTGCCTCGGCAGCGTCCGGCACGGCTTCGCCTGCCGGCAGCGGCGCATCGATCCAGGCAGGCAACATGCGCCGCGCGGTGCCCATCGAACCTGCGGCAGGATGCCACTGGCTGCGATAGCTGAAACGCCGCGGATCGCCCCCACCGAACGCGGCAGGCGAGAACGGCTGCAGCGCGTGGCGCACCACGAACTGGCGCGCGGCCTCTGTCGGATGCTGGTGGTACTGCATGGCCGCATCGATCAGCTCGCTGACCAGCACCGAGGGTTCGCGCTCGCTCCCATCGCGCGGATCGGCGCCCAGGTAGCTCAGGTAGAACGCATCCTGCGCGGCGGCGAACAGCTGCAGGAACAGGAAGCGGTCATCCTCGCGCAGTGAGCGGTCGCCCGGACGACGGCGCGGGGAGTCCAGCTCGGCGGTGAGCTGGTTGAGGCCGGCCGCCGGATCGCGGCGCGGGAAGTCACCGTCATTCAGACCCAGCACGCAGATCACCCGGAAGGGCAGCAGACGCATGGGCACCATGCGCCCGAAGCTGAGGCCGCCGGTCAGCAGCGGTGCACGCGTATCGGCCTCGGACAGCGCACCGGCGAAATGGGCACGGATCACTTCCGCCGGCACGTCTCCTGCGAAACCGGCCTTGTCCGCGTCTTCGGCGAACTGGTTGATCAACCTGCGCAGGCGTTCCAGCGCACGCTGGCTTCCGGGCGCGCTTGGAGGCATCGGCAGCAGTGCATCCAGCAGGCCAAGCAGGCGCTGTCGCCACTGCATCGGCGGCAGCGCATCACCCAGCTTCCGCTGGTGAACCGCCAGTACACGCAGCAGGCCGAGCAGCCGGTCCAGCGCGTCCAGCGCGCTGCCCTCCAGTTCCGGCCACGCCGCGACGCCGGCGATGTCCGCGTCGCTGCCGCTGGCGTGGCCCAGCAGCAGGCGATCGAGCGCGAACTGCCAGGTATACGCATCGTCGGGCGGCGCCTGGTGCTGGCGCCGGTGCTCGGCGGTGAGTCCCCAGCGCACGCCCGCAGCCAGCAGCCAGTCATGCAGCCGGTCGAACGCCGCGGCATCCAGTCCGGCCGCTTCCGCCAGCGGCGGGCTGGCCAGCAGATCCAGCACTTCATTCAAGCCGAAGCGGGACACCGGCAGGCCCAGCAGATGCACGAACACATCGGCCAAGGGCTCCCCCGCCAGCGGGCTGGTGTCGGCCAGCGCATAGGGGATGTGGTCGCCGCCGCCGCTGCGGCCGCCGAACACGGCCTCCAGGTAGGGCACATACGGGTCGATGTCCGGTGCCAGCACCGCGATGTCGCGCGCCTGCAGCGGCGGGTCGAAACGCGTGTCCTGCAACAGGGCGCGCAGCTGGTCATGCAGGACCTGCAGCTCACGCAGACGGGTGTGGCAGGCATGCACCTGCAGGCTGGGATCGTCCAGCCGCAGGGCGGGCAGCAGGGGACCGGAGGGCTGGCCGCGGCGGTGGAACAGGTCGCGCTGCAGGCGGTGCAGCAGGCTGTCGGACAGCCCCCCCTGGTCCATCGTCGGCCGCGTGTCCTGTTCCGGATCATCGTAGGCGCCGATCTCACCGGAGGGATGGACCACTTCATAACTGCCGAGCACCGCCATGAAGTCGCGGCCGGCGGCGCCCCACGCTTCCAGCAGGCGGTTTTCACCGGCTGCCTCGCCGAACGGATCCGGCGCGCCGCTACGCAGCTTCTCGGCCAGGGTCTGCAGGTCGCCCCAGTACGACTGCACCGGCGTGGGCAGGTAGAAATGCAGTTCGCCCACGCGGGCCTGGGTGGCCATCACCCGCAGCACGTCAGGCGAGATGTTCAGCGTGGCGAACGCGGACAGGCGCAGCGGCAGGCCCTGCGGCAGCGGGCTGGCGGCACCTTCGAACCGGTCCAGGTAGGCCTGGATGCGCCGCGCGCGGTAGCCACGGCCCTGCGCGATGGCCCGCCACAGGATGGCCTGCGGATCATGTGGATCCGCCCCGGCCTCCCAGCGCAGCAGCCAGTCGCGGCGCCATGCCTGGTATTTCTCGAACACGCTGGCCAGTTCCCCGGCCAACGCCCAGGGACGCAGCGGGTCGTCATCGGACAGGTAGGCCTGCAGCGCCCGCATCGGGCCCTGCGCCATCAGCGTCGGGTCTCCCAGCGCGGCATACAGGTGCCAACGCAGTGCTGCCGCGTCGAGATCATCGTGCTCGCCGGGGACATTGGCATTCAAGGCATGGGCGACGAACTCACCCGGCGTCAGGAACTGCAGGTTGGCGGCAACGCCGTGTTCGGCGGCCAGCGTAGCCTGCAGCCAGCGCCGCATCGCCACCTGGGGGATCAGCACCACCTCGGGGGTCAGCAGGGCTTGGCCGGGCACCGGCGCGCGGACATGGCGTGCCAGCAGCGCTGCAAGCACGTCCAGGGAATTGGAGTGGTAAAGCCGGAAGTCGCTGGACGGATCGCTCATTGCCTACAGTTTGACCCAGCAGCGCGCGGAATGAATGGGTGACGCGTCTGGCTGCCCGCACGCCCGCCCGTCCACTGTCCCACGCTGCCGACCCAGTGTCCCGGCCCGCGCGTGCCCATGCATGAAGCCTGCATGCGACAATACTGGACGGTCCAGTTCGCTTATGTTCAGCGCTCAGACCCGATTCTTCAACGTTGGAAAATTGTTAAATGGTGCCCATGCAGGCTTCCACCTCACCTCTGGTGCAGTTGACCAACGTGCGCATCGAGCGCAGCGGCCGGACCATCCTGCGCGACGTTTCGCTGCAGGTGCCGAAGGGCAGCATCACCGCGGTGCTTGGACCATCCGGTAGCGGCAAATCGACCCTGCTGGCGGCGCTGACCGGTGAGCTGCGCCCGGCGCAGGGCGAGATCACGCTGTTCGGTCGGCCCATTCCTGCCGGCAACCGCGAACTGCTTGAAATGCGCAAAAGCGTGGGCGTCCTGCTGCAGGGCAATGGGCTGCTGACCGACCTCACCGTCGGCGAGAACGTCGCATTGCCGCTGCGCACGCATACCCGCCTGCCGGTCGCGGTCCGTGATCGGCTGGTGCGGATGAAGCTGCACGCCGTGGGCCTGCTGTCGGCCGGTGACGCGTGGCCGCGCGAGTTGTCCGGCGGCATGGCGCGCCGGGTGGCGCTGGCGCGCGCACTGGCCCTGGACCCCCCGCTGATGATCTACGACGAGCCGCTGACCGGGCTCGACCCGATCGCCTCCGGGGTCATCATGAGCCTGATCCAGCGCCTCAACCACAGCCTGGGCCTGACCAGCATCATCGTCAGCCACCATGTGCACGAGACACTGCCGATCTGCGACCAGGTGATTGCCATCGCCAACGGCGGGGTGGTGTTCCAGGGCAGTCCAGCCGCGCTGGAGTCCAGCCAGGACCCGCTGCTGCAGCAGTTCCTGCATGGCCGTCCGGATGGCCCGATCCCCTTCGATGCCGCTCCCCGCGCGAGGACTGCCTGATGCCCTTCGTTGCTGCCACCCGCTCACTGGGTCGGGCCGGCCTGTTTTCGCTGACGGTGCTGCGTGGTTCGGTGCCGACGCCGGACTTCCTGGCCGAGCTGACCCGCGAGATCTACAAGATCGGCGCCCGTTCGCTGCCGATCATCGCCGTCGGCGGCGCCTTCGTCGGCCTGGTGCTGACGCTGCAGGGCTACCGCACACTCACCACCTTCGGCGCAGCCGATGCGCTGTCGACCCTGCTCGGCCTGTCGCTGTACCGCGAACTGGCACCGGTGCTGACCGCGTTGCTGTTCATCGGCCGCGCCGGCAGTTCGATCGCAGCCGAACTCGGCCTGATGCGGGCCACCGACCAGATCAAGGCGCTGGAACTGATGGCCATCGATCCGATCGCCAAGGCCGTGGCGCCGCGCTTCTGGGCGGCCGTGCTGACGGTGCCGCTGCTCACCGGCGTGTTCTGCTCGCTGGCGATCTCGGCCAGCTACTTCGAAGCCGTGCACCTGCTGGGTCTGGACAACGGCGTGTTCTGGTC
>JAZBLM010000096.1:0-13488 GCA_037033225.1 Pseudomonadota bacterium
CCATGCTGCAGTGGATCCAGCCGGTGGTCCGCGACCGCAGCCAGAACGAGCTGAGCCTGTTCACCGCCAACCTGTCCAGCGAACTGTTCACCCTGCCGGCCGGACCGGTGGCATTCGCCACCGGCTACGAATACCGCAGATATGAAGGCTCCTACCAGCCTGATCCATTGACCGTGATCGGCCATTACAACGGCGTGCCGTCACTGCCCAGCTCCGGCTCGTATGATGTCAACGAAGCCTACCTGGAGCTCAGCGTTCCCATCTTCGCCAAGAGCGCGCTGGGTGAGAAACTGGACCTGAGCCTGGCCGGACGCTACTCGGACTATTCCACCTTCGGCGGCGAGTTCACCCCCAAGTACGGCCTGCGCTGGCAGGTCACCGATGATTTCGTGCTACGCACCAGTTACGCCGAAGGTTTCCGCGCGCCCTCCATCGGCGAGCTGTACGGTTCGGCGGCACGTGGCGACCTGGAGATCTTCGACCCGTGTTCGATCAGCTTCGGCGGCGAAGCTCCGCGTGGCAGCGCCGCCAACTGCGCTGCGCTGGGCGTGCCGGCCGGATTCCAGTCGGCCAACTCGCAGATCTCGGTCACCACCGGTGGCAACGTCGAGCTGGATCCGGAGCGTTCGCGCAGCTTCAGTGCCGGCTTCGTGTGGAGCCCGTGGTTCGCCAACAACACCACGTGGTCGGAACGCTTCGATGTGGAAGTCACGTTTTACCGCCATTCGATTGAAGGTGCGATCCAGGCCATCAATGCGCAGACCCAGCTGGATCTGTGCGTGGACACGCTGGACCCGCTCTACTGCGACGGCATTACGCGCGCAGGCACCGGTGCGATCAACGGCTTCAACAACCGGTTGACCAACCTGGGCTCGATCAAGACCGATGGCTGGGACGTGGACCTGTTCTATACGTTGCCGCAGACCGCTGCAGGCCAGTTCAAGCTGGGCTGGCAGAACACCTTCGTCGGGCGCTATGAGGCACTGGGTGCTGCCGGCCAGCGGCAGCCGCAGGAGCCGGGCGTCGAGGTGGGGGACAGTTCGATCCCGGAATGGACCAGCAACGCCAGCCTGGCGTGGTCGCTGGACAACTGGAATGCGTCATGGACGGTACGCCACATCTCCAAGCTGACCGAACAGTGTGGCGACGCAGTGGCTTTCCCGATCTGCGGCAACCAGGCCGAGGGCACCAACACACTGGCCGCGACCACCTTCCATGACATGCAGGTGGGGTACAAGGTCGACTGGATGAAGGGCCTGCAGCTGAGCCTGGGCCTGAACAACGTGTTCGACAAGGATCCGCCGATCTGCCTGTCGTGTTCGCTCAACGGGTATGACGCATCGACCTACGACATCCCGCGGGGGCGCTACTGGTACGCGCGCGCCGACCTGCGGTTCTGACGTGGGGCAGAGCCGGTTGATTCCGGCTCTGCTGCTTGCCCGGTGGCGGCGGTCCTGACGCGCGACGTTCATCGTGACGTCGTGCGTGGGCCATGACGCGCGAGCCGGGTAGAGTCGACCCATGGTCGACTGCCGTTCGCGCACGCTGCGATTACTGCGCGAATCGCAGCGGAAACGCCGCCGTCTCCGGCGGCGCATCGCGATGCATCAGAAGCTGTAGGTAAACGTCAGTGAGCCGTTGCGGCCATCGCCGAACGCACCGTAGCCATTGATCTGCGAGAAGTATTCCTTGTCCAGCAGGTTGTTGAGGTTGGCCTGCACGCTGAACTCCGGCGAGATGCGGTACCGCGCGAACGCGCTGACCAGGGCATACCCGTCCTGCTCGATGCGGCCATAGGCCGGCACCGGGTAGTAGATCCCGTTCTGCCAATTGACACCGCCGCCGACGGTCAGGGCCGACACCGATTCCGGGGTGAAGCTGGTGAACAGCTTCAACGTGGTCTGCGGCAGGCGCGAGTTGATGTCGGTGCCGTTGATGTTCTTGGCCACGTAGCGCGACGCGCCGAAGCTCGCATTCCAGCCAGGCTTCAGCTCACCGTTCAATTCGAACTCGAAACCACGGCTGACCGTGCCGCGGGCTGCGATGGAGGCGAACTCGCCCGGGCGGGTCAGGATCGGAATGCTGGTGACCTGGGCGACGTTGTCCTGCTCGATGCGGAACACTGCCAGCGACGCGTTCAGGCGGTCCTCGAACCACGCGCCCTTGACGCCGACTTCGTACGCCTTGCCATCGACCGGATCCAGGTAGTTGTCGTTGACGTCGCGCGCAGTCTGCGGCTGGAAGATCTCGGTGTAGGACGCATAGGTGGAGTAGGTGTCGTTGATGTCGAACACCAGGCCCGCATACGGCGTGGTCACCGTATGCGAACGGTCAGCGCCTTCACCGGTGCTTTCCCAGTCGGTATGGCGCGCGCCCAGGATGAGCTTCAGTGGATCGGCCAGCGACAGGCGGGCAGCGGCGTAGCCGGCCTTCTGGGTGATGGTGCCTTCGCTCTGCAGCGGCAGCGTATCGGCCCAGTTGGGCTGCGGGAAATTGCCGATGCCGACCGGGTAGTTGGTCAGCGGCGCCCAGGCGACCTGGTAGTCGCCACGGTTGGCGTAGTCACGCTTGTTGTAGCTCAGCCCGGCCATGAACTGGTGCTCGCGGCCGAACAGCTGGAACGGGCCTTCGACGAAGCCGTCCAGGCCATCGACCTGGCGTTCGGTGTTGTAGAACCCCGCGGAGGGCGACACGCCTGCGCCGGTGTCCTTGTCCAGCAGCGAAGCACCGGTCGCCCAGTCGTTGTAGGCCGGGTAGAACAGCTTGTCATCGGCGGTGGTCTTGTCATGCGTGGCGCCGATCTTCACCTTCCAGTCGTTGGCGAACGCGTGTTCCAGGGTGGCGAAGAAGCGCTTGCTGGTGGTGTCCCAGTAGGTCCAGCCCGGGTTCGGGTTGAACGATTCGTCATACGGCGTCGGGCTGCCGTCGGAGTACAGCATCGGGAAGCCGCCCCAGGTCGCTCCGTTGGCGCGCTTCTGCTGGTAGTCGTAGCCCACGCTGAGCTGGGTGTCCGGGGTCAGGTCGGCGTCGATCACCGCATAGCCCAGCGTCTTGTGCTGGTCGTAGCGGTCCTGCTGGGACTCGGTGTCCAGATAGCTGCCGATCACGCGGGCGCGCACCGAACCGCTCTTGTTCAGCGGCGTGGTGACGTCCACCGTGCTGCGGGTGCGACCCCAGCTGCCAACGTTCACCGACACGCTGCCGGTGAGTTCGGCGCTGTCGGCATGCTTGCGGATCAGGTTCACCGACGCGGACGGATTGCCGGCACCGCTGAGCAGGCCGGTGGCGCCACGCACGATCTCCACGCGGTCGTAGAGCGCCAGGTCCAGGCCGGAGTCGCCGTAGCTCCAGTTCTGCACCATCTGCGTCGGCAGGCCGTCGAACTGGTAGCTGTCGATGTAGAAGCCGCGCGCATAGAACTCGGTGCGCTCGGTGTCGGACTGGGTACTGCTGACGCCGGTGGTGTTGGCCAGCACGTCGATGATGTCGTCGAGGTTCTGGTCCTCGATGCGCTGGTGGCTGATGATGCTGACCGACTGCGGAATCTCGCGCGGAGCCAGATCGAAGCGCGTGCCCGCCGAGGTGCGGCGCACCGAATAGCCTTCCGCGCGCTCACCCTTGACGACGATGCCGTCCAGCGTGGTGGCGGACGCGGCCGCCTGGGAGGCCACGGAGGACTGCGCCATCGCGGGCAGGGCAGCCAGGCCGGACAGGGCAACCATCACGGCCCGCGAAAGGCAGCGGACGGCAGGAGAGGCGGAACGGGTCATCGGCATCAACCAGGCAGGTGCTACAGGCGCCCGGGCGCAGATCCGGCGACCGAGCGGAGCATGAAAGGGGAAGGGCAATCGCGCGTACGCCCGATGAAGGGCAATCACGTCACCCCATGATAATGGGACTGATTCGCATCATCAATGCCAAAAAAAGGGGGACGGAGGGGATTAAGTCGTTTTCGGGCCATTCGTAGGCAAAAACGACTTAATCCCCTCCGTCCCCTTTTTTTCAGCGCAGGGCGCTGGCGGGTACGTCGATGGTCATGGCAAGGGCCAGGTGGTCGGAGAAGGCGGCCGGGACCGCTTCGACGCTGCGTTGCTGCAATCCGCTGCTGACCAGGATGTGGTCGATGGCCCGGTCCGGGCGCCAGCTGGGGAAGGTGGGCACGACGCAGCCAGGCGGCTGCAGGCGGGTCTTCTGGTAAAGCACCTGCATCTCCGGCCGTTCGGCCAGGCAGTTGAAATCGCCCATCAGCACCGCGTTCGGATGATCGGACAACATGTCCGCGATGAACGAGAGCTGCGACAGCCGGGAGCCGGCACCCAGTGACAGGTGCGCCACCGCCACGGCCAGCCCTTCGGCTCCTTCGCCGAACTTGGCCAGCAGCACGCCGCGCCCGCCTATCCGGCCGGGCAGGGCATGGTCCTGGACCTCCACCGGTTCCAGCCGGCTGAGCAGGCCATTGGCCGAGGACGCCACCCCTCCCATGCGCCGATTCGGCTGGTGGCTCCAGTAATTGAAGCCAGCCTGTTCGGCCAGGTAATGGGTCTGGTTGGTGAAACCCGACCGCAGGCTGCCCGGATCGGCCTCCTGCAGGCCAACGATATCGTGCCCACGGGCCAGCGTGGCGATGGCATCCAGGCTGCTCCGCTTGCGTCCCGCCGGCAGTGCATGCGACCAGCTGCGGGTCACATAGTCACTGTAGCGGCGGGTGCTGGAGCCCGCCTGGATGTTCGCCGTGAGCAGGCGCAGGGTGCGGGAGGGGAGGGAGTTCACGACGGCTGTGCAGTTACGGGATCAGTTGCCGGCCTTGGCCGCGCGCTCGCGCGCGATCAGGTGGTCGGCAATGCGCAGGTAATCCTGGAACGACTTGCCCTTGACCAGGTACTTGCCATTGATGATCAGCGACGGCGTGCCGGAGATCTGGCTGCGCTGGGCGAACTGCTTGGCGGCATTGGTCTTGGCGTTGACCGCGAAGCTGCTCATGGCGGCGGTGAACTGCTTGGCGTCCACGCCCTGCTTGGCGTAGAAGGCGGCGATATCGTCGACCGAATCACGACCACGCTCGCCCTTCAGGCTCTGCTCGGCGTGGATCGCGGCGTAGACGGCCTCGTGGGTCTTTTCCTGCACGCCCAGCGTCTGTGCGGCGTAGAAGGCACGCGCATAGTCATCCCAGGTACCGCCGAACATGGCGGGCACGTAGATGAAGTTCACGTCACCCGGCAGACCGGCTTTCCACGGACCCACCAGAGGCTGGAACGCGGCGCAGGCCGGGCACACATAACCGAAGATCTCGACCACTTCGACCTTGCCGGCGACCGGCTGGAACGGCTGGCCGTTCTCGATCACCACGTAGTCCGTGCCAGCGACCGGCTCCGGACCGGTCAGCCGCATCGGTGTGCCCGCGGCGGCGGCGGGGGCGGCTTCGCTGCCGGCGGCCTGCTCGGTGCCTGCAGCCTGCTCGCTGGTGGCCGCGGCAGCGGTGTCGGTGGTCTGTGCGGCTTCGCTGGCCGGCGCAGTGGCCGGAGCAGAAACATTGGCGCTGCCGTCGTCGGCCTTGCAGGCAGCGAGGATCGGCAACAGAGCCAGCAGGGTCAGGGCGAAACGGGTCTTCATCAGAGCTTCTCCAGCAATGGTTGAAGCCGACGACGTGCGTCGGCCAGGAACGAATGATGACACGCAGGCGCCTTCACGCTGCGTGTGGATGGGCGATGGTTCAGCGTGCCTTGCCCGAACGGACCTGCGCGATCAGCGCCGAGGCGATGCGCAGCTGGTCTTCGGCACTGCTGCCCTTGACCAGGTACTGGCCATTGATGATCAGGCTGGGCGTGCCCGGCACCCGGGTGCGGCGGGCGAAGTCGCGCGCGGCGGCGACCTTGGCCTGCACCGTGCCGCTCTTGAGCGCAGTCGCGAACGCGTCCTGCTTCACGCCGTACTGTGCATAGAACGTGGCGAGCTCCTCGGCGGACACGTTCTGCATGGGCAGGCTGCGCTCCTCGTGCAGGGCTCTGAACACTGCAGCGTGGCTGCGTTTGGCAACACCGAGCTGGTCTGCCGCGTAGTAGGCCGTGGCCCAGGCGTCCCACGGTCCGCCGAAAGCCGCCGGCACCGGCGTGAAGCGCACGTCCTTGGGCAGCTTCGCCACCCAGGCCGACAGACGGGGTTCGAAGTTCGCGCAGTGTGAGCAGGTGTAGCCGAACACCTCCACGACTTCGATCCGGCCGGCCAGCGGCTGGAACGGGCCGGGCTCAGCGATGCGTTCGTAGTCCCGACCCTCCTGCAGATCGGTCGGCACCGGAGCGGCGGACAGGGCCATCGGCAGCAGGGCCAGCAGGGACAGCAACAGGCGGGGGATCAACCTCATCGACACGCATCTCCATGGAATCAGGCGCTGGCGGCTGCCCGCGCGGAGATGAACATACCTCAGCACGCCGCCGTGGGGGATAGCGGAGGCGACGGGCGGTCATGGGCGTGGGCCCGACGCCTGCGCTCGAACACCGGCCCGGGACCGGACGGCATCGCCGCGGTCCGGACGCGGCGCACTGTCAGGGGGCCGCGGCCGATGCAGCCGTGGCGGGCGTTGCGGCAATGTCGTCCGCGCGGTCATGCAGGCCCTGCAGGTAGCTGCCCAGTGCCTGGATTTCCTGTTCGGTGAGCTTGCTGGCGATGCCGGCCATGATCTGGAAGTGGGCCTTGTCCGTCTCGCCGGTGCGCCCGGTCTGGTACTCCTGCAGGCGGCGGGCGACATAGCCGGCGTGCTGGCCGCCGATGTGCGGATAGGCCGGACCCGGGTTGCCTGCACCCGTCGGGCCGTGACAGGCCATGCATGCCGGCAGGCCACGCTGGGCATCGCCGGCACGGTAGAGGTGCTGGCCTACCTCGTAGAACTTCATGTCCTTGTAAGGGCCTTCGGCGACCACGGTGTCGTCGGCGATGCCGGCCGCGCCCTTCTGGGTGGCGAAGTAGGCGCCGATATCGCGCATGTCCTGCGCGGTGAGGTCCTTGACGAAAGGCACCATCGCCACCGCAGCACCCGAGGTGCGCTGGCCCGTGGCGATCAGGGCCATCTGCTGCGCACTGTAACGCTCGCTCTGGCCGGCGATGCGTGGATACATCTCGATGCTCGGGTTTCCGTCGGCTCCATGGCAGGCCGCACAGGCCGCCGCCTTGCCTTGGCCGGCCTTGGCATCGCCCCACGTGGTCTTGCTGAAGTCGATCTCCAGCGAGGCCGTCTGGATAGGCCCGTTGTCGGGCAACGGCGTGATGGCGGTCTGCGCCCAGGCAGCGGCGCCCAGGATGGATACGACAACAGCGGAAACGGCAACAACGCGAGCGTGGCGCATGCTAGAGCTCCGTTCTGGTCCGGCCAGGCCCTCCGCCCGGATACGCCGGATTATCAACGCCGGTTCATGGCATGGTCAAACAATGGGTCGGGCGCGCGGCGTCGCAACATGCGATCCTATGCCCCATGTCTCTTCTCATCGAACGCGCGCACTACTTCGTTTCGGCCCACAACATGCGGCAGCTGCCGCCTGATGAAGGCGCCGAAGTGGCGTTTGCCGGCCGCTCCAATGCGGGCAAGTCCAGCGCACTCAATGCCCTTACCCGGCAGAATTCGCTGGCCCGTGTGTCCAAGACGCCGGGCCGTACCCAGCAGCTGGTGTTCTTCCGGGTCACCCCGGAAGCGCACCTGGTCGATCTGCCCGGCTATGGCTACGCCAAGGTGCCGCTGGACCTGCAGGCCCACTGGCAGGCGTTCATCGACCAGTATTTCCGCACGCGCCAGGCGCTGCGCGGACTGGTGGTGGTGATGGACATCCGGCATCCGCTCAAGGAATACGACCGGCAGATGCTGTCCTACGCGGTGCAGCGCGGGCTTCCGGCGCATGCGCTGCTGACCAAGGCCGACAAGCTCAGCCGCAGCCAGCAGATGATCTCGTTGAACAAGGTCAAGAAGGAACTGCACGACGCTTTCGGCGATACCGTGGGCGTGCAGGTTTTTTCCGGTGAAAGCCGGCTGGGCGTGGATGAAGCGCGCGCCATCATCGGCGGCTGGCTGGGGCTGTAACCTGCAGGCGACGGCGCAGGTCCCTGCACGCTGCAGGGCCGACGTCAGTCGGCTGCCTTTCGTGGGGTGGTCCTGCCGGCTGAAGCCAGCCCTGCAGGCGTGCCTGGCACGCGGTGCCGGCGCCCCCGCATCTGTCGCTTACAGCCGCTCTGCGCTGTGCAGTGGCGCGGGCCAGGGCTGCAGGGGTCAAGCCCCCAGGGGTAGGACGCTGAAGTCCGTCACGGAGGCGTGACGCGGGCAGGCCGCACGCTATAGTGCGCCCTTGTGATGCCGGGGCTGCAGCCCCATTCCATCCGCCTCTCCCCACCAGCGAGCCTGTCCCTTGTCGAGCCCCAGCCACGTCGCGCAGACGCCCATCACCGATCGTACGCAACTGGTGGAGGTCGTCGCCTCGGGAGAGAAGCCGCGCGCTGCCTGGCGCATCGGCACCGAGCACGAGAAATTCGGTTTCCGCCTGGACGACCTGCGGGCGCCTGCTTTCGACGGTGAGCGCGGCATCGAGGCGCTGCTGCAGGGACTGCAGCGTTTTGGCTGGCAACCTGTGCAGGAGAAGGGGCACACCATCGCCCTGCTGCGCGATGGAGCTTCGGTCACGCTGGAACCGGCGGGGCAGCTGGAGCTGTCCGGCGCGGCCGTGGAGACGATCCACCATACCTGCGTGGAAACCGGCACCCACCTCAATGAAGTCGCGCAGGTAGCCGGCGAACTGCAGCTGGGTTTCCTCGGCATGGGCTTCCAGCCGAAGTGGAGGCGCGACGAGATGCCGTGGATGCCGAAAGGCCGCTACCAGATCATGAAAAACTACATGCCCAAGGTCGGATCACTCGGCCTGGACATGATGACCCGTACGAGCACGGTCCAGGTCAACCTGGATTACGCCTCCGAAGCGGACATGGTGAAGAAGTTCCGCGTGTCGCTGGCGCTGCAGCCGATCGCCACGGCGCTGTTCGCCGACTCGCCGTTCACCGAAGGCAAGCCGAACGGGTACCTGAGCTACCGCTCGCATATCTGGACCGACACCGATGCCGACCGCACCGGCATGCTCGACTTCGTGTTCGAGGATGGCTTCGGTTACGAGCGCTACGTGGACTACCTGCTCGATGTGCCGATGTACTTCTCGTACCGCGACGGCGTGTACCACGATGCCAGTGGACAGAGCTTCCGCGACTTCATGGCGGGCAGGCTGCCGGTGCTGCCGGGCCAGTTGCCGACCCTGACCGACTGGGCCGATCACATGACCACCGCCTTCCCCGAAGTGCGGTTGAAGAAGTACCTCGAGATGCGCGGTGCGGACGGTGGTCCATGGAGCCGGCTGTGCGCACTGCCGGCATTCTGGGTTGGCTTGTTGTATGACGATGAAGCCCTGGACGCGGCGTGGGACCTGGTACGTGATTTCACCCTGGTCGAGCGCCACGCGCTGCGCGATGGCGTGCCGCGCCATGCGATGAACCTGCCGTTCCGCAATGGCACCGTGCGTGACCTGTCGCGTGAGGCGGTGAAGATCGCGGTGGGCGGGCTCAAGCGCCGTGCGGCGTTGAATGCCGACGGCATGGACGAAAGCCATTACCTCGATGTGTTGCAGGAGATCGTCGAATCCGGCCTGACCCCGGCCGAGCGCAAGCTGGCGCTGTATCACGGTCGCTGGAACGGCGACATCGACCATGTATTCCGCGAGTTCGCGTACTGAGTGTCGTCGCGACGGTCTGAGCTCCTTGCTGGGGGTGCGCGTCATCGCATTCGCGCTGCCGCGCCCACGCTCTACTGCGCAAACCGTGGGCCCCATCTCACCAGAACCCACACCCGGCCGCTTCGTGGCCGCCCCTGACTCAGGGGCTCCCTCTACCAGAATGCCTGATGGCGCTTCTGGTCGACCATGGGTCGACCCTACAGAGTACGTCGTGGTGCCAGGTGTGTCGGAGAGCCGGATGTGCCGGAGAGCCCGGTGTGCCGGAGAGCCGGGTGTGCCGGAGAGCCCGGTGTGCCGGAGAGCCCGGTGTGGGCCCGCGCGTTGCGTCGCAGGGCCGGGCCGGAGGGGTTCCTTCCGCCCGGCCCAAATCCAGTAGGACGCTTCAAGCGGCCCGCCACGAGGGGCTTGCCCGTTCCCTTATCAGCGCTTGATCGACGCCATGTCGATCACGAAGCGGTAGCGCACATCGTTCTTCGCCATGCGTTCCCAGGCCTCATTGACGTTCTGGATGTCGATCACTTCGACGTCGCTGACGATGTTGTGCTCGGCACAGAAGTCCATCATCTCCTGCGTTTCGGCCATGCCGCCGATGGCGGAGCCGGTCAGGTGCTTGCGGCCGAAGATCACGCTGACGCCGGTCAACGGCGGATCGAGTTCAGTCAGTACGCCGACCAGGCACATCGTGGCATCGCGCTTGAGCAGGCTCATGTACGGGTTGGTGTCGTGGCCCACCGGAATGGTGTTGAGCAGGAAATCGAAACTGCCGGCGTGTGCCTTCATCTGTGCGTCGTCGCGCGACACCAGTACTTCGTCGGCGCCGAGGCGGGTGGCGTCGGCCCCCTTTTCCGGCGTCGTGGTGATCATCACCACATGCGCGCCCAGCGCCTTGGCGAACTTGACGCCCATGTGGCCGAGGCCGCCCAGGCCGATCACGCCGACCTTCTGGCCAGGTCCGACCTTGAAGTGCTTCAGCGGCGAATAGGTGGTGATGCCGGCGCACAGCAGCGGCGCGGCCGCTTTGAGGTCCAGCTTCTCCGACACCTTCACCACGAAGCGCTGCTCGACCACGATGTGATCCGAATAGCCGCCCTGGGTCGGCTCGCCGGTCTGGCGGTCGGTGCCGTTGTAGGTGAAGGTGGCACCCTCGGCGCAGTACTGCTCCAGATCCTGGCTGCACGCATCGCAGTGGCGGCAGGAATCGACCATGCAGCCCACGCCGGCGAAGTCACCGACTTTCAGCTTGGTGACCTCAGCGCCCACCTCGGTGACCCGTCCGATGATCTCGTGGCCCGGCACCATCGGGTATTTCGCGCCGCCCCAGTCGTCCCGCGCCTGGTGCAGGTCGGAGTGGCAGATGCCGCTGTACAGAATCTCGACGCGGACGTCGTTGGCGCCCACGGCACGGCGCTCGAAGGAGAACGGTACCAGCGGGGCCGTAGTGGAGTGGGCCGCATAGGCCTTGGCGAGGGACATGGGGGATCCTTGGCAGAAGTTTATGGAAAGGCGCTTTACAATACGCCGCGTTCCATCGCCCTGATAGGGCGTCTGACCGGATGATTCATCAAGGCTGACTGGACAATGGCGACGGACAACCTCACGCATCTTGCCGCCTTCGCCGCCGTGGCGCGGCAGCGCAGCTTCCGTCGGGCCGGCGCCGAGCTGGGACTGTCGACCTCGGCGATCAGCTACGCGATCCGCGCACTGGAGGAGCGTCTCGGCGTGGGCCTGTTCCACCGGACCACGCGCAGCGTGTCGTTGACCGAGGCGGGGCAGCGCTTGATCGAGCGCCTGCAGCCGGCGCTGGGCCAGGTCAGCGATGCGCTGGAGGAAATGAACCAGTTCCGTGCTACGCCATCGGGCCTGCTGCGGATCAACGCCGCGCGTGCGGCCGTGCCGACCCAGTTGAGTCCGCGGCTGGCTGCCTTTCTGCGGGACAACCCGGACGTACGGGTGGAGCTGACCGAGAACGACGGACTGGTGGACATCGTGGCCGGTGGCTTCGATGCCGGCGTGCGCCTGCACGAGTTCGTGCCCGAAGACATGGTGGCGGTACCACTGGGCCCGGCCCTGCGCGGGATGATCGTCGCCTCGCCGGCCTACCTCGCGCAGCATGGTACGCCGCTGCATCCGCGTGAGCTGCTGGCACACCAGTGCGTGCGGTTCCGATTCGCCAGTGGCCACCTGTACAAATGGCAATTCGAACGCGATGGCGAGTCCATGGAGCTCGACGTGCAGGGGCGGCTCACCCTGAGCGAGCAGACCACCATCGTGCGCGCGGTGCTGGACGGGCTGGGCATCGCCTATGTTCTGGAAGATGCCGCACGCCCCTGGTTGGAATCAGGCCAGCTGGTCAGCATGCTGGAGGACTGGAGCCCGCCTTTTCCCGGCTTCGTGCTGTATTACCCACGGCAGCGGCAAATGACGTCCGCGCTGCGTGCGTTCGTCGACCTGTTGCGCGGGTAGCGCGCCGTTCTCGACCTTCGGGTCGATCCGCGTCGAACGTCCGCGCACCCCCGGTAGTGACGGCCGCTGGCCGTCAACGCATACCCAGACCGTGTTGCGGCTCGCCTGATCCGGAGCGCACGCCTCGCCGGCCGCCCGATGCCCCCTTCCTGGCAGGCATCGGCGCACGCGAGCAGTGCGTTCAGGGGAGTTCCACGAACGGGTCGTCCTTGCAGGGGACATAGCCCTTGCTACCGCAGTGCCACTGGGCCAGCGTGACCTTCTGCTTCACCTCGAAGTGGTCGCCGGCCCACAGCAGGAAGCCACCATGCACGAAGGCGCGCCGGTCGAAGGCCCGTGCATCCCGTCTGAGCGGCTGATCGGGATCGGCCTCGGACACCCAGCGCACCGTCGGCACGCGGTCAAGCTGCTCTGCCCGCGCGTAGAGCTCGCTTGCACCCTGCCTGATGTACTTCTGCATCGCCACAGCGTCGGGGAAGCAGCCCGCCTTGAGGATCGGGACGGTCACGTCCTCCGGCGGTTCGCCTGCCCGGGCGATCAGCGCGCGCATGCCGGTCGAGCGCACAGGACAGCCGTTCAACTGGACCAGATAACCCGTGGTGCCACCGGTGCCGGCGAAAGTTCGCAGCCAGTAGCGGAAGCGCGACCCGGCTGGGTCTGTGACCATGTAATCCGTACGCCCCTCCAGACCAGGAATCCGATGGACCAGGACCTGGGCGGATCGTGTGGTGTCGCACTTAAGATAGTCGAGAATCGGAGCCAGTTGCCGCGGTAGCGCCTCGTAGTTCCCTCCATCCCCCGGGCTGCCTGAAGCGCCGGGCAGGGGAGGCAGGCCCGTGTCGTGGAAAGACGCGTTCCTGGCCGGTGCGGGTGGACTGGTGTTCGCCGCAGACGTCGTGCATGCGGTACAGACGGCCACCAAAGTGGCAAGGCCGATGGATCCAAGGTCCGGTGTGCTCATGGTTAGTGACCTCTGGAGGGTAACGGAGGAGGGTGATTGATGACTGGCGCACTCTGATCGCCGGCGCGCAGCACGCCTTCGTCCGCCTGCTGCTGCAGTTGCTGCAGGCTGATGTTCACCGGCGTCTCGGTGACGACGGCCGCTGGCCGTCAAACCGCAATCGGTAGTGACGGCCGCTGGCCGTCAAACCGGATACCCAGCGCTGCTGCGATCCGGCTGATCCGGAACGCACGCGTCGCCATCCGTCCGATGCCCCTTACTGGCAGGCATCGGCGCACGCGACCGGTGCGTTCAGGGGAGTTCCACGAACGGGTC
>JAZBLM010000097.1:0-13256 GCA_037033225.1 Pseudomonadota bacterium
GGCGAGCGCATGCGCATCGTGCTGGTCAACGACACCATGATGCAGCACCCCATCCACCTGCACGGCGTGTGGAGCGACCTGGAGGACGCGCAGGGCAGCTTCCATCTGCGCAAGCACACCGTGGACATGCCACCGGGTACCCGCCGCAGTTACCGCGTCCGCGCCGATGCGCTGGGCCGCTGGGCGTTCCACTGCCACCTGCTGTACCACATGGAAGCGGGCATGATGCGCGAAGTGAGGATCGAAGAATGAGCGTCGCCTTGAACCTCGCACGCAGTGCCATGGGCCTGGCGATGCTGGCAGCGCTGCCGGCGATTGCACAGTCGCACGATCACCACGCCGTCCCTGCTGTGCCGGTGCTGGACCACTCGAAGATGGACCATTCAACGATGGACCATTCGAAGATGGATCATTCCAGCATCGACCATGCGCAGAGCCGCCACGCGCAGCATGATGCTGCCGCGTTGCCGCGCGAACCCATTCCCGCCATCACCGACGCCGACCGCGTCGCCGCCTTCCCGGCCATCGACCACGGCGCCATGCAGCATGCACCTGCCATCACCACCCTGCTGCTGATCGATCGCCTGGAGCACTGGGATGGCCGGCACGGCAGCGGCCAGGCCTGGGAAGCCACGGGCTGGGTCGGCGGCGATATCGACCGGATCTGGCTGCGCAGCGAAGGCGAACGTAGCGGCGGTCGCACCGAGGCCGACGTGGAGCTTCTCTACGGCCACAGCATCTCGCCATGGTGGGACGTCCTCGCCGGCGTGAAACACGATGTCCGGCCCGGCGATGGACGCACCTGGGCCGCCCTCGGCGTGCAGGGCCTGGCCCCCTACAAGTTCGAAACCTCGGCCACGCTTTACGTGGGGTCTGGCGGCCAGGTGATGGCCAGCGCGGAGATCGAGTATGACGTCCTGCTGACCAATCGACTGATCCTGCAGCCGCTTCTGGAAGCCACCCTGGCAGCGCGCGATGAACCCGCTCATGGCATTGGAAGCGGCCTCAACCAAGTGGAGGCCGGGCTGCGCCTGCGCTACGAAATCAGTCGCCGTTTCGCGCCGTACATCGGTATCACCCACGAGCGGCTGTTCGGCGCCGCCGCCGATCATGCCGACGCGGATCATGTGCGCGCCACGCGCTGGGTGGCGGGCGTCAGGATGTGGTTCTAGCGCCTCCGCCCCGGCATTGATGCAATGCCGGGGCGGACTACAATGCGGCATGACTGTCACCCTGTGCCGTGCCGCCGCTGACGATGCCGCCACGCTGTCGGCACTGGCCATCAGCACTTACACCGAAGCGTTCGGCGACTCGTATCCCCCGCACGACCTTCATGATTGCCTGCAGGCGCACTACAGCGTCGCCCCGCAGCGCGCCGAATTGAACGATCCGCTCAACGCCGCCTGGCTGCTGCGGGTGGACGACACCGCCGTCGGCTACCTGGCGGCCGGTCCCAACAGCCTTCCCCATCCACTTGCCGCAGACGGCGACATCGAGCTGAAACGGCTCTATGTGCTGTCCGCCCATCAGAACGCAGGCCACGGCGTGCGTCTAATGGAGGCCTTCCTGGAATGGCTGGACACCCCTGCCAGACGCACCCTGTGGGTCGGTGTGTGGTCGGAAAACCACGGTGCGCAACGTTTCTATGCGCGCTACGGCTGCAGCAAGGTCGGTGAGTACGATTTCATCGTGGGGGCATCAGCCGACCGCGAACACATCCTGCGGCGGCCTGCCGGTAGTGCGTGCGCCTAGAAGTCGAACAGGTCTGACAGGAAGCTTTCCTTCTTCTTCTTTCTGTAGCCGTGCTGGCTGTACTGTCCCTGCGCATGACCCTCGCTGTGGCGCTGGCCCAGATGGCGCGTATCGCGGTGGTGCACGCTCACCGGCGGCGGCGGTGCGCTGTAGGCCTGGGCGGCTGCCTGCGCCGGTGCGGGCGGCGGCGTGGCCGGCGCTGAGGCGGATCGTTCGATGATTTTGTCCAGCTCGCCCCGGTCCAGCCAGACGCCGCGGCACTGTGGACAGTAGTCGATCTCGATCCCCTGGCGCTCGGACATGGTCAGCGCCTGGGTCTTGCATACGGGGCACAGCATCGGCTGGCGCTCCTGCGATGGGGGAACTGCACTGTAACCGCGTGGCGATGACTGTCTGGCAACAACTGAACATGCCAGTCAGGGTGGACTGGGCCGTGCCGTGGCGCTGTAACCTGGATTTACCGCTTCGTGCACGCCGGACTCACCGGTGACCCGCGCATACTTGCGCGCCGCTGGGGCCCTGCGCCTTGGCGGGAGCCGTTCCACACGTGTCATGGAGCCAGTGCGTCATGTTGTTGTCCAAGCAGAATGTGCAGCCGCGAGTGCTGCTGATCGAAGATTCCGAAGAAACCCTGGAACTGAGCCGCCTCACCCTGGAAAGCCAGGCCTGCGAGGTGGTGGGGGTGAGCTCGGCTGAAGTCGCACTGGGCATGCTCAATGCCGGCGAACGCTTCGACATGGTGTTCACCGATGTGTGCCTGGGCGGCATCAGCGGCATCGAAACCGCCAACCGTGCGCGTGCCGCATTCCCGCGCCTGCCGATCCTGGTGACGTCGGGCATGTGCCAGCACGAGGTGCTGCCCCTGCTCGGTCCGGGCATCCATTTCCTGCCCAAGCCTTACAACATGAGCGAACTGCTGGACGCCATCCGGATCTGCTTCCGCCAGGCCGGCGAAGGCCTGCCGCACGAAGCACCGCAGGCCGCCTGAGCCGCGCGGGCGCGTCGTCGCCGTCGGTGCTAGATTCAGCCCACCGAATCCGCCACCGAGGGTGCGCCGTGACCCGCCTGACCGCCAGGGACTTCCACCCCGAACTTCTGGAACTTTACGACGGCTATGTACATGGTCGCCTGAGCCGCCGCGACTTCCTCGACCGCGCTGCGGCCTACGCCATGGCCGGCGTTGCGGCCACCACCGTGCTGGCGGCGCTGAGTCCGGACTACGCCCTCGCGCAGCAGGTGCAGTTCACCGATCCGGACATCATCGCCGAGTACATCACCTACCCCTCGCCCAATGGCCATGGCCAGGTGCGCGGCTATCAGGTCAAGCCAGCCAAGGCAGGCGGTCGCCTGCCTGCGGTGGTGGTCGTGCACGAAAACCGTGGCCTCAACCCCTATATCGAAGATGTCGCCCGTCGCGTTGCCAAGGCCGGCTTCATCGCGCTGGCGCCGGACGGATTGAGTTCGGTCGGGGGCTATCCCGGCAACGACGTGCGCGGTCGCGAACTCCAGGCCCAGGTAGATCCGCAGAAGCTGATGAACGACTTCTTCGCTGCCATCGAGTACCTGCGCGCCTCATCGCTGGGCACCGGCAAGGTCGGCATCACCGGCTTCTGCTACGGCGGCGGCGTATGCAACGCGGCGGCGGTAGCGTACCCGGAACTGGACGCGGCGGTCCCCTTCTATGGTCGGCAGGCGAACCCCACGGATGTGCCAAGGATCAAGGCACCCCTGCTGTTGCATTTCGCGGAAAAGGACGACAACGTCAACGCAACCTGGCCGGCCTATGAAGCCGCGCTCAAGGCGGCAGGCACGACCTACGAAGCCCACGTCTATCCGGGCACGCACCATGGCTTCCACAATGATTCCACGCCCCGCTATGACGAAGCGGCGGCCAGACTGGCGTGGGAGCGCACCCTGGCGTGGTTCCGCCGGCACCTGGCCTGACGCGGTGCCGCGTGCCCGGCGCGGCCCGGCAGGCGGGCTGCGTTACAGGCGGATGCCTGGTCGGGCGCCGAGCGTGCCCATGGTGAAGGTATAGCCTTCGTCCATCAGGAACTGACGCATGCGCATTTCCGCCGCCTGCGGCGCGCCCAGGCTGCTTGGCCCGTACAGCGCATAGACCACGCTGCCGCTCTGGATGTCTTCGCGCCGCACCGAGATGCCGGACACCGCCGCTGCAGCCGCCCACCCGGCACGCAGTTTCGCCGGCGCGATCGACTGTCCGTTGCGCAGCCTGAAGCTGAGCCAGCGTGTCTCGGAATTGTCCTGCCGTTCGTACTTTGCCATCTGCGTGCTGTCCTCCCGAACCAGTCTTGACCATACTCGCCTGCGATGTCAGGTCGGTTTGAGACAGGTGCGGGTGCCCACGCGCGGGTCCCACAGAAAAAGCGGCTGCCGGGGTTTGATGCATGCCAGAACCAGCAACACCCATACCACGCGCTGAGGATGCTGACCCCGGTCGCGGCTCATGCCGCTAGATCAACCGCATGACCTGAGCAGACCCGGTGGGTCATTACATCGGTTCGCTGTGGTCTGTAGCCTCCCACGCGGGCAAGGCAACCTCGCCCGGCTCCGCTTGGACCACCCGGTCAGGCAGCGCTCGCGTGCAGCTGCACCCCGAGGGCACGCGTCACCTTGAGAATGGTAGCGAAGTCCGGGCTGCGCTCGCCGGACAGGGCGCGGTACAGGCTTTCGCGCGACACACCCGCGTCACGGGCAACCTTGCTCATGCCTTGGGCACGGGCAATATCGCCGAGCGCCTTGGCGATGAATGCAGAGTCACCATCACTTTCGGCAATGCATGCATCCAGATACGCGGCCATCTCCTCGGGGGTCCGCAGGTGTTCGGCGACGTCGAACGCTTCAAGCTGAATCTTCTTCTTGGCGGCCATGACGGTGTTACTCCGTTTGCGTCGTTGTTCCGTGACTTGGTTGATGCATTGTCTGGTATTGCTCTTGCCCGCACCTCAAAGGGAACGGGCCAGTTTCTTCGCTTTCTCGATATCTTTCTGCTGGGTGCCCTTGTCACCGCCGACCAGCAGAATCACCAGCTGGTTCCCGCGCTGTGTGTAGTACACGCGGTAACCCGGACCACATCGATCCGCAGCTCCGAAATGCCGCCGGTCAGGGTCCGGTGGTCGCCGGGATTGCCCTCACCCAATCGGCGGATACGGGCCAGAATCCGAGCGCGTCCGACTACGTCCTTGAGGGCGTCGAGCCATGCTTTGAACTCGGGGTGGGCCGTTGTCTCCACGGCTTAAACTGTAGCCCGTGGGCTACACCTGGTCAAGAGAATGTAGTCCCTCCGAGTACGGCACACCCACCTGACTCAGGCAATGGCGGAGGTCATGGCAGCGCTTCATTTTTTCCCGACACACGAAAAAGGCGCCGCAAGGGCGCCTAAGTCGTTGATGCAATGGTGGGCCGTGATGGATTCGAACCATCGACCAAAAGATTAAAAGTCTTCTGCTCTACCAACTGAGCTAACGGCCCATTGCTGCCCCGACAGTGCATCGGGGGCGTGCATTCTACCCTGAATCCGGGGCTCGGGTGAAGGGGCCGCGCAACGATCCCTTCCCTGGCCAGCCGATGTCAGGCGTAGTGCGTGGGATCAGCGACGCCGGCGTCGTGGAAGCCCTGCGCACGCAGGCGGCAGGCATCGCAGTGGCGACACGCTGCGCCTTTGTCGTCGGCGCTGTAGCAGGACACGGTCAGCCCGAAATCAACGCCAAGACGAACGCCCTCGCTGACGATCTGTGCCTTGCTCAGGAACTGCAGCGGCGCATGCACCCTGATCCCGGCACCTTCCACGCCGGCTTTGGTGGCCAGGTTGGCGAGCGCCTGGAACGCGCTGATGAATTCCGGCCTGCAATCAGGATAGCCGGAGTAGTCCACCGCATTGACGCCGCAGAACAGGTCATTGGCACCGAGCACTTCCGCCCAGCCCAACGCCAGCGACAGCATGATGGTGTTGCGTGCCGGCACATAGGTCACCGGGATGCCTTCGCCACCTGCTTCGGGCACCTCGATGTCATCGGTCAGCGCCGAACCACCGATGCTGCGCAGGTCCACGTCCACCGTCTTGTGGCTGATCACACCCTGCGCGGCCGCGACGCGGGCGGCGGCGTCCAGTTCAGAGGTGTGGCGCTGCCCGTAGCGCACGCTGAGTGCATGCACGGCGAATCCCTGCTCCTGGGCGAGGGCGATGACGGCGGCCGAATCCATGCCGCCGGAGAGAAGCACGACTGCCTTCTTCATATGTAGGTCTTCCGGTCTGGGGAGGGGAGCCAGCACGCTGTCCCGCGCCGGGTTTGAAAAATCTACCGGCCGGGCTCGTCATTCCACAGCAGCTTGTGCAGCTGCATCTGGAAACGCACCGGGAGGCGGTCAGCGACGATCCAGTCGGCCAGTTCGCGCGCCGTTATCTCGCCCTTGCTGGGGGAGAACAGCACCGTGGTGCGCTCGGCCAGGTGGTGCTCGGCGACCATTTCCTTGGCCCAGTCATAGTCTTCGCGGCTGCAGATCACGAACTTCACCTGGTCGCGGGCAGTCAGCAGCGGCAGGTTGTCCAGCCGGTTGCGCGCCATCTCCGCCGAGCCGGGGGTCTTCAGGTCGACGACCCGCGAAACACGCGGGTCCACCGAAGACACGTCCAGCGCGCCGGACGTTTCCAGCGACACGTCCAGACCGGCGTCGCAGAGTTTCTCCAGCAGGACCAGGCAGCGCTTCTGCGCCAGCGGCTCGCCCCCCGTGACGCACACATGGCGCACGCCCTGTGCCTGCACTTCAGCCACGATGGCGTCGATATCCCACCATGTGCCGCCATGGAAGGCGTATGCGGTATCGCAGTACTGGCAGCGCAGCGGGCATCCGGTCAGGCGCACGAATACCGTCGGCCACCCCGCAGTGTCCGCCTCGCCCTGAAGCGAGGTGAATATCTCGGTGATCTTAAGTCGCGGCAGCGGCGATTGAACGATGTCACTCGGGGTGGCGACGGCGTCGACGGGAATGGACTTCATGGGGATATCAGGGACCCTGAAACGCAAACAGCCGAGCAGATGCTCGGCTTCATTGAAAATGCCGCCAGGACGCGATCAGCGGATCTGCTGGCCCAGGCGGATGGACTGCAGGCGATCCTGCGCGGTGCGCGCGGCGTCCGAGCCGGGGTACTGCGCCACGACCGATTCCAACGTCTGCTGAGCCTGGTCCACCTGGCCTGCGCCGAACTGGGAAAGACCGACTTTCAGCAGGCCACCGGAGGCCTTGTCGTGGGTTGGATAGCGCGAGATCAGCTCACGGAAACGCTGTTCGGCCATCGGGAAATTGCGCGTGGCGTAGTAGCTCTCACCCAGCCAGTACAGCGCGTTCGGGGCGTACACCCCGTTGGGATACAGCTCCAGGAAGCTGAGGAACAGCTGCGCTGAATCATCGTACTTGCCGGCCTTCAACGCATCGAATGCGACGTTGTAGGTCGTGCGCTCGTCGCCGCTCGCTGCCAGGCTGCCCGCATCGCCGTGCACTGACGGCGGCCGCTCGGAAGTGGCCGCTGCAGGCGGCGCGGTGGCTGGAACCGGAGGAAGCGGTGCGTTGCCGCCCGGTGCCACGGGTACAGATGGCGCTGCGCCACCTTCGAGGCGGTTCAGGCGTTCATCCAGGTCCAGGAAGGCGTCCTGGTTGCCCTGCTTGAGCTGTGCGTTGTCGTGCTGCAGCTGTTCGATCGTGCCCTGCATCTGCCGGACCTGCTGGCGGAGCTCGGTGACCTGGTTCAGCAGGTCGGTGTTCGCACTGTTGTTGTACAGCTGCTGCTCGATCGCGCCGACGCGGTCGGCAAGGCTCTGCCGTTGCGCGTACGCCGGAGCGGCAGCCATGAAGGCTGCCGCCACGACCAGCATCAGGTTGATGCCGATGCGCATGGATTACTGCGCGGTGTAGACGATTTCGACGCGACGGTTCTGCGACCAGCAGGACTCGCTCGAATCGGTGCAGACCGGACGCTCTTCGCCGTAGGACACGACGGTCAGCTGCGAAGCCGAACCACCGTTGGCCTGCAGGGCGGAGCTGACGCCGTTGCCACGACGCTCACCCAGGGCCTGGTTGTACGCGCGCGAACCGCGCTCGTCGGTGTGGCCCTGCAGGGTGATGCGCGAGGACGGACGGTCACGCAGGTACTTGGCGTGGCAGGCCATGATCGCCTGGAACTCGCCCTTGACCGAATCCTGGTCCAGGTCGAAGTACACAACGCGCTGGCGCAGGCAGGCATCGGTGTCCAGATCGCCCGGACCGTACAGGCCGGAGGTCGACGGCGCGGTCGGCTGGGTGGTCGAACCGGTGTCGACCGGCGCAGCCGGCTGTTCCTTCACCTTCTTCGAGCAACCGGCCAGGGCGGCCACGGACAACAGGGAAACAAGCAGAACTTTGGTGGTCTTGTTCATGGCGATACCTTTGAGGCTCCTAAGCCGGTGAATGGGGTAAATCTCGGGAAATATTAACACTCTTTTAGCGCTTGGTACGGTAAGGCGACCAGGCGGGTTCGCGTACATCACCATCGGCCAGCACCAGGCGCTGGCGCACGCGTGCGTCGGCTGATACGGCATACAACACACCACGCCCGCCCTCGCGCGCCGCGTACAGCACCATGCTGGCGTTCGGGGCGAAGCTCGGCGACTCGTCCAGCGAGCCGGTGGACAGCGTGCTCCAACGCGGCGAACCCAGCGAGGCATCCATCATCGCGACCTTGTAGCTGTTGCCAGAGCCCTGCGCCACGACGATTTTCTTGCCGTCATACGATACCGACGGCTTGGCGTTGTAGTTGCCCTGGAAGGTAACGCGCTCGGCGCTGCCGCCGCTTGCAGAAACCTTGTATACCTGCGGGCGGCCACCACGGTCGGACGTGAAGTACACCGCACTGCCATCCGGCGCCCAGGTCGGCTCGGTGTCGATGGCCAGATGGTTGGTCAACTGGGTGAGCTGCTTGCTGCCCAGGTCCATTGAATAGACTTCGGGATTGCCGGAACGCGACAGGGTCAGGGCCAGCTTGCGGCCGTCCGGGGAGAAGGCCGGGGCACTGTTGATGCCACGGAAGCTGGTGACCAGCTCACGGGCACCGGTCGCGATGTTCTGGATGTAGATCGCGGAATTGCCGCGCTCGAAGCTGACGTAGGCCAGCTTGCCGCCATCCGGGCTCCATGACGGCGACAGCAGCGGTTCGGCCGAACGCACGATGGTCTGCGGGTTGTAGCCATCGGAGTCCGCGACCATCAGCGCATAGCGCATGGCATCGCCTCGACCGCTGGCGGTGATGTAGGCGATACGGGTCCAGAACGCACCCCGGACACCGGTGATCTTCTCGTAGATCGCATCGGCCATCTGGTGGGCGACATCGCGCATGGCATTGCCACGGGCGGTCATCGCCAGGCCCAGCAGGCGCTCGCCCTTGGGCACGTCATACAGTTCGTACTCCACCCGGAAGGCGCCGGCGCCGGCATCCTGGACGCGTCCGACCACAATGTAGTTCTGCTTCAGCGCGCGCCAGGTGGGGAACTGGATGTCACCACCGCGGGTAGGCTTCTCCACGATCTGCGATTCCGGCAGCGTGCGGAACTGGCCGGAGCGGTCCAGGTCGGCGCGGATGACGGACGCCACATCGGTCTGCGGCGCGGCCGCGGAGCCTTCATAGGGCATCGGCACGACGGTGATCGGCGTAGCCGAGGCACTGCCGCCCACGATGTCGATCTCAAGACCCTTCTGCTGCGCGAGCGCGACGAAGGGAAGCAACAAGGCCGCGAACGCGACCAGCCAGCGGGGCATCTTTTTCATGGAATGCTCAGTCGAGGAACCACAACGAGGGATAACAGGAAGGGGGTGAATGGTTTCGCAATCATGAACCACGCCCATGTGAAAGCAAGGTCGGCGGCGCGGGTCATGACAGTCTCCGGCCGTCATCCAGCCCTGACCGGTAGTGACGGCCGCTGGCCGTCAATCCAGCACCTGCCGGGAGTGACGGCCGCTGGCCGCCATTCCCGGAGGTCAATCCGGCCGGAAATTCAGGATCAGCTCGCGGTTGAACACCTGCTCGAAACCCGCGTACGGCAACGGCTGGGCATTCAGCACCGCCGCCTCGATCGAGCGCTTGCCGGCTTCGTCGTACGGGCAGCTGGCGCCGACCTTGGCCGACAGCACGCGTCCGCCGCGCAGCTGGGTGATGACGATCTGGCAGCGCTGGCCGCTGGCGATGTTCTCCGGACGGATCCAGGCACTCTGGACCTTGGCCTGGATGGCCGCGGCATATTTCGCAGTCAGGTCGTCGCTGGTACCCCCTGCCCCACCCGCCGGCTGCGCCGCCTGGCTGGAACTGGCGCTGGCGGTGGACGCTGCAGCCGCGTTGCGCGCCGCCGCCACCTGGCGCAGCCGCTGCTCCGCCAGCTTGGCTTCCTTCTCGGCCTGCGCGCGCTTGGCACGGATATCGGCGATTTTCTTCTGCCTGTCCGCCTCGGCCTTGGTCTCGTTCGCCTTCCGCTCTTCCTCGGCCACCTTCTTCAACCGGTCGGCCTCCTGCTGCTTCGCCAACCGGGCGCGCTGCTCGGCTTCTTCCTGGCGCTTGCGTTCGGTCAGATCGATCTGCTCCTGGCGGCGTTTGGCTTCCTGCTCCTGCCGGGCCTTCTCCTGCGAGATCGCCAGCGCACTGACGGCTTCCTGGTCGATCTTGTCAGGCTGGGCAACGCGTTCCTGTGCCTGCGACTGCTGCGGCGTGGGGGCGTCCATCGGACGTGGCTCGGGCAGCGGCTGCGGCGGCGGCACGGTGTCCTCGGGCACCGGCTCAGGCTCGGCGACCGGCTCCGGTACGGGCTCGGGCAGCGTTTCCAGGCGCTCGGACTGACGAAGGGCCTGCTTCGCGGCAGAGGCTTCCGCCGCGGACAGCGCCATGTCGGCCTGCACCGCCGGATCGCCGGCGGCGGCTTCGGTGTTGCGCTCGGGAGACCACAACCAGGCCACGATGAACACCAGGGCCAGCAGCAGGTGGACCAGCGCGGCCAGTGCTACCGGACCGGCCCAGCCCTGTTGTTCGTCGCGCGGCGGCGGCATGGCGTCACTGTGCATCGGTGGCCAGGCCGACCTTTTCCACGTTCGCGCGCTTGAGCACGTCCATCGCCGCTACGACCTTTTCATAGGCCACGGCGTGGTCGGCGGCAACGATTACCCGCACCGCCTTGTCCTGCGCGACGATGCCGCCCAGGCGGGCCTGCATTTCCTCGGCCGACATCGCGTTGGGCGCCTTGTCGTCAGGCAGCTTCAGGCTCAGCTGGCCGTCCTGACGCACCGACACGATGATCGGATCCTGCTTGCTTTCCAGCGCCTTGGCGTTCGAGCGCGGCAGGTCGACCTCGAAGCTCAGCGTCAGCAGGGGCGCGGTGACCATGAAGATGATCAGCAGCACCAGCATGACGTCGATATAGGGCACGACGTTGATTTCGGATTTGAGCTTGCGACGCTTGCGGCGGACGATGGCACTCATGGTGGGATCCTCGCCTGGGCTCAGTCGTCTGCGCCGGTCTGGCGCTGCAGGATGGAGCTGAACTCATCGGCGAAGGTCTCGAAACGCACGGCCATGCGCTCCACCCGCGTGGTGAAGCGGTTGTAGGCCCATACCGCCGGAATCGCCACGAACAGGCCGATGGCCGTTGCGAACAGTGCCTCGGAGATGCCCGGCGCCACCGACGCGATGCCGGCCTGCTCACCGCTGTTGATCATGTCGTGCATGGTCACCATGATGCCGAACACCGTGCCGACCAGCCCGACGTAGGGCGCGGTGGAGCCGATGTTCGCCAGCAGCTCAAGATTGCGTTCCAGGCGATCCACTTCACGCGTGTAGGTAGTACGCATGGCGCGCTGTGCGCCTTCCAGCAGCGCACGCCCGTCCAGGCCACGGCGGTCGCGCAGGCGGTTGTACTCGCGGAAACCGGCTTCGAAGATCGCCTCCAGGCCGGCAACGCTGCGGTTGCGGTCGGTGGCCGAGGAGTAGAGCTTGCCCAGATCGGCACCGGACCAGAAGCGGTTCTCGAACTCGTCCGCCTCGCGGGTGGCCTGCGAGAACACACGGGCCTTGCGGAAGATGATGACCCAGCTGATGAACGAGCCGGCCAGGAGCAGCAGCACGATGATGATCACCGGGATGCTGGCCTTGGTCATGAGCTCCCAGTAGTTGATGCCGCTGCGCGAGGCCTGGACGGCGGTGTCGGCGGCGGCGCGGGTGACATCCTCCGGCAGCGCCTCGACCACCGTGGCCTGCAGGCCCAGAAGCATTGCGATCATCGTTGTTCCTCAGTCTGCAAATCAGAAGGTTGTAGGGGGGAATACTCGTGGGACTTCAGGACAGCCAGCAATGCATCGTCCATGCCGCGCGGGCGGAAGGACGCTGCATCCAGCGCGGCGATCCGCACCTGCGCTTCCAGCAGCACCTGGTCCTCGCGCAGCACCTGCTGCGCAAACACCATGCTCGCACGTCGGCACTGCACCAGCGTAGCGGTCACCTGCAGCGCATCGTCCAGTCGCGCGGGCCGGATGAAATCCATTTCCATCGAGCGCACCGCGAACACCATGCCGTGCCCGCTGCGCATGCGCTCCTGGCCGAAGCCCAGCGCGCGCATCCACTCGGTCCGCGCCCGCTCCATGAAGGCCACGTAGCGCGCATGGTAGACCACGCCACCTGCGTCGGTATCTTCCCAGTAAATGCGTGTCGGCCAACTGAACCGCGGCTCACTCATTTTCGGGTTGCTCACTGAAAAGATCGGCGGGCGGCGCCTTGGGCTTCAGACCCAGATGCCGGTACGCACGATGGGTGGCCATCCGGCCACGGGCCGTGCGCACCAGGAAGCCCTGCTGGATCAGGTACGGTTCAACGACGTCTTCCAGCGTACCGCGCTCTTCGGACAGGGCCGCAGCCATCGATTCCACGCCCACCGGCCCCCCGTCGAAATAGTCGACCAGGGTCTTCAGGAAACGACGGTCCAGTTCGTCGAAGCCTTCCGGATCGACCTTCAGCATGACCATTGCCGCCTGGGCGACCTCCTGGTCGATGTGCCCGTTGGCCTTGACCTGGGCGTAGTCGCGGACGCGGCGCAGCAGCCGGTTGGCGATGCGCGGCGTGCCGCGCGAGCGGCGCGCGATCTCGCCGGCGCCATCGGCGGTGCAGTCGATGCCGAGGATCTTCGCCGACCGTCGCACGATCCGGGTCAGTTCTTCGGCGGTATAGAACTCAAGCCGCTGCACGATGCCGAACCGGTCACGCAGGGGCGCGGTGAGCAGGCCGGCGCGCGTTGTGGCGCCCACCAGGGTAAAGGGCGGCAGGTCGAGCTTGATCGAGCGGGCGGCGGGGCCCTCGCCGATCATGATGTCGATCTGGAAATCTTCCATCGCCGGGTACAGCACTTCCTCCACGACGGGCGACAGGCGGTGGATCTCATCGATGAACAGCACATCGTGCGGCTGCAGGTTGGTCAGCAGCGCGG
>JAZBLM010000098.1:0-13022 GCA_037033225.1 Pseudomonadota bacterium
AGCGACCACCACGAGGGGCTCCGCTGTTCGCTGGCCATCGGCAGAAGGCCTTGATTCCGGGACAATCACCCTCACCCCTTGACCGGGCCGCACGCTGGCGCGGCAACGACAAGGAGCTTATGCGATGACCGATACCCCCCAGACCGAGACCCTTGGCTTCCAGACCGAGGTCAAGCAGCTGCTGCAGCTGATGATCCACTCGCTGTACTCGAACAAGGAAATCTTCCTGCGCGAGCTGGTGTCCAATGCCGCCGACGCCGCCGACAAGCTGCGCTTCGAAGCACTGACCCAGCCCGCCCTGCTGGAAGGCGACAACGAGCTGCGCGTGCGCGTCAGCTTCGATGCCGACGCCCATACGGTGACCATCGAAGACAACGGCATCGGCATGAGCCGCGAAGAGGCGATCGCCCACCTCGGCACCATCGCCAAGTCCGGCACCGGCGACTTCCTGCGCCAGCTGTCCGGCGACCAGAAGAAGGACTCGCAGCTGATCGGCCAGTTCGGCGTTGGCTTCTACAGCGCCTTCATCGTCGCCGACCAGGTCGACGTATATACGCGCCGTGCGGGTGCCTCGGCGTCCGAAGGCGTGCGCTGGTCATCGCGCGGCGAAGGCGAGTTCGACATCGCCCAGATCGAGAAGGCCGAGCGCGGCACCCGCATCGTGCTGCACCTGAAAGACGGCGAGCATGACTTCGCTGATGGCTGGCGCCTGCGCGGCATCCTGAAGAAGTACTCCGACCACATCGGCCTGCCGATCCAGATGCCGAAAGAGGCCCCGGCCGCTGAAGGCGAGGACGCCGCCCCGGCGCTGGAATGGGAAACCGTCAACCGCGCCAGCGCGCTGTGGACCCGCCCGCGCACCGAGATCACTGACGCCGAGTACACCGAGTTCTACAAGCACGTCGCGCATGACCACAGCGATCCGCTGGCGTGGAGCCACAACAAGGTCGAAGGCAAGCTGGAGTACACCTCGCTGCTGTACGTTCCCGGCCGCGCGCCGTTCGACCTGTACCACCGCGAAGCGCCCAAAGGCCTGAAGCTGTATGTCCAGCGCGTGTTCGTCATGGACCAGGCCGAGCAGTTCCTGCCGCTGTACCTGCGCTTCATCAAGGGCGTGGTCGACTCCAACGACCTGTCGCTGAACGTCTCGCGCGAAATCCTGCAGTCCGGGCCGGTCATCGACTCAATGAAGTCGGCGCTGACCAAGCGCTCGCTGGACATGCTGGAAAAGCTTGCCAAGGACAAGCCCGAGCAGTACGCCACGTTCTGGAAGGAATTCGGCCAGGTGCTGAAGGAGGGCCCGGCCGAGGACTACGGCAATCGCGAGAAGGTTGCCGGCCTGCTGCGTTTTGCGTCCACCAAGGGCGACGGCGAGGCGCAGACGGTCTCGCTGGCCGATTACCTGGGCCGGCTCGCCGAAGGCCAGGAGACGATCTATTACCTGACCGGCGAGAGCTATACCCAGGTCCGCAACAGCCCGCATCTGGAAGTGTTCCGCAAGAAGGGCGTGGAAGTGCTGCTGCTGACCGACCGCATCGACGAGTGGCTGATGGGGTACCTGACCGAGTTCGACGGCAAGCGTTTCGTCGACATCGCGCGGGGCGACCTGGACCTGGGCGCGCTGGAAAGCGAGGAAGACAAGCAGGCTCAGGAGAGCGCAGCGAAGGAGAAGCAGGCACTGGTCGAGCGCCTGAAGACCGCGCTGGGCGAAGACGTGGCCGAAGTACGTGTGTCGCACCGCCTGACCGATTCGCCGGCGGTGCTGGCCATTGGCGAACAGGACCTGGGCCTGCAGATGCGCCAGATCCTGGAGGCCAGCGGGCAGAAGGTGCCGGACAGCAAGCCGGTGCTGGAGATCAACCCGGGCCACCCGCTGATCGCCAAGCTGGACGCGGAAGCCGATGGCGAGCGCTTCAACGATCTCGGCCGGGTACTGTTCGACCAGGCCGCGCTTGCCGCCGGTGACAGCCTGAAGGATCCGGGCGCTTACGTTGCCCGCCTGAACAAGCTGCTGCTGGAGCTGTCAGCCTGACCCGACGGTAGTGACGGCCGCTGGCCGTCAACCCCATGACCCGGGGCTTGTGACGGCCGCTGGCCGTCCGCCGACCAGCGCTGTCCTCGCCGCCATCTCCTCCACGCGGGCCCAACCGGGCCCGGTGGTAATCTATCGCCTGATCCAACGTTGTTGACTGCCAATGCTCAGCTTCTTCCGCCGCAAGAAAGCCCAGGACGCCTCGCAGGTCGATGCGCCCAAGACCCAGCATTACTCGGCTGAAGAACTCGCCGCTGCGTTTCCATCAGCGCGGCCGCCACAGACGCTGGAGCAGGATCCGAAGCCGGAGCCCGCCACCGCGCCAGTGCCGGTCCAGGCGCCCGCCGCGCCCGCGCAGGTGCCTGCAGCGACGCCCGTCCCCACCCTCGCCGAGGATGTGGCGCCCGCCCCGGAGCGCGTGATCGCGCCGGAAGATTTTGCCGCCGAGGCCCTCGCTGCGGCTGCCGTGCTGGCCCCCTTGGCGCCGGTCAGACCCGCCGAAGAACCCGCATCGCCTGCAGCCGACCTGCCGGTGCTGGTCGATGCCGAACCCGCACCCGCAGGCAAGTCGGGCTGGCGCGAGCGCCTGCGCAACAGCACCTTTGCCCGCAGTTTTGGCGGGCTGTTCTCGCGCAATCCAAAGCTCGACGACGATCTGCTGGACGAGATCGAAACTGCCCTGATCACCGCCGATGTCGGCGTCACCGCCACCACGACACTCGTGGAGGGTCTGCGCAGGCGGATGAAATCGCGCGAGTTCGCCGACGCGCAAGCGTTGCTGAAAGCACTGCGTGCTGAGCTGGTCGCGATTTTGAAGCCGGTCGCCCAGCCGCTGGTGATCGACCGCAACGCCAAGCCGTTCGTCGTGCTCACCGTCGGCGTCAACGGCGTCGGCAAGACCACCACCATCGGCAAACTTGCCAAGCGCTTCAAGGACGATGGCCACAGCCTGATGCTGGCGGCCGGCGACACCTTCCGCGCCGCTGCCGTGGCGCAGTTGCAGGCCTGGGGTGACCGCAACGGCGTCACCGTCATCGCACAGGGCCAGAACGCCGATGCCGCCTCGGTCGCCTTCGATGCGCTTCAGGCCGGCAAAGCCCGCGGCACCTCGGTGCTGATCGCCGACACCGCCGGTCGCCTGCATACCCAGGCCGGCCTGATGAACGAGCTGGGCAAGATCCGTCGCGTGCTCGGCAAGATCGACGCCAGCGCGCCGCACGAAGTGCTGATGGTCATTGATGGCACCACCGGCCAGAACGCGCTGTCGCAGCTGCGTCAGTTCAACGCAGCGGTGAACGTGACCGGACTGGTGGTGACCAAGCTTGACGGCACCGCAAAGGGCGGCGTGGTATTCGCGCTGGCCCAGGAATTCGGCATTCCCATCCGCTTTGCAGGCATTGGCGAGCGCCCCGAAGACCTGCGCGTGTTCGACCCGGAAGCGTTCGTCGACGCGCTGCTGCCTGAAGCCCTCGGCGGTGCCTGAGGTCGTCGCTGCACCGGCCGCACCCACGCGGGTGCCGGCCGGTCACCCCGATGATTTTGTCGACCGCCTGCTGCACTGGTTCGACGACCACGGCCGCCACGACCTGCCCTGGCAGCATCCGCGCACCCCGTACCGGGTATGGCTGTCGGAGGTGATGCTGCAGCAGACCCAGGTCGCAACGGTCATTCCGTACTTCCTGGCGTTCCTGCAGCAGTTCCCGACCCTGCCCGCCCTTGCGGCAGCCGACAACGACGCGGTGATGGCCCGCTGGGCGGGGCTGGGTTATTACGCCCGGGCGCGTAACCTGCATGCGGCGGCCAAGCGCTGCGTTGACGTGCATGGCGGCGAGCTGCCGCGCGATTTCGATGCGCTGCACGCGCTGCCCGGCATCGGCCGCAGTACCGCTGGCGCCATCCTGAGCCAGGCATGGAACGACCCGTTCGCGATCCTGGACGGCAACGTCAAGCGCGTTCTGACCCGTTACCACGGCATCGAAGGATTTCCGGGCCTGCCGGCCATCGAGCGCCCGCTCTGGGCGCTGGCCGAGGCCCACATGGCACACGTCCCGGCTGCACGTCGGGCGGACTACACGCAGGCGCAGATGGACCTGGGCGCCACCCTGTGCACTCGTAGCCGCCCCACCTGCGTGATCTGCCCGTTGCACGATGGCTGCAGCGCGCGACGCGAAGGACGCACGCAGGAACTGCCGACCCCCAAGCCGGGCAAGGTGCTGCCGGAACGCGAAGCCGTGGCCCTGCTGCTGAGCGACGCGCGCGGCCGCATTCTCCTGCAGAAGCGGCCTGAGACCGGAATCTGGGCATCGCTGTGGACCCTGCCGCAAGCGGATACCGGGCCTGCAGTGCAGGACTGGTTCGACGTTCACGTGGAAGGTGTGCTTGAGGACGCGGAAGAACTGCCGGTGCTGCGGCACACCTTCAGCCATTACCGTCTGCACCTGCAGGTGCTGCGCGCGCGCGTGGGCGGCCTGAAGGTCGCAGATCCGATGCTGCGTTGGGTGGACGCGGACGAGCTGGCCTCGCTGGGCCTGCCGGCTCCGATCCGGAAGCTGCTGGAGGCTGCGTGAACGCCTGCACGGTGCTGGAGCAGTGGATCATGGCTGGAACAGTCGATCGTGGCTGGAGCCGTCGATGGTGGCGGGAACAGTCGATCATGGATCGACTCTACCGAGATCGTGGGTCAAATTCGCCCGGCAGCGCCTAGACTGTCTTACTTCTTGAACGAGTTCCTGCCATGCCCCGCACCCTGTTCTGCCAGTATCAGCAAGCCGACGCCGAAGGGCTCGATTTCGTGCCCTACCCCGGCGAGCTCGGCCAGCGCATCTACGCCCACATCGGCAAGCCGGCATGGAGCGCGTGGCTGGCCCACCAGACGATGCTGATCAACGAAAACCGGCTTTCGCCGCGCGATCCCAAGCACCGCGCGTTCCTCGAGGAAGAGCTGGTCAAGTTTCTGTTCTCCGGCAATGCTGAAAAGCCGGCGGGCTTCGTCCCCGAAGCCTGATCAATCCTGTCGCGCTTCGGCCTGCGCATGCCGCAGCTGCTGCTCTGAAGCGCGCACTGCCTTGACGTCGAGCGGACGGATGCTGCCGATGTAACACGGCATCTGCGGGCCCGGGCCCGGACCGCGCACCAGCACTTTGTCCAGCCGCGCCGATACCCGTCCGACCCGGCTTGTCAGTCCGATTGCCTGCGCATAAGGAAGGTCCGGGCATGGGCCGGTCAACTCCAGCAGGAAGGCCTGGCCCGGCCGGGTCCACACCGCAAGCGCGCTGTCGCCGAGCTCGTTCCAGCCGTTCAGGCTGCCCTGGAAGGGCATGTCACTCTGCGGCGCGCCGGCGTGGGCGCGGTACAGCGCCAGGCGCTGGTCGCTGCTCAGTCGTCCACTGCTGGCGCAGGCTGCGAGGCTGACGCAGAGGAAGGCAATCATCAGACGCTTCATGGCAGGACTCCATGGGGATCACCTCGATGATGCAACCAGGCCCGTGAACCCGGTAGTGACGGCCGCTGGCCGTCATTCCCACAGGCCAGCGCCCGTCGTCACAGTTGACGACCAGCGCCCGTCGTCGCGGTTAACGGCCAACGGCCGTCACTACCCTCAGATCTCGGCGTGCGCCAGCGCGTGCAGCCTGCCTTCGCGCAGTTCCAGCACGCGGTCCAGCTTGCGCGCCAGGCTGCGGTCGTGCGTCACCAGCACCAGCGAGGTGTGCCGGGCGCGGTTGAGCTCCAGCATCAGCTCGAACACGGTACCGGCGGTACGGTCATCCAGGTTGCCGGTGGGTTCGTCACCCAGCACGCAGGCCGGCTGGTTGACCAGCGCGCGGGCAACGGCGGCACGCTGGCGCTCGCCGCCGGACAATTCACCGGGTTTGTGCTGCAGGCGATGGCCCAGGCCAACCGATTCCAGCAGCTGCCGTGCACGGTCATTGGCCGCGGGAACGTCGCCACCCCCGAGCAGCACCGGCATCATCACGTTCTCGAGCGCGGTGAACTCCGGCAGCAGGTGGTGGAACTGGTAGACGAAGCCCAGCGCACGGTTGCGCAGCAGGCCGCGTTCACCATCGGACAGCTTCGACATCTGCTGGCCGGCCACATAGACCTCACCGGACGTCGGCGTGTCGAGCCCACCCAGCAGGTGCAGCAGCGTGCTCTTGCCTGCGCCCGACGCACCGATGATCGCCACCGTTTCGCCGGCGTCCACCTGCAGGTCCAGCCCGTCGAATACCGGCGTGTGCATCCGGCCCTCGGCATAGGTCTTGGCCAGCGCCTGGGCGCGGATCACTTCCTGGCCGGGGGTGAAAACCTCATTCATAACGCAGCGCCTCCGCGGGCTGGGTGCGGGCAGCGCGCCACGCCGGATACAGGGTGGCGAGGAAACTCATCAGCAGCGCGACGACCGTGATCACCACGATGTCGGCGGTCTGCATGTCGGTCGGCAGGCCAGTGATGTAGTAGACGTCCTCGGGCAGCAGCTTGACGTTGAACACGGCCTCGATGGCACCCAGGATCCGCTCCAGGTTGAGGGTCAGGGTGATGCCGCCGATGACGCCGGCCACCGTGCCGATGATGCCGATCAATGAGCCCTGCACCATGAACACGCTCATCACCCCGCGCGGGGTCAGGCCGAGCGTGCGCAGGATCGCGATGTCGGCCTGCTTGTCAGTCACCAGCATCACCTGCGAGGACACCAGGTTGAACGCGCCCATCGCGATGATCAGCGACAGCAGGATGCCCATCACCGTCTTTTCCATCTTCAGCGACTGGTACAGGTTGGCGTTCTCGCGGGTCCAGTCGCTGACCATGTACGGGCCGTGCAGGTTCAGCGCCAGGTCGCGGGCCACGTTCCAGGCCAGGTCCATGTCGTACAGCTTCAGGCGTACGCCGGTGACGCCGTCGCCGATGCGCAGCACGCGCTGCATGTCCGCCATGCTGGTCACCGCCAGGCCGCGATCGATCTCGTTGTAGCCGGCCTCGAAGATGCCGCTGACGGTGAAGCGCTTGTAGCGCGGCACCATGCCCATCGGGCTGGCCTGCGGTTCGCCGAGCATCACCACCACCTTGTCGCCCACGCCCACGCCCAGCCACAGCGCCAGTTCCTGGCCGAGCAGGATGTTGTAGGAACCGGGGGTGAGGCTATCGATCGAGCCCTGCTTCATCTTCTGCGCCAGCACCGAGACCTTGGACTCTTCGCTGGGCAGGATGCCGCGCACGATCGCCGGCTGGTTGCGCTGCCCGGTGAGCAGCGCTTCTTCCTCGACATACGGCGCGGCGCCGGCCACACGCGGATCGCGGGTGGCCACGTCCACCGCGTGCTGCCAGTTCTCCATCGGCGCGCCCTGCGCGCTGACGGTGGCATGCGCGGCCATCTGCAGCAGGCGGTCGCGGATCTCCTTCTGGAAGCCGCTCATCACCGCCAGCGTGGTGATCAGCACCGTGACGCCCAGCGCGATGCCGAGGATCGATGCCATGGAAATGAAGGAGATGAAACCGTTGCGGCGCTTGGCGCGCAGGTAGCGCAGGCCGATGGCCACGGGGATGGGTTTGAACATGCAGGTGCGCCGGAAGATTCAGCGTATGGTGCCACCTACGGCGGCTTTCGGGAAACCTGCCGTGCGCGGACGGCCAGACGCAGTTCACGTCGTTGCGCGCGGGACAGCACGTCGGGCCAGAACAGCAGCCAGCCTGCCCTGCCGGGGCCCTGCCAGCGCAGCTGCAGCCACGGTCCGCGCACGTGCACCGTCGGCGCATCCAGCTCGACCGCATCCAGCAGCAGGGGCCGCGGCGGTGCCTGCAGCCACAGCAGGCGGCGCGGGCTGGCCAGGTATCGCCACGACAGCATGACCTGCGCCAGCCAGCACAGCAGCACCAGCGGCGGACGCAGGCGCGATGGCAGATCGCAGGCCGCGATCAACCACGGCGCTGCAAGCACCACGCCGGCTTCAGCCAGCGCCCGCAGGCGCGAGGGACGCCATTCAAGCCTTGAGGGTGCGGATGTGGTCGAGTAGAGGAACGGCGTGTGCATGCGGGCAGGCCTCGTAGCCCATGAACCACCGCCACAACTTATCGTCCTCGCAATCGAGCAGGAACAGGAAAACCTCGCGCTCGGCGGTCGGCGCCGTAGCCCACTCGCGGTCCAGGTAATGTTCGAACAGCTGGTCCAGCTCGCGCATGCCACGCCGGCAGCGCCAGCGCAGCTTCTTCAACAGGGTGGCTTCGTCCACGGGAGGCTCCAGAAAAAGCAACGCCGAGCAGGACTCGGCGCTACGGCGTGGGACGCAACACGTCAGCCGGCAACGCGATCCTGGCCCACGTTGCGGATGGCAACGCAGGCACGGCGTGCGCGACCGGGTCGGGTCAGGCGCGGCGCGCCATCATCAGCTTCTTGATCTCGGCGATCGCCAGTGCCGGATTCAGGCCCTTCGGGCAGGTCCGCGCGCAGTTCATGATGGTGTGGCAACGGTACAGCTTGAACGGATCTTCCAGATCGTCCAGGCGCGCACCGGTGTCTTCGTCACGCGAATCGATGATCCAGCGGTAGGCCTGCAGCAGGATCGCCGGGCCCAGGTAACGCTCGCCATTCCACCAGTAGCTCGGGCAGCTGGTGGAGCAGCAGGCGCACAGGATGCACTCGTACAGCCCGTCCAGCTTGCGGCGGTCTTCGGGCGACTGCAGGCGCTCGCGATCCGGCGGTGCGGGCGTCTGGGTACGGATCCACGGCTTGATCGAGGCGTACTGTGCGTAGAAGTGGGTCAGGTCCGGCACCAGGTCCTTGACCACGCTCATGTGCGGCAGCGGATAGATCGGCACTTCGGCCTTGCCGCAGTCGGCGATGGCGCGGGTGCAGGCCAGCGTGTTGGTGCCGTCGATGTTCATCGCGCACGAACCGCAGATGCCCTCGCGGCACGAACGACGGAAGGTCAGCGTCGGGTCGATCTCGTTCTTGATCTTGATCAGCGCGTCCAGGACCATCGGACCGCAGGCATCCAGATCGATGTCATACGTATCGGTCCGCGGGTTGCTGTCGTCGTCCGGACTCCAGCGGTAGACCTTGAAGGTACGCACGTTCTTCGCGCCGGCGGCGGCGGGAAAGTGCTTGCCCTTGGTGATCTTTGAATTCTTCGGCAGGGAAAACTCGGCCATGGCTGCTCTCGTTGGCTCAGGCGGCCCGCGCCTTCAGGGCGCGGATTGCATGGTAGGCGGGGGTCGCGATCAGTACACGCGCGGCTTCGGCGGCACCACGTCGACTTCATCGGTCAGCGTGTACATGTGCACCGGACGGTAATCGAAGCTGCACTTGCCCTTCTCGTCGACCTTGACCAGCGTGTGCTTGTGCCAGTTGACGTCGTCGCGGTCCGGGAAGTCCTCGTGCGCGTGCGCACCGCGGCTTTCCTTGCGCTGTTCGGCCGAGTTGATGGTAGCCACGGCGTTGAGCAGCAGGTTGTTGAGCTCGTAGGTCTCGATCAGGTCCGAGTTCCAGACCAGCGAACGGTCGCTGACCTTGACGTCCTCGAACGAATCGAAGATGCCCGCCATCTTCTCGCAGCCTTCCTTCAGCGTCTGGCTGGTGCGGAACACCGCAGCGTCGGCCTGCATGGTCCGCTGCATGTTGTCGCGGATCACCGAGGTCGGCGTATCGCCCTTGGCGTAACGCAGCTTGTCGAGCAGGCCCAGCGCCTTGTCGCACGCATCGGACGGCAGCGGCTTGTGCGCGGCGCCCGGCTTGATCGTCTCGGCGCACCGGTTGGCCACGGCACGACCGAACACCACCAGGTCGAGCAGCGAATTGGACCCCAGGCGGTTGGCACCGTGCACCGACACGCAGGCGGCTTCGCCGATGGCATACAGGCCCGGGATGACCGCATCCGGGTTGTCGCCGTCGATCCGCACCACTTCACCATGGAAGTTGGTCGGGATGCCGCCCATGTTGTAATGCACGGTCGGAATGACCGGGATCGGCTGCTTGTGCACGTCCACGCCGGCGAAGATGCGCGCGCTCTCGGCGATGCCGGGCAGCTTGTCGTCGATCACGCCCGGGCCGAGGTGGGTCAGGTCGAGCAGGATGTGGTCCTTGTGCTCGCCGACGCCGCGGCCTTCGCGGATCTCGATGGTCATCGAACGCGACACCACGTCGCGCGAGGCCAGATCCTTGTAGTGCGGCGCGTAGCGCTCCATGAAGCGCTCGCCGCTGCTGTTGCGCAGGATGCCACCTTCGCCGCGCACGCCCTCGGTGATCAGGCAGCCGGCGCCATAGATGCCGGTCGGATGGAACTGCACGAACTCCATGTCCTGCATCGCAATGCCGGCACGCATCGCCAGGCCGCCGCCGTCACCGGTGCAGGTGTGGGCGGAGGTGGCGCTGAAGTACGCGCGGCCGTAACCGCCGGTGGCCAGCACCACGCCCTGGGCACGGAACAGGTGCAGCGAGCCTTCGGCCATGTCGATGGCCAGCACGCCACGGCAGGTGCCGTCTTCGTCGAAGATCAGGTCCAGCGCGAAGTACTCGATCATGAAGCGCGCATCGTGCTTCAGCGACTGCTGGTACAGCGTGTGGAGCATGGCGTGGCCGGTACGGTCGGCCGCCGCGCAGGTGCGCTGCGCTGCCGGGCCTTCGCCGTACTTGGTGGTCATGCCGCCGAACGGGCGCTGGTAGATCTTGCCCTCTTCGGTACGGCTGAACGGCACACCATAGTGTTCCAGCTCGATGATCGCCGGAATGGCCTCGCGGCACATGTACTCGATGGCATCCTGGTCACCCAGCCAATCCGAGCCCTTGATCGTGTCGTAGAAGTGGTAACGCCAGTCGTCCTCGCCCATGTTGCCGAGCGCGGCCGAGATGCCGCCCTGGGCAGCGACGGTGTGCGACCGGGTCGGGAAGACCTTGGTCAGGCACACGGTCTGCAGGCCCTTGGCGGCCAGTCCGAAGGTCGCGCGCAGGCCGGCGCCGCCGGCGCCCACCACGACCATGTCGTACTTGTGTTCGGTGATCTTGTAAGCGGACATCTGTTCTGGATTCCTGTCTTGTGCCTGGACTCAGGCCACGCCGAGCGCGATGCGGGCGACGGCGAAAATGCTGACGATCGCACCCAGCACGGCGATGAACTTCACCGTCGTCTGCAGTGCCAGGGCCATCAGCGAATTGTGGATGTAGTCTTCCAGGATGACCTGCAGGCCGATCTGCGCATGCCAGAACATCGCCACCAGGAAACCGACGATCAGGATCGCGTTCCAGGGCTTTGCGATCGCTGCGGTGGCCGTAACGTAGTCGGCCCCCATCAGGCTCACCACGAACACCAGGAACCACAGGGCTAGGGCGACCAGGGCGGTGGCGGTCAGGCGCTGCAGCACGAAGTGCTCGGTGCCGCTCTTGGCGGCGCCCAGGCCACGGACATTCTTAAGTGGCGTGCGGTAGCGGCTCATGCGGCACCTCCGTTGGTCAGCACATAGACCCAGATCAGCGCGGTGATCACCAGCGAACCGATCACCGATGCCCAGCTGCTGCGGACGAAGGCCGGGATGCTCATGCCGATGGCGAAGTCCTGGCACATGTGGCGGATGCCATTGCACAGGTGATAGGCGAACGCCCAGGTCCAGCCGATCAGGAAGACCGTGCCGTACCAGGCGCCGGCGTGGTCGGAGAAACAGGTCCACGAGGCCGGGCCCATCATCAGGGCAAGCAGGCCGCCGGCGATGATCAGGGCGCCCAAGGACAGGATGATGCCAGTGGCACGATGCAGGATCGAGGTGACCATCTGGATCTGCCAGCGGTACACCTGGAGGTGCGGGGATAAAGGACGTTCTCTGCTGGCCATTCGCTGGGCTCGTTGTCTCGGCTGGGCGGCACACCTGCCGCGTTGGCTCTTCGCTGTATCAGAAATCGATGCAGCGTCCGTTTTTCTCCCAGTCGCCATACCGCACCGGATCAAGTCCGCCGCGGCCACCGTATTCCTTCTGCTCGGCAGGCATGCCATCGGGCGCGGGCGCCGTCGGGTCCAGCGGAGCTTCAGATTCAGCGTCGGGAGTGGGGGTTGTTTGGCCTATCATCAGGGTTCTCGCAACGCACAAATTCTAGACCTCGCTCACGTGCCTGACAACCTTTCCCCCGATTTAGTTGCCCACGACCTGCTGACCGACCGTCAGCTGGTGACCTTTGAAGGGCCCGACGCCCTGGCGTTCGCGCAGGCGCAGTTCGCCAGCGATGTGCCTTCGCTGATTGATTCGCATTGGCACTGGAGCGCGTGGTTGACCGCCAAAGGCCGCACGATTGCGGTGTTTCAGCTCATCCGCCTCAGCTCCGACGCGTTGTTGCTGGTGTTCGCCGACGGAGATGCGGCCATGATCGCCTCGCAGCTGCAGCGTTTCGTGTTCCGCAAGAAGGTCAAAATCAGCGTCCGCGATGACCTGCAGGTGCGCGGCGCATTTTCCGTGCCCGCCGCTGCCGTGCGCGAAACCGCCGTCGGCACGCTGGACGATGGACTGGAGCTGGACATGGGCGCGGAGGCGTTGCCGCGCGTAATGCAGGTGGTGCGCAGCACGGCCCTGCCCGCCGCCACGGACCAGGCCTCCACGCTGGCATGGCGTCAGGCCGATCTTCGTTTCGGCCTTCCCCGCCTGGCCGATACACAGCGCGAGCAGTGGACGCCGCAGCAGCTGGGCCTTGACCGCCTGAACGCGTACAGCGTCCGCAAAGGCTGCTACCCGGGGCAGGAGATCGTTGCCCGCACGCATTTCCTCGGCAAGGCGAAGCGGTCGCTGCAGCTGCTCCAGCTCAGCAGCCCCGCCGAGGCGGGTGCGGGCGTCGAGCAGGACGGCGCTGCGCTGGGCACCCTGGCCTGCACTGCGGGTGACCTGGGATTGGCCGTATTGCCGCTGGAAACCAGTGAAGGCGCCCTGACCGTTGGAGGCCAGCCGGCGCAACGGCTGGCGTTGCTGGACGGCCTGGCGCGCTGAAGCCCAACGGATGAAGGCCGTTCGCTCTTGGTAGCGACGGCCG
>JAZBLM010000099.1:0-12641 GCA_037033225.1 Pseudomonadota bacterium
GCAAAGCGTAGACGACCCGCGGCCGTCACTACCGCGGTGCCGGGACACGACCCGGTCAGCGGGTCGTGTCGTTCGCGGTGAACGTCTCGTCGGTACCTTCCAGAGACTGCTCGCGCACCGGCTCCGGCGGCGGCAGCTGTTCTTCCTCGGCGCGCTCGTTGCCGGGCAGGCTGGGACGGGTTTCCATCAGCAATGACAGTGCTGCCTTGGCCATCAGGTGGGCACTGATCGGCGAGGTGATGAACAGGAACACGGTGATCAGCAGCTCCCGCGGCTGCGGGTCTTCGCCGAGGAAGATGTGATACGCCACCGACGAGGCCAGCACGCAGCCGACGCCCAGCGTGCTGGCTTTGGTCGGCGCGTGCAGCCGCTTGAAGAATGTCGACAGCTTCACCAGTCCCAGCGCGCCGACCAGGATGAAGAAGCAGCCGAACAGCAGCACGATCGACAGGCCGATCTGGATCGCAGTGATCATTCGACGATGTCCCGGCGCAGCACGAATTTGCTCAGCACCACGGTACTGCCGAACCCGAGCATGGCGATGATCAGCGCGGCCTCGAAATAGATCGCCGAATTGAGGTACATGCCGAACAGCATCAGCTCGGCGATGGCGGTGATCGACAGCGTATCCAGTGCCAGGATGCGATCCGGGACGGTGGGCCCGCGCAGCAGGCGCCAGGTGCAGAGCAGCATGGCCAGGCCGACCACGTGCATGCACACCACCAGCGTGTTCTGGATGACTTCGAATCCGGTCATGGGAAAATCTCCATCAGCGGGGCCTCGTAACGGCGTTTGATGTCGGCGATCAGCTTCTGTTCGTCCTGCAGGTTCAGCACGTGGACCAGCAGGTACTTGCGGTCGTCACTGAGGGCGGAGGACACCGTGCCCGGGGTCAGGGTGATCATGCTGGTCAGTGCGGCGATGCCGTGGATGTTGCCGATGTCCAGTGGGATCCAGATGAAACCGGGGTGGATGTTGCTCTCCCGTCCCAGCACCTGGCGGGCGACTTCGATGTTGGACATCAGGATGTCCCACAGGGTCACCGCGAGCAGGCGCGGTACCGGCCGCAGCGTCCCGATGCGGGCGAACTCACGATCCAGGCGGGCGGCGAACAGCGGAATCACCACACCCAGCGCTAGGCCGAGCAGGAACTGGCCGAAGGTGAAGCTGTCGGACATCAGCAGCCAGAACACCACCACCATCAGGCTGAGCGGAATGGACGGGAACATGCGGCGGTACAGGGACGGCTTGCGGCTCATGGCTGGCGGATCTCCGGCGGGGTACCGCGGACCTGTTCGACATAGCCGGACGGCTGCAGCAGGTCACTGGCGATGGCATCGGCATGGCGCAGCAGCGGTGCGGCGAACACCGTCATGCCGATCCCGTACAGCAGCAGCACACAGGCCGCCAGCAGCTCGATCCGGCGCGTGGGCGCCTTGCGTGGTTTCGGTGCGTCGGGCTCGGCGGCGGGGACGCGCCAGAACAGGCGGATGCCGGCACGCGCCAGGCCCATGATGACGAGCAGGCTGCTGCCCAGTACCGCGATCCACACCGGCGCGGTCAGCCCGGCCGGGACGCCCTGCAGCAGCGCGGCCTTGGCCAGGAAGCCGGACAGCGGCGGCAGGCCGGCAATGGAGACCGCCGCGATCAGGAACAGCACCGCCGGCGTTTCCTTGCCAGGCATCGGCGCGATGATCTCCTTGCGGTCACTGGCGCCGCCGCGGCGTCGGCGGATCAGGTCGGCGATCAGGAACAGTGCGGCCGCAACGAAGGTGCTGTGCGGCAGGTAGTACAGCCCTGCGGCCAGCACCTGCTGGTTGCCCAGCGAGAAGGCGATGAACAGCGTAGCCGCCGAGATCACGACCAGGTAGGAGATCAGTACGCGCAGGCGCACGGCCGCCAGCACGCCGAGGCCACCCAGCACCAGCGTGGCAACGCCGGCCCACAGCAACCAGTCGCGGCCATAGCCGGCCATGGCACCGGCCTCGTCGCCGAACCACAGGCTCTGCACACGCAGCACGGCGTAGAGGCCGACCTTGGTCATGATCGCGAACAGCGCCGCCACGGCAGCCGGCGCGCGCGCGTAGGACTCGGGCAGCCACAGGTACAGCGGCATCAGCGCCGCCTTGGCGCAGAACACCAGCAGCAGCAGCCCCATCGTCGCCTTCACCAGTACCAGGTGCGAGGGCGGCACTTCGGCGATGCGCTGCGACAGCTCGGCCATGTTGAGCGAGCCCAGCGAGGCATACAGCAGGCCCAGCGCGATCAGGAACAGGGTCGACGCGGTGACGTTGAACACGACGTAGTGCAGTCCGATGCGCATGCGCAGTCCACGGCCGCCGCTGAGCAGCAGGCCGTAGGAGGCGATCAGCATGACTTCGAAGAACACGAACAGATTGAAGATGTCGCCGGTCAGGAAAGCGCCGTTGAGGCCGACCAGCTGGAACTGGAACAGCGCATGGAAATGCGGGGCGCGCCGGTCCCAGCCCGAACACGCGTGCATCAGGCAGCCCACCGCCAGCAGCACGGTGGTCAGCAGCATCCACGCCGACAGCCGGTCGGCGACCAGCGCGATGCCGAGCCGCGACGGCCAGTCACCGACCAGGTAGACCATCGCCGCACCGTCGGCGGTACGCGCGAACAGCAGCAGCACCGAAGCAAACAGTGCCGCCATGGCGGTCCAGGCCACCGCGCGCTGCACCCGCGGGCCATACCGGCGATGCTCGACGAACAGCGACAGCGAGGCGCCGAGCAACGGGACCAGGATCGGCAGGATCACCAGATGGTTCATGCGTGGTCCTCGTCACGGCGCGGTGGTGAGCCTTCATCCGGCTCGTGCGCATCCACGTGGTCACTATGGTTGTCGCTGCGGCTGCGGATCGCCAGCACGATGCTGACCGCGGTCATCGCGAATGCGATCACGATCGCCGTCAGCACCAGCGCTTGCGGCAGCGGGTCGGTGTAGTTGCCGAGGTTGCTGTCCAGGCCTTCCTTCAGCACCGGAGCCTTGCCCTGCACCAGCCGGCCACCGGAGAAGATCAGCAGATTGGTGGCGTAGGACAGGAAGGTCATGCCGAGGATGACGTCGAAGCTGCGCGCACGCAGCAGCAGGTACACGCCGAGCATGGTCAGTACGCCGATGGCGCTCGCCAGGGCCAGTTCCATCAGTGCATCTCCCCGGTCAGTGCCGAACGTTTCTGCGGATCGATCTCGCCACGCCGCGCGTTGCCGCTGCGCGCCGGCTTGATCGTGCCCATCATCGACAGCATCAGCATCGCGCCACCGAATACGACCAGGTACACGCCGATGTCGAAGCCGATGGCACTGGCCAGCGGCACTTCGCCGATCAGCGGAATGACCAGGTCCAGGTGCCCGCTGGTCAGGAACGGCACGCCGAACAGCATCGACGCGCTGCCACTGGCCACGGCCACGAGCAGGCCGATGCCGATGCAGCGGATGTAGTCGAAACCGAACCGCGACTCCACCGAGGCCGCGCCCTGGATGACGTACTGGATCAGCAACGGTACCGCCAGCACCAGGCCGGCGATGAAGCCACCCCCCGGCGAGTTGTGGCCGCGCAGGAACAGGAAGATCGACACGGTCAAGGTCAACGGGAACATGATCTGGGCCAGGTCGGCGGGCACCGGCAGCTTGATCGGCGGGCCAGGCATGACCTGCTCGATAGGCATGCGCGAACGCCGCAGCATGGCGTGCACCACCAGCGCGGCGATGCCGAACACGGTGATCTCGCCGAAGGTATCGAAGCCGCGGAAGTCCACCAGGATCACGTTGACCACGTTGCTGCCATAGGCCTCCGGCAGCGCACGGGCGAGCATCTCGCCGGCCATCGTGTTCGGTGGCAAAGTCATCGCGGTATAGGCCAGCGCCGCCATGCCGAGGCCGGCGACCAGCGCAAGGCCCGCATCGCGCAGCTTGCGCAGCCGGGAATGTTCGACAGCCGACTGCGCTGGCAGGTAATTCATGCCCAGCAGCATCAGCACCAGGGTGACCATTTCCACCAGCAGCTGGGTCAGGGCCAGGTCCGGGGCGGACAGGAACACGAAGGTCAGCGCCACCATCAGGCCGACCCCGCCGACCAGCAGCACCGCCAGCAGACGCTGCCGGTACATGCGCAGGGTCGCCATGGCACAGGCCATCATCACCGCCCACAGCGCCCAGCCGAGCAGCGGGATGGGCTGCGGCGAGGGCCAGTTCGGCAGTCGCGGCGCGGCCAGCCAGGGCGCGGCTGCCACGATCACGGCCACCACCACCAGTCCGAGCAGCATGCGCTGCAGGCTGCCATTGGCGATTGCCGTGGTCAGCCGGTTGGCGGCCGCCGAGAGCAGGTCCAGCTGGCGGTGGAACACATCGCGCCCGGGCGTGGTGTTGCGCACGCCGTGCAGGTCGATCAGCCGGCGCAGGCCGAAGTACAGCGCGATGCCGCCGACCACGCCGGCCGCACTCATCGCCAGCGGCAGGTTGAATCCATGCCAGATGGACAGGCTGTACGCGGGCATCTGCGCGCCGAGGATGGACGAGGCAGCCGCGTGCAGCACCGGTGCGACGGTCAGCGCAGGCGCGATGCCGACCGCCACGCAGGCAACCACCAGGATCTCCACGGGCACTTTCATCCAGCGCGGCGGCTCGTGCGGTGTGCGGTCCAGTTCGTGGGGTCCGCTGCCGAAGAAGGTGTCGTGCACGAAGCGCAGGCTGTAGGCCACGCCGAGCACGCCGGCCAGCAACGCGGCGATCGACATGGCGGTGCGCATCAGGTCCGGGCCGCCAGCGTCGAGCGCCTCGGCGAACAGCATTTCCTTGGACAGGAAGCCATTGAGCAGCGGGATGCCGGCCATGGCCAGCGAGGCGATGATGGCCAGCGCGCTGGTGAATGGCATCAATCGCCGCAGCCCGCCCAGGCGCCGCATGTCACGTGTGCCGGTTTCATGGTCGATGATGCCCGCGGCCATGAACAGCGAGGCTTTGAACGTGGCGTGGTTGATGATGTGGAACACGCCGGCCACCACCGCCATCGGCTTGGACAGGCCGAACAGCATCGTGATCAGGCCAAGGTGGGAGATGGTCGAATAGGCCAGCAGGCCCTTCAGATCGTGCTGGAAAATCGCATTCCAGGCGCCGACCAGCAGGGTCAGCGCGCCGATGCCGCTGACCGTGTAGAAGAACAGGTCGGTGCCGGCCAGCGCCGGATGCAGGCGCGCCAGCAGGAACACGCCCGCCTTCACCATGGTGGCCGAGTGCAGGTAGGCCGATACCGGCGTGGGCGCGGCCATCGCCTGCGGCAGCCAGAAGTGGAACGGGAACTGCGCACTCTTGGTGAAGATGCCGGCCAGCACCAGGAACAAGGCATAGGGATACAGCGCGCTGGCCCGGATCTGGTCGCCCGCGGCGAGCACCACGTCCAGGTCGAAGCTGCCGACGATGCGACCGATCAGCAATACACCGCCCAACAACGCCAGGCCCCCGCCACCGGTGATCACCAGGGCCATGCGGGCGCCTTCGCGCGCGTCCTGGCGGTGCGACCAGAAGCCGATCAACAGGAAGGAACTGATGCTGGTCAGTTCCCAGAAGATCATCAGCAGCAACAGGTTGCCCGACAGCACCATGCCCAGCATGGCGCCCATGAACAGCAGCAGGTAGCAGTAGAAGCGGTGTGCGTTGTCCTGTGCGCTCAGGTAGTAGCGGGCATAGAGCACGACCAGCGCGCCGATGGCCAGGACCATGCCGGCGAACATCCAGGCCAGTCCGTCCAGGCGCAGGGTGAAGTCCAGGCCGATCTGCGGCAGCCACTGCCCGCTGCTGCGCAGCACCTCGCCGTCGAGCACGGTCGGCGTGAGGGTGGCCAGCACGGCAAGCCCACCCAACGGTGCGGCCGCGGCCATCCAGGCCGCCGTGGTGCGGGAGCTTCGAGGGAATGTGGCGACCAGCGCTGCCAGGAGAAAGGGCAGGGCGAGAAGCAGGATCAGGCTGGGGATCATGCAGGGAATACGCGATTCACGAGCAGGTCATGCAGTCTAACAGGCAGCCATCTGCTGCCGATACCCACGAATACGCCATCATTTGCGTCGAACGTGTGCTGATTCATTTTCTTCGCCTATGCGCAGGGGGGCATCGCCCTTCAACGGCGATTGCTGGACCACTGTGACGCATCTGTCGCATATGGCGCGTGCAGCGCGGGACCGCCCGTACGGCGGGGCTGAAAAGGGGTGGTTCGACGCGAAGAAGAGCGCTGGAGCGCTCCGCGCGGTCTCTGGCGCGGCTGCTCCCTGTCATGAGCACGCCTTGTGCGACCGCTGCCGTCCGTTCAGGAAAATCGGGTCAATAACGCCAGTCGAAATGGCGATAGGCCTTGGCCAGTACCCAGGCCGGCCCGATCAGCAGGTACCTCAGGTCGGTCAGGAAGCTGGGTCGGCGGCCCTCGGCCTTGTGGCCCAGGAACTGCGCGATCCACGCGACCACGAAGACCACGGCGGCCAGTCGGGCAAGATTACCCAGGCCGATTTCCGCCTCCAGCAGGCGGCAGGTACAGCCGATGACAAACAGTACCGCAAGCATGCCCAGCCCGAGCGGGCGCGACAGGCGGTTGTAGAAGCACCAAGCCCCGAACATCGCCAGCCCGGCCCAGATGCCGTTCTGGAACCACGTGATGAGCGGCGGCAGGCACCACAGCAGTGCCACCACCGACCACAGGATGGCCGGGACGGCGACTACGTGGATGCGCTGGTTCAGCACATTGCGGTGGTCGTCCGAATAACTGGCGAAATAGCGGTCTACCGGGCGGGCAAGCGAGGTGCTGGACATGGTGCCTCCTGGTCGGTGCCGGCACGCGGCCGGCAGCCCGTTCAATCCACGCTGATGCCGGCCAATCGCTGCAGGGCTTCGGCGTACTTGGCGCGCGTGCGCTCGATCACCTCGGCGGGGATCGCCGGGCCGGGGGCAGTCTTGTCCCAGTCCAGCGTCTCCAGGTAATCGCGCACGAACTGCTTGTCGTAGCTTGGTGGGCTGGTGCCCACCTCGTAGCCGTCCGCTGGCCAGTAGCGCGACGAATCCGGGGTCAGCATCTCGTCCATGATGTAAAGGCGGCCGTCTTCATCAGTGCCGAACTCGAACTTGGTGTCGGCCAGCAGGATGCCGCGCTCGCGCGCGTAGTCGGCCGCGAAGGCATAGATGCGCAGCGTGGCGTCGCGCACGCGCTCGGCCAGATCCACGCCCACCGCCTTGACCATCGCATCGAAATCGATGTTTTCGTCGTGGTCACCCACCGCCGCCTTGGTGGACGGAGTGAAGATCGGTTCGGGCAGCTTCTCCGCCTGGCGCAGGCCATCGGGCAGGTCGATGCCGCTGACCTTGCCGGTGCGCTGATAGTCCTTCCAGCCGCTGCCGATCAGGTAGCCGCGTGCGATGGCTTCTACCGGCACCGGCTTCAGCTTGCGGGTCACCACCGCGCGCCTGGCATACAGGGCCGTGTCCACTCCCTCGGGCAGCACGCTGGCCACGTCGATGCCGGTCAGGTGGTTGGGCATCAGGTGGGCGGTCTTGGCGAACCAGAAATTGGACACCTGGCAGAGCATTTCGCCTTTGCCGGGGATCGCGTCGGGCAACACCACGTCGAAGGCCGAGAGGCGGTCGGTGGCGACCATCAGCAGGTAGTCCCCCGGGGGCGTGCCGTCGGGCAGCCGCTCGCGTGGAATATCGAAAACGTCACGCACCTTGCCGCGGTGGCGCAAGGGCAGGCCGGGAAGATCGGATTGCAACAACGTGGTCGGCACGGGCACTCCTGGGGGCTTCGTCGATACGAGCTGCCCAGGGACCCGGAGGGCCCGCCGGCCAGCGGGCGGCCTAGTGTAAAGCCGTCCGGGGTGGCTGTGACGTAAAATGGAAAGCCAATTGGTCAAATCTGCCCGGAGCGCCATGCGCTGGTACGGAAAACTGCTGGGATTCATCGCCGGGGCCCTGCTGTTCCGGCCCAATCCGTTGTTCGGCGCGGTGCTGGGCCTGCTCATCGGGCATGCGTTCGACTCGGACTGGTTCCGCTTGAACAAGGAGAATCCTTACCGCGAACTGGGGCTGACCTCCTCGGCCACCGAGGCCGAGATCGACCTGGCGTACCGCCGGCTGATGTCGCAGTACCACCCGGACAAGCTGGTCGGCGCCGCGCCCGATCTGGTACGCCAGGCCGAGGCGAAGAGCCGCCGGGTGAACGCTGCCTACGACCGCATCAGGACCCTGCGCAAACGCTGAGTCCTGCCTACCTCTTTCTTCCTGATCCGAAGGCCCCGGCCATGTCCAACTGCATCATCGCCCCGTCCATCCTGTCCGCCGATTTTGCCCGGCTGGGCGAAGAGGTCGACGCTGTCCTCGCTGCCGGTGCGGACTGGGTCCATTTCGACGTGATGGACAATCACTACGTGCCCAACCTGACCATCGGGCCGCTGGTCTGCTCGGCGCTGCGCAAGCATGGCGTCACCGCGCCGATCGACGTGCACCTGATGGTGGAACCGGTGGACCGCATCATTCCGGACTTCGCCGAGGCCGGGGCGACGTACATCAGCTTCCATCCGGAAGCCAGCCGCCATCCGCACCGCACCATCCAGCTGATCCGTTCGCTGGGCTGCAAGCCGGGCCTGGTGCTGAATCCGGGCACGCCGGTGGACATCCTGGACTGGGTGCTGGACGACCTGGACCTGGTGCTGTTGATGTCGGTCAACCCGGGCTTCGGCGGCCAGGCCTTCATCCCCTCGGCGCTGGACAAGCTGAAGGTCGTCCGCCAGAAAATCGATGCCAGCGGCAAGGACATCCGGCTGGAGATCGACGGCGGAGTCAAGGCTGACAACATCGGCGCGATCGCCGCCGCGGGCGCCGACGCCTTCGTGGCCGGCTCGGCCATCTTCAACGCGCCGGACTACCGGCAGGTGATCAGCGCGATGCGCGCCAACGTCGCCAAAAAGGGGACGGAGGGAATTAAGCTCATTTAATTCCCTCCGTCCCCTTTTTTTTCCATGGTCCAGCTGACGATCCGCCCTGCTACCGTCGCCGACGCCGGCCTCATCCTGCGTTTCATCCGTGAACTGGCGGTCTATGAGAAGGCCGGGTCGTCGGTGCAGACCGATGAAGCGGGCATCGCCGCCAGCCTGTTCGGGCCCGACGCGAGCGCCCGGGCGCTGGTCTGCGAAGCCGGCGGCGAAGCGATCGGCTATGCGGTGTATTTCTACAATTACTCCACCTGGCTGGGCCGCAAGGGCATCTATCTGGAAGACCTGTACATCACCCCGGCCCATCGCGGGTCCGGTGCCGGCAGGGCGCTGCTGAAGCACATCGCGCGCCAGGCCGTGGCCGAGGGCTGCGGTCGTTTCGAGTGGTCGGTGCTGGACTGGAACGCACCGGCCATCGCGTTCTACGTCGCCGCAGGAGCCAGGCCACAGGACGAGTGGACGGTATACCGGCTGGAAGGCGAAGCACTGCAAACGTTCGCCGCTTCCTGAAAAAAGGGGACGGAGGGGATTAAGGCGGGATAAGCCCAGAACAGGCCAACAACGACTTAATCCCCTCCGTCCCCTTTCTTGAAAATAGTCGGAGGCTGATCCTGCCTCCATCCGTCGTCCCTGCTATGGCCTCCCATGTTCCGGCTCGTCCGTGACCGGCCGATGACATTCACCGGCAAAGAACATGTCGCTGCTAGCCTGTGCCGCCGCCTTCCCGGAATACCCCATGAGCCGTGCCCGCTGGCGCCTGATCCTGAACGGAAAATCCGCTGGTGACACCGACGTGCGCGAGGCGGTCGGCGCCTGCCGTGAGCGCGGCATCGAGCTGGAAGTGCGGGTGACATGGGAGAACGGCGACGCCGAGCGCTATGTGGCCGAGGCGATCGAACAGGGCGTGGAGGTGATCATCGCAGGCGGCGGCGACGGCACCCTGAGCGCGGTGGCCGAAACGTTGGCCCATCGTGACGAACCGGCAGATGCGCTGCCTTCTCTGGCCCTGCTGCCGCTGGGTACGGCCAACGATTTCGCTACTGCTGCAGGATTCCCGGAAACGCCGGCTGCGGTGCTTGAGCTGATCACGGCCCACGATGCGCGACCGGTCGACCTGCTGCGCATCGATGCGGATGGAAAGGTCTGGTGGTGCGCCAATGTCGCAAGTGGCGGCTTCGGCACCCAGGTGACGGTGGAGACCGACGAAGGCCTCAAGAAGGTTCTGGGGGGACTGGCTTACGTGCTGACCGGCATCTCCAAGTTGGGTCGCATCGAGCCGATCCAGGCCCGCGTGCACGGCCCCGGGTTCGAATGGGAAGGCGGTTTCATCGCTCTGGGCATCGGCAACGGACGCCAGGCGGGCGGGGGACAGGCACTGTGCCCGCAGGCGCTCATCGATGACGGCCAGCTGGATATCACGCTCATCCCGGAGTTGACCGGCGAGGTCGGCGCGATGCTCGGCCAGCTGGTCACCGGCGGCAAGGAAGCCGCGCTGGACCGCGTTGCGACCCGCACCCGGCTGACCCGCGTGGAGATACTCAGCGAAAGCCCACTGACGCTCAACCTGGACGGTGAGCCGGTGGAAGCACGCCACTTCCGCATCGAGTGCGTGCCACGTCGCGTGCGGATGCACCTGCCTGCCGATTGCCCGCTGTTGGCGCAGAACGCACGTTGACCTGTTCATCACATCACGGCGGTCAGGCTCCGGATTCATCACAAGGAGTGCATGCCGTGAAATCAGTTGCTGGTTCATTGACCTCGATCGCCCTGTTGGTTGCATTGACCGGTTGCAGCGCGATTGCTGCCAAAACCAACGTGCTGGATGACGACAAGATCAAGTCGCAGTCGGCCGGTGCCCTCGGGTACGAGCCCTCGCAACTGACCCTGGTCAGCCGGCGCACCGAAGGCACCAATACCTACGCCAATCTGAAAACCTCCGATGGCAAGGAGTTCGTCTGCATCATCAACGGCGGCAACCTGCTGTCGATGGGCATGACCAATCCGCCGGCATGCAACAAGAAGGGCGAGCCGATCAAGGCCAGCCCGTTCCAGCGCTGATCCTGCCGCGCCGGAAAACGAACCGCCGGCCGCCCCAGGCCGCCGGCGGCTCGATTGCCCTTCCACCGGTCCAGATCCTGCGTTAAAGTCGGGGCGTGTCCATCCTGACGAGCCCACGTTCCCTTTCTTCCGCACGCCGTAGCTGGCGATGGTGGCCCGTAGCCGTCGTCCGCCCAGAAAACGCCGTATCCCGGAAGGAAAGTCGTGTTGAATACCCCCGCTCAGTTCCAGCAGCAGGCTGCTGAAGGCCACACCTGCATTCCCGTTGTCCGTGAAGTGCTGTCCGATCTGGATACGCCGCTTTCGGTCTACCTGAAGCTTGCCGACGGGCCGCACACCTATCTGTTCGAGTCCGTCGAAGGCGGTGAGCGCTTCGGGCGCTATTCGATCATCGGCCTGCCCGCCCGCCGCGTGTACACCTTCCATGGCCATACCCTGACCGTCAGCGAGCAGGGCCGGGTGGTGGAGACCCGCGACGTCGCCGATCCCTTTGCCGAAGTCGAGGCGCTGCGCAGCGCGCAGTCGGTGCCCAGGCTGGAAGGCCTGCCCGGCTTTACCGGCGGCCTGGTCGGCTGGTTCGGCTTCGAGTGCATCGGCTATATCGAACCACGCCTGGCACCGCCCGCCGGACGCGATGAGCTGGGCACGCCGGACATCCTGCTGATGCAGTCCGAAGAGCTGGCGGTGTTCGACAACCTCAAGGGCCGCCTGTACCTGATCGTGCATGCCGACCCGCGCCAGGCGGGCGCGTGGGACGACGCGCAGGCGCGGCTGGACGCGCTGGTGGCCAAGCTGCGCGCGCCCGGTGCCGGCTATCCCGCGCCGCTGCACAGCGACGTGCTGGACGAAGCGGATTTCATTTCCGGTTTCACCCGCGAAGGCTTCATCGACGCCGTCCAGCGCAGCAAGGATTACATCCGCTCCGGCGACATTTTCCAGGTCGTGCTGAGCCAGCGCCTGAGCGTGCCGTTCAAGGCGCGGCCGGTGGATGTCTACCGCGCGCTGCGGGCATTGAACCCCTCGCCGTACATGTATTTCCTCGATGTCGGCGACATGCAGGTCGTGGGCTCCTCACCGGAAATCCTGGTGCGGCTGCAACACACTGCCGACGGCGTAGGCGAAGTCACCGTGCGACCGATTGCCGGCACGCGTCCGCGCGGCGCCACGCCGGAAGAAGACCAGATGCTGGAAGCCGAACTGCTGGCCGATCCGAAGGAACGCGCCGAGCACCTGATGCTGATCGACCTGGGCCGCAACGACGCGGGTCGCGTCTCGGAAGCGGGCACGGTGCAGGTGGGCGAGCAGTTCGTGATCGAGCGCTACAGCCATGTGATGCACATCGTCAGCGAAGTGACCGGACAACTGCAGCCGGGCCTGAGCTACGCCGACGTGCTGCGCGCCACGTTCCCGGCCGGCACGGTCAGTGGCGCGCCGAAGATCCGCGCGCTGGAAGTGATCCGCGAACTGGAGCCGATCAAACGCAACGTGTATGCCGGCAGCATCGGCTACATCGGCTGGCACGGCGATGCGGACACCGCCATTGCGATCCGCACCGCGGTGATCAAGCACGGCCGCCTGCACGTGCAGGCCGGCGCC
>JAZBLM010000100.1:0-12466 GCA_037033225.1 Pseudomonadota bacterium
GGCCGCCGAAAGGGGGCACGTCTCGGCCGGGGCATGACGGCCAGCGGCCGTCACTACGGGTCAGCGGTCGGAGTGGCCGCTCTGGTCGTAGTCGCGGGGTCGGAACAGGGCCGGTTCGATCATCTCCACGAACGCTCGTGCCGGCGCTGAAAGCGCCTTGCCGCGCCGGACGATCACGCCATAGCTGCGCTCCGGGAACCATTCGCGCATGGAGCGCGCCACCAGCTTGCCCGGGTCTGCATCGTTGAGGCACAGCGCCGGCACGATGGAAATGCCCATGCCCATCGCCACGTACTGCTTGATCACCTCCCAGCCACCGACTTCCAGCGCCACGGTGTAGGGCAGGCGATGGCGCTGGAACACCTGGTCGACCAGCCGATAGGTGATCTGTCGCTTCGGCGGCAGCACCAGCGGGTGCTTCGAAATGGCGTCCAGGCTGAGCGGGCCCCGTGCCAGCGGATGGTCGTGCGGGGTGATCAGCATCTGCTCGAAGCGGTAGGCCGGTGCATAGCTGAGATCGGCCGGCACGTCGGTCATCGAGCCCACCGCCAGGTCGGCGGCGTCATCCCGCAGCAGGTCGGTGCCGTCGGCGCTGATGGCATTGTGCAGGGTCAGCCGCACGTCCGGGTGCAGCTGGCGGAAGCGCTCGATGATGCGCGGCAGCAGATAGAGGATGGTGGAGCTGTTGGCGGCGATGTTCAGTTCACCGGCGTCCATGCCGCTGACCTTGTCGCGGAACCGGGCTTCCAGGCCGTCGAGGTCTTCCACCAGCGGCTGGGCCATCTCAAACAGGAGCTGGCCCTCGCGGCTGGGGACCAGACGCCGGCCGCTGCGCTCGAACAACACCACCCCCAGTTCCCGCTCCAGCGCCTGGAGCTGCTGGCTGATGGCAGGCTGGCTGACGAAAAGCGCTTCCGCCGCACGTGAGACCGAGCCCAATCGCACCGTCTGGCAGAACGCGCGCAGCGGCTTCAGTCGATCAGATTTGTAGGAAAATCGGGGACTTGGCGGTGGGCGCGTGGGCATGATGTAACGAGTATAAGCACAACTTATCCAATGCATTGCAATAACTGCTTTGTCAAATACATGGGTCGGGAAGCACGGTAGGAACGTCCCTCGCTGCTGGAGTGTCCCGATGTCCGCCGTTGCTTCCGCCCTGCCGTCGTCGCCCGCCAAGCCCACCCCGGGGATTACCCTGACCACCCAGGTGGCCGGCCAGTCCGCGCTGTTGCCGGCGCCGCTGCTGGCCCTGCTGGTGTCCCTGCACCGTGCAGTGGAACCGGGTCGGCAGGCCCAACTGGCCGCCCGCGTGCAGCGCCAGGCATTCTTCGACCAGGGCGGGCTGCCGGACTTCCGCTCCGATACCGCGTCGATCCGTGCCGACGACTGGACGGTGGCACCTGTACCGGCCGCGCTGCAGGACCGCCGGGTGGAGATCACCGGGCCGACCGACCCGAAGATGGTCATCAACGCCCTGAACTCCGGCGCGAAAGTCTTCATGGCCGACTTCGAGGACGCCACTGCGCCGACCTGGCGCAACCTGCTGGCTGGCCAGCAGTCGCTGATCGGTGCGGTGCGTGGCGACCTGCAGTTCACCGCCCCGGCCAGCGGCAGCAAGCCGGCCAAGCACTACATGCTGCGTCCGTACGAAGAACGCGCGGTGCTGATCGTGCGCCCGCGCGGCTGGCACCTGGAGGAAAAGCATGTGCTGGTCGATGGCCAGCGCCTGGCCGGCGGGCTGTTCGATGCGGCGGTGTTCGCCTACCACAATGCCCGCACGCTGATGGCCAACGATCGCGGCCCGTACTTCTACCTGCCCAAGCTGCAGAGCATGGAAGAGGCGGCACTGTGGGAGACCGCGCTGTCGCACATCGAGGGCATGCTCGGCCTGCCGCACGGGCAGATCAAGACCACGGTGCTGATCGAAACGCTGCCGGCTGTGTTCGAGATGGACGAGATCCTGCACGCCCTGCGTGAGCGCATCGTCGGCCTGAACTGCGGACGCTGGGATTACATCTTCTCGTACCTGAAGACCTTCCGCCGGCACGCCGACAAGGTGCTGCCCGAGCGTGGCCAGGTGACCATGACCCAGCCGTTCCTGAAGGCTTATTCGGAGCTGCTGATCCAGACCTGCCACCGCCGTGGCGCACATGCGATGGGCGGCATGGCAGCGCAGATTCCCATCGGCCACGATGCCGCGGCCAACGAGCAGGCCATGGCGCGGGTGCGCGCGGACAAGCTGCGTGAAGTGACCGCGGGGCATGACGGTACCTGGGTCGCACACCCGGCGCTGATCCCGGTGGCGATGGCGGTCTTCAACGCCCACATGCCCGGGGCGAACCAGCTGCACGTGCTGCGCCAGGACGTGCACGTGGATCGGGAGCAGCTGATCGCGCGCCCGCCGGGCAGCATCAGCCGCGTCGGCTTCGAGGGCAACGTGGAGGTCTGCGTGCGCTACCTGGCGGCGTGGCTGGACGGCAACGGCTGCGTGCCCATCCACAACCTGATGGAGGACGCCGCCACGGCGGAGATCAGCCGCAGCCAGCTGTGGCAGTGGCTGCATACGCCCGGCCAGCACCTGGACGATGGCACGGCCATCGACGCGGCGCTGCTGGAAAGCACGCTGGCGCAGCTGCCGGCCCGTCTGGGCGACCGCGCGCCATTGCCCGGTGGCGCCCGCGTGGATGAAGCGATCGCCCTGCTCGCCGAGTTGAGCCGCGCCGACGAGCTGACCGACTTCCTGACCCTGCCGGCCTACGCACGCATCGACTGACGCCTGCACCGCGCCGCATTTTCTTCCCGCTGTAGTACCGACGAACTGGAGACAGACATGAGCACGCTGCCCACTGCCGAACAGATCCAGCACGACTGGGACACCCACCCCCGCTGGCAGGGAATTGAACGCAACTACACCGCCGCTGACGTGGTCCGCCTGCGCGGCACGGTGCACGTCGAGCATTCGCTGGCACGGCTCGGTGCGGAAAAGCTGTGGCGCTACCTGCAGGAGAAGGACTTCGTCAATGCCCTCGGGGCGTTGACCGGCAACCAGGCCATGCAGCAGGTCAAGGCCGGTCTGAACGCCATCTACCTGTCCGGCTGGCAGGTGGCCGCCGACGCCAACCTGGCGGGCCAGATGTACCCGGACCAGTCGTTGTACCCGGCTGACTCGGTCCCTGCCGTGGTCAAGCGCATCAACAACACGCTGTTGCGCGCCGACCAGCTGCACCATGCCGAAGGCAGGGACGAGATCGACTTCCTGCAGCCGATCGTGGCCGATGCGGAAGCGGGTTTCGGCGGCGTGCTCAATGCCTTCGAGTTGATGAAAGCGATGATCGAAGCCGGGGCGGCAGGCGTGCACTTCGAAGACCAGCTGGCGTCGGTGAAGAAGTGCGGGCACATGGGCGGCAAGGTGCTGGTGCCGACTCGCGAGGCGATCGAGAAGTTGAACGCCGCGCGCCTGGCGGCCGACGTGCTGGGCGTGCCGACGCTGCTGGTGGCACGCACCGATGCGGAGGCGGCCGACCTGCTGACCAGCGACATCGACCCCAATGACCAGCCGTTCGTCACCGGCGAGCGCACCACCGAAGGCTTCTACAAAACCCGCAATGGATTGGAACAGGCGATCAGCCGTGGCCTGGCGTATGCACCCTATGCCGACCTGGTGTGGTGCGAGACAGGCAAGCCGGACCTGGAATTCGCGCGCCGGTTCGCCGAGGCCATCCACGCGAAGTTCCCGGGCAAGCTGCTGGCCTACAACTGCTCGCCGAGCTTCAACTGGAAGAAGAACCTGGACGATGAAACGATCGCGAAGTTCCAGACCGAGATCGCACGATACGGCTACAGGTTCCAGTTCATTACCCTGGCCGGCTTCCATGCCTTGAACTACTCCATGTTCAACCTGGCCCACGGCTACGCGCGGCGCCAGATGAGCGCCTTCGTGGAACTGCAGGAAGCCGAGTTCGCTGCCGCAGACCGGGGCTTCACCGCCGTGAAGCACCAGCGTGAAGTGGGCACCGGCTACTTCGACGCAGTCACCCAGGCGATCCAGCAGGGCCAGTCATCGACCACCGCGCTGACCGGATCCACTGAAGAAGCGCAGTTCACTGCAGGGGTGGCGGCCTGACAGCGCGAAGGTCCCATGGCCCGCCCCCCGCAGCGGGCTCCTCCAAGTTCCTGAAAATCCTCGGATGTGTTCAGGAAAGTGAGACGTAACGCACACTTGAAAGCGGTGCTATGCTCCGCTCCTCAAGGATAGGACGTCTGATCGGCAGGGCGGGGGAATGACTGGCAGGGGTGCGGTCGCGGACGCAGGAGAACGACCAGGCATTGCCACCACGGCGATGGCTGAGATCGTGCACGCCGTGCTGACTCCCGAAGAGGTGGCACTGTTCTCGCGCTTCGCCCATCGCCGAAGCCTGCGCGCCGGGGACTGCCTGTTCCGCCGAGGCCATCGCGGAAACAGCATGTTCGTCATCGCAAGCGGCGAGATCGAGCTGGATTTCGGTGAAGACCTGGTACTGAAACGCTTGGGCGGGAACGAGTTCTTTGGTGAGCTCGGCCTGCTGATCGGCGACCACCTGCGCAGTGCAGATGCGCAGGCCACCTGCGAGACCGTGGTGCTTGAACTCGGGCACGTGGACTTCCACCAGCTCGTGGAGACCGAGCCGGGGCTGATCGCGTATTTCCTCCGCCGCACCATCATGCGCGTGGTCGGCAACGAGCAGGCGCTCATCAGCCAGTTGCGCCGACGCAACCGTGAGCTGGAAAACGCCCTGGACAACCTGTTCGTCACCGCCCACCAGCTCAGCCACACGCGCGAACTGGTGGGGACCGATGAACTGACCGGCCTGCACAACCGCCGTGGCCTGGCGCTGTACCTGCAGGAATGCCGCACGCATGAAGACGGCCCGGCGCAGGGCCTGCTGTTGATCGACTGCGACCGCTTCAAGCAGATCAACGATGCGTTCGGCCACCAGGCCGGTGACCGGGTGCTGCAGAGCGTGGCCAACATCCTGCGCTCGATGGCGGGTGCTGAAGACCTGGCCTGTCGGCTTGGCGGCGACGAGTTCTGCCTGCTGCTGCGCAGGGCCAATGCGCAGATCGTGCAGCACGCGGCCGAGTTCGTGCTCAGTGCGGTGCATGGGCTGCTGGAGCGCAGCCACGGCACGCCACAGGTGTGCCACCTGAGCATCGGCGCCACCCTGGTGCAGCCCACGGCGGACTGGAGCGAATGGTATGCCAGCGCGGACCGGGCGCTTTACCAGGCCAAGCGCGATGGCGGCGACCGGCTGTGCTGGCCGCACGATGTCAGCGGCGCGGCATAGGCCATGCCTGCGTGAACGGCGACACGGACCCGTCTCCCCACGTCCCACAGCTGCGCGCGCTGCTGTTCACCGATCTGTGTGACTCCACATCGCTGGTGGAACGCATCGGTGACACCGCCGCGGCCGACCTGTTCCAGCAGCATGACCGGCTGGTGCTGGCGATGCAGCAGCGTTGGCGCGGCCAGCAGATCGATCGTTCCGATGGCCTGTTCCTGCTGTTCGAGCGACCGGTCGACGCGCTCGGCTTCGCCCTGGATTACCAGCAGGCGCTGCGCCAGCTGGGGCAGGGCAGCGCCATCGCGCTGTCCGCCCGCGCCGGGCTGCACGTGGGCGAAGTGATCCTGTGGAACAACAGCGCGGAGGCCGTCGCACTGGGCTCCAAGCCGGTGGAAGTGGAAGGGCTGGCCAAGCCGATGGCCGCACGCCTGATGCAGCTGGCACGACCCGGTCAGATCCTGATTTCCGCAACGGCCGAGTCGATGGTGCGGCGGACAGCAAGCACGCTGGGCGCGCTCGGCGACGGGCTGGACTGGAGGTCGTTCGGTCGTTGGCGCTTCAAGGGCGTGCCGCAGCCGATGGACGTCTACGGCGTCGCATCGCCGGCGGTTCCTGCGGTACGGGCGCCCCGCGCGACGTCCAAGGCGAGGCGCGATGTGCCTTTCTGGCGTCGGCCGGCGGCCGTGGCAGCCGAGCTCACCTTCGCGCTGGCCCTGGTTGTGGGCGTGTGGCTGCTGACCCGGCCGCAACCGGCGATCGCGTTCGTGGAGCGCGACTGGGTGGTGGTCGGCGATGTCCGCAACCTGACCGGCAACGTACTGCTGGACGACAGCCTGGACCAGGCATTCCGCATCAGCCTGGAGCAGTCCCGTTTCGTCAATGTACTGGGTGATCTGAAGGTGCGCGACACCCTTGCCCGGATGCGCCGTGCGGAAGGGACGCCGTTGGATCGCAAGGCCGCGATTGAAGTCGCCCTGCGTGATGGTGCCAAGGCGGTCGTGCTGCCCAGTGTCATGGAAGTGCATGACAAACTCAGGGTGGCAGTCGAGGTGGTCGATCCAGCCACCTCGCAGACGATCTACTCGGAGTTCGCCGATGGCAGGGGCCTGGACTCGGCGCTGGCGTCGACCGACCGGGTGGTGGCTGCGCTGCGCGGGCGCCTGGGTGAATCCCCCCGCGCGCTGCAGCGCGACGCATCGCCCCTGCCACAGGTCACCACATCCAACCTGGATGCACTCCGGGCCTACTCGCTTGGCGTTTCGGCGTATGCCGGCCATCGCCATGGCGAAGCGCTGGACTTCTTCAATCAGGCCGCCCGTATAGATCCGGAGTTTGCCTTCGCCTACATGGGCAGCCTGCGCGTACATTACAGCCGGGGCGACTACGCTTCGGCGCTTGCCGACTTCCGCAAGGCCAGCTCCCTGCGCAATCAACTGCCGACACGCGACGCACTCTACCTGGATGCATGGGGCGAAGAATTCCAGGGCAGTCCGCTGCCGGAGGTCGCCCGCCGCTGGAAGCTGCTGGCAGACATGTACCCGGACTATTTCGCAGGACGCGTCAACTACGCCAACACGCTGTTCCACATGGGCAACTATCGACAGGCGTTGGCCGCATCGTCCCCATTGTTGACCGCGCAGAACCCTGCTTATGCGATGTCACTGGATTTCGTCGGTCGTCTCCACCTGGCCCGGAGTGATTACGAGCAGGCGATGTTCCATTTCAGGGCATCGACGCAGACAGGCACATGGAAGGCGAGCCGGCAGATGGCGGCCGCGTATGCGGCGACTGGCGATCGCGAGGCGGCTGAGAGGATCCTGGTCGCGTTGCCGGATGAACTGCCGACGCGGATAGAGCGCATCACCCTGAAGGCCTCACGCGCGGACTGGGTGGGCGCGACGAAGTTGGCGGCCGATGCGGTTGACCGCTGCGGCGATACCGCGATGATCTGTGATCTGTTCAAGCTCATCGCGCTCAACGTGCAGAGTGCGGCAGGAAAAGTGCCACCTGCATCATCGTTCGACGCACTGGCCGCCCGCAGCAGTGCAGCATCGAGCGGCATGGATCGGGAGTCGCAGCTGTATATCGCCGCCGCGGCCGTCTACCTGGCTCAACGCAGCGGGCACGTCGGCGTGGCAGCCAAGCGCCTGCCTGCGATCCGCGCGCTGGCGTCGACGCTGCAGGACCGCCGATGCAACGAGCTCGTCGACATCATCGAAGCGACCACGATGCGCAGCCGCGGACAGGCCCGGCAGGCCATTCCGTTGTTGAAACGTTGGGTGGATGGCGGCGAGCAGTACCAGCTTCATGTCGCCCTGCGCGATGCCTACGCAACGCTGGGCGATACCGGTGCACAGTCCACCGAAACCGCGTGGTTGGCCCGCAACAGAGGCCTTGCGTATGCGGAGAATGCCGGCAGCTATGTGATGCAGGCGCGCAATGTGCTGGATTCAGGACCACTGCTGCGCAGCGGCCCTGGTTCCGATCAACCGGCTGCGTCGACGAAGCAGTGAGGGTTGAGGAAGGCAGCGACTTCGGTCAAATGGGCCAGCAATGCGTCGCGTGCCGCGATGAATTCTTCCTTGGTGGCCAGGCCTGGTATGGCCATGCATCCTTCTGCTTCGGCTTCCGACGCGCCGATCTCGATCAGTGCGGCGGAGGGGGCGGCTGCGAAGCGCGCGCGGAATGCATCGTCAGTGCCGAGCAGGTCCAGCAGCGTGCGCGCAACGGCAGCGGACAGGTGGGGCTTGGGGCCGGGATCATTGGACGTCATGGGTACTTTCGCTGGAATGGGGAGGACATCTATCCGCCCAAGATAGCGGCCGCTGCATTCAATGATTTAGGCATTGCACGATCATCGCCGGCACCGCATCGTGCAGGGCAATGATGGCAGGCAGGAGGGATGCATGAAGTACCGGCGATGCGGCAGTCTCCTTCTGGAGCCGCGCGAGACCGTGCAGTTCGACCTGCCAAGCGTGCTGCAGGGCGGTGGCGGGGTGGTCGTGCAGCAGCGGTGGCTCGCGCTTGCTCCCCACCTGGTTGAGCCCGTCGAGCTGGCGATGGAGGAGATCGCACAGCTCGGGATGTTCAGTCCCACCCGCTGGCAGTCGGGCCCGCTCAATGACGTCCAGGGACGACTCCTGCGCAAGGGCCTGATCGTCGAGCAGGACGCTGCCGACGGTACACCCGGTGACCGTGATGCTCGACTGCGGCGCGGTCACTGGTGGACGCCCGCTGCGGTGATGCATTGGCTCGGGCGTTGGCGAGGCGTGGACAGTGCCGCAGACATGCAGGCCAACGGTCTTTTCAGCGCGATCGACCTGCGCGGGAAGCTCGGCGCGCCTCCTCCAGCCGTCGTGGACCGCGGTGATCCTGCTGCGATCATTCCCCTGTCGCAACGACCGGCGGCCGACATCGTCGCATCGGCGACCCGGACGACGTGCCGCAATTTCGATCCGGCGCGTGCGCTGTCGGCCGACATGCTCAGCCGGCTGTTGGCGGCCACATTCATGGCGCATGGACAGGCGCGCGCCGCCGATGACCTGCAGTTCCTGAAGAAGGCCGTACCCTCAGGAGGTGGGCTGCATGCGACCGAAGCCTATCTGCTGGTGCAGGCGGTGCAGGGGGTAGCGCCCGGGCTCTACCACTATCGGCCGATGGAGCACGGCCTGGCGCCGCTGCAATGCGATGCGTCAGACCTTGGGGCGCTGGCGGGTCGCCTCGTGGCGGGGCAGCATTGGTTTGCCAACGCGCCCGTGCTGCTGGTGGTGGCGCCACGCTATGAACGAGGCTTCTGGAAATATCGCAATCACGCGAAGGCGTACCGCGCCCTCCTGCTCGACATCGGGCATCTCTCGCAGGCCCTGTACACGCAGGCGACGTCACTCGGGCTGGGCGCTTTCGTCACGTCGGCCATCAATGAACTGGACGTGGAAAGTGCCTTCGGCCTGGACGGGGTGTCTGAAAGCGCGTTGGCGATATGCGGCGTGGGCTGGAGAAGCGCCCGGATGGAGAATCCAGAACTCGACCCCGCCTGCGCTGTCTGGCAAAAAAAAGGGGACGGAGGGAATTAAGCGGACTTAATTCCCTCCGTCCCCTTTTTTTTCGCTCAGCCTGCCTCGAAGTCGACCAGCACGGCGCCATCGGCTACCTGCTCGCCGGCTTTTGCGCGGTAGCCGTGCACGATACCGTCGGCCGGCGCGGCCAGCGTGTGTTCCATCTTCATGGCTTCCAGCACCACCAGCGGCGTGCCGCGTGTGACCGTGCTGCCCGCTTCCACGAGGGTGGCGACGATCTTGCCGGGCATCGGCGCAAGCAGGCTGCCGGCATCGGCGGTGGACTGTTCGGATTCGCCCACCGGGTCATGGACCACGAAGCGCTGCTGACCCTGTGCGGTGAACAGGTACACCTGGTTGCCCTCGCGCTGCACACCTGCACGCCAGCGTCCTGCGTCCAATGCCACGTCCAGCTGTCCCTGGGCGAACCGCCCGGTGACGACGCGGGGCGGCTCGTCATCGCGCTGCACCTGCCAGCCATCGGGCCGGGCCTGGACGCGCAGCGTGTGCTGACGCTCGCCGTGCTGCAGGGGCAACAGGCGCAGGGCGGGGCCCCCGATACGCCAACCATCCTGCATCTGCCACGGTGAATGGGGATCGCGCACGTCGACGGTTGCCGCCGGCGTAGTGGCCACCGCAGCGATGGCTGCCAGGATCCACAGCGCGTCGTCGTCGGCAGCCGGCGCGTTCAACGCCGCCTGCTCGCGCTCGATCAGCGCGGTATCCAGCTCTGCCTGCCAGAACGAACCCGTGCCGACCAGCCGGCGCAGGAACCCGGCGTTGGTGGTCACCCCGACCACCTGGCAGTCGGCCAGTGCCTGCTGCATGCGGCGCAGCGCGCCCTCGCGGTCCACGTCCCAGACGATCAGCTTGGCGATCATCGGATCGTAGAACGGAGTGATGGTGTCGCCTTGCTCGACGCCGGTATCCACGCGCACATGGGCGCTCTGCCCGGGCAGGCGGAGGTGCCGCAGCGTGCCGATCGACGGCAGGAAGCCCTTGTCGGCGTCTTCGGCGTACAGGCGCGCTTCCAGCGCATGGCCGTGGATGACCAGCGCGTCCTGCCGCTTCGGCAGCGGTTGGCCGGCGGCCACCCGCAGCTGCCATTCCACCAGGTCCGTCCCGGTGATGAACTCCGTCACCGGATGCTCCACCTGCAGGCGGGTGTTCATTTCCATGAAGTAGAAATCGCCCTCGGGCGAGGCGATGAATTCCACCGTGCCCGCACCGACATAGCCGACGGCGAGCGCGGCATCCACTGCGGCCTTGCCCATCGCCGCGCGGCGTTCAAGCGTCATGCCGGGAGCGGGGGCTTCTTCCAGCACCTTCTGGTGGCGGCGCTGCACCGAGCAGTCGCGCTCGAACAGGTGCACCACGTTGCCGTGGCTGTCGCCGAACACCTGGATCTCGATGTGGCGCGGGCGCAGCACGTACTTTTCCACCAGCACATGATCGTTGCCGAATGCCGCGCGGGCTTCGCGCTGGCAGCTCGCCAGCGCATCCACAAACGCCGCGCTGTCGTCGACGCGGCGCATGCCCTTGCCGCCGCCACCGGCGCTGGCCTTGATCAGCACCGGATAGCCGATGGCATCGGCCTGCTGGCGCAGGAACTGCGGGTCCTGGTTGTCGCCGTGGTAGCCGGGGGTCAGGGGCACGCCGGCCTGCTGCATCAGTGCCTTGGCCGCGCTCTTGTCGCCCATCGCGCGGATGGCACTGGCCGGCGGGCCGATGAACACGACGCCGGCGGCCGCGCAGGCCTCGGCGAACGACGCGTTCTCGGACAGGAAGCCGTAGCCGGGATGGATCGCCTGGGCGCCCGTGCGTCGAGCGACGTCCAGGATCACCTCGGCACGCAGGTAGCTCTCCGCAGCGGGTGCGGGACCGATCGCGATGGCTTCGTCAGCCAACCGCACATGGCGCGCGTTGCGGTCCGCATCGGAGTAGACCGCTACCGTGGCGATGCCGAGCCGACGGCAGGTGTCAATCACGCGGCAGGCAATCTCGCCGCGGTTGGCGATGAGGATCTTGGTGAACATGGTGGAGTGTCCGGTCATGGCGCAGGTCACATGCGGAACACGCCGAAGCGCGTCCCACGGGCCGGGGCGTTGAGGCTGGCCGACAGCGCCAGGGCCAGTACGCGACGGGTGTCGGCGGGGTCGATGATGCCGTCATCCCACAGCCGTGCACTGGCGTAATAGGGGTGGCCCTGGTGTTCGAACTGTTCGCGGATCGGCGCTTTGAACGCCGCTTCCTCTTCGGCCGCCCAGGCACCGCCCTTGGCTTCGATCCCATCGCGCTTGACCGTGGCCAGTACGCTGGCGGCCTGCTCGCCGCCCATCACGCCGATACGCGCGTTGGGCCACATCCACAGGAAGTTGGGGGAGTACGCACGACCGCACATGCCGTAATTGCCGGCGCCGAAGGAACCGCCGATCACCACGGTGAACTTCGGCACTTTTGCGCAGGCCACGGCCATCACCAGCTTGGCCCCGTCCTTGGCGATACCGCCCTGCTCGTACTTGCGGCCGACCATGAAGCCGGTGATGTTCTGCAGGAACACCAGCGGGATGTTGCGCTGGGTGCACAGTTCGATGAAGTGCGCGCCCTTCAGCGCGGACTCGGAGAACAGGATGCCGTTGTTGGCGATGATGCCGACCGGATAGCCGTGCAGGTGCGCGAAGCCGGTGACCAGCGTGCTGCCGTAGCGTGGCTTGAACTCGTCGAAGCGCGAGCCGTCCACCAGCCGCGCGATGACTTCGCGCACGTCGAACGGTTTGCGTGTATCGGCCGGGATCACGCCGTACAGCTCCTGCGCCGGGAACAGGGGTTCCTGCGGTTCCTGCAGGGCCATGGCCGGCTCAGGCTTGCGCCAGTTGAGCTGGGCGATGATCGCGCGGACCCGCGCCAGCGCCTGCAGGTCGTTGTCGGCCATGTGATCGGCCACGCCGGACAGCCGCGTGTGCACGTCGGCACCACCAAGGTCCTCGGCGCTCACCACCTCGCCGGTGGCAGCCTTCACCAGCGGCGGACCGCCCAGGAAGATGGTGCCCTGCTCGCGCACGATCACCGTCTCATCGCTCATCGCCGGCA
>JAZBLM010000101.1:0-12088 GCA_037033225.1 Pseudomonadota bacterium
GAAGGGATGGCAGCGTCCGAGCCGTCGCGCGGCAAGCCAGCTGCCACGCAGCGGCCCGTGGCCGGCAATGGCCTGCATGGCATATTCGGAACAGCTGGGAACAAAGCGGCAGCGTGGCCCCAGCAGTGGGCTGATGAAGCGCTTGTAGAAGCGCAGCAGGGCGATGAGCAGTTGGGCGATCACCCGTTCATAGTAAAGCGAGCGCCTTGTATTGGGGTGAATCGCGCCGCCACGAGCGGCCGTGGCAAGGCAGCCTGCGGACGGTCCGTGCCCATTCAGTGCGGCATCCGCCACCCCATGGTTGGCAGCGACGCATATTTGTCGCAGGATGGGCCGTTGGCTGCCGCGCGTGTCCCGTGCCGCAGCGACGTCGGCGGCACCTCCGCCGGCCAGGTTCCGTACCGCGCAGCGTTGTGATGCGGGTCGAGGGCCGCGCACGGCCGCTGGGTCGCGGGCCATGTGTGCGTCCTGTCACGCGGTTGCTGCTGTCGGTCGGGTAGGCTATAAAGGCCCGCTTTCCCGGGCCCCGGGGAATCCAAGGAAGAGCGTTTCGTGGCTGCTAAAAAATCTGCAAAGAAGGCCGTCAAGGCCGCCAAGAAGACCGCCAGCCCTGTTGCGAAGAAGACGGCGGCCAAATCCGTAGCCAGCAAGCCGGCCAAGCCGGCGGCGAAGAGCGCGGGAAAGAAGACCTCGGCCAGGACGGCAGTGGCGAAGAAGGCGTCCACGGCGAAATCGCCGGTGAAAAAGCTGCCTGCGTCCAAGGCGCCTGCCAGCAAGGCGGCGTCGAAGAAGGCAGTGACAAAAAAGCCGGCAGCGAAAACGCCGGCGAAGAAGACAGCGGTCAAGAAGACAGCGGTCAAGAAGGACGTCGTGAAGAAGGCGGCAGCGAAGAAGGCAGCCGTCAAGAAGGGAGTCGCCAGGAAGGCGCCGCCAGCAGCAGCGACGCGGTCGGCCAAGCCTGCACCCCGATCCGCTGTCGCCAGCAAGCCGGCCGCGAAGAAGTCCGTTGCCAGCTCGGCACCGGCAAAAAAGGTTTCTCCGGTCGCCAAGGCGACCCAGGCCGCCAAGCCCGTTCCAGGCAAGGCGTCCGCCGCAACGTCGTCGGTGTCTCCGGCGGCGGGCAAGGCCGCTCCGGCAAAACCGGCGGCTGGCAAAGCGTCCGCGAAACCGGCCGCCGCGCCTGCAGTAAAGTCCGTACCGAAGCCGGCGCCGCCGGTTCCGGCCAAGTCTGTCCCGGCCAGCGATGCCGGCGCCAAGGTGTCTCAGAAGGACGCCAAGGTGCCAGCCAAGCCGGCCCCGCAAATCAAGAATCCCGTGCCCGTTTCGAAATCGTCCGCGAAAACCCCCGTGAAATCCGATGCCGCCCCGAAGACTGTGACCCGCCCGGTGGGCAAGGTCGCCGTGGCAGTGACCGCACGCTCGACCGCTCCGGCGCCGCGCAGCAAGTACAAGGTGGTCGAGTACAAGACCGACGAAGCCACCGGCCGTCCGATCCTGCCCGAAGGCTACAAGCCGGGTGCGGACGAGGAGTACATGAGCCCGCTGCAGCAGGAGTACTTCCGCAAGCGCCTGCAGGACTGGCGCGCCGACCTGGTGGAAGAATCCAAGCAGACCATCGAGAACCTGCGCGAGGAAGTGCGCGACATCGGCGACGAGGCCGAGCGCGCGACCCGCGAGACCGAGAACTCGCTGGAGCTGCGTACCCGTGACCGTTACCGCAAGCTGATCGGCAAGATCGACAGCACGCTGAAGCGGCTGGAAGCCGGCGACTACGGTTACTGCGTCGACACCGGCGAAGAGATCGGCCTGGACCGCCTGGAGGCGCGCCTGACCGCCGAGCGCACCATCGACGCGCAGGAACGTTGGGAGCACATGCAGAAGCAGCAGGGCGACTGAGTCCTGCATAGCCTGATGCTTCCTGGAAAGCCCGGCATGCGCCGGGCTTTTTTTTGCGCGGTCATCGCAGGCAGCATTGGCTCAACCCGCGTTGCCAGCCGACCCGGAATCCGCTGCGCTCGCGGGCGTGACTTGACGCTGACCGGCCCGGCGATTCAGTGCAGCGCTACATCCACGACGCCGTTGTGCGGCAGCGTGACGGTGACCGGTTCGCTCTTCAGGTCGCCGTCGGCAGTAGCGGCGGTGCCGCTACGCGACAGGCGCGCAAGCACTTCCACCTTCGGATGGGCGGACAGGGGTTGGGTCGGCATGGGGCTGTCGGCGTCGCGCAGGATGACGGTCTCCGGCATCGCGTCCAGTGCGAACCGACGCACGGCGACCGGCATTGGCGCCCCCCCCGGGACCCGTGCCAGCACGAATACCGCGGCGTCCTTCGGCCACCGGGCGGCATCGAAGCCGGCCGGCAGGCTGAGCCGCACCGTCAGCGACACGGACGTGCCAGGCGGCTGCGACGTGCCGGCGGCGGGCATTTCGGACCGGCCGCCGGCGATGGCGATCTGCTCTTTCAGCGCCGCCGCAGCGCCCGGTTGCAGGCGGGGCAGCAGCGCGGTCCAGACCGCAACGGCTTCCGGGTCGCGTCCGCGCTGGCGCAGGGCGATACCGAGCAGCCACGCCGCCCGCTCGGCATCGGGCTGCACCTGCACCGCATGCTGCAGCCACGCCAACGACGTGTCATCGAACCGCTTCGCCGGGTGCGCCTGGGCGCGGGCCTGTGCAGCCTCCACCAGGATGCCGGCATCATCCGGGGCCAGCGCCGCCGCGCGCGCGAACGCGTCAGCCGCAGCGGCTGCCTGGCCCAGTTCGGTACGCGAACGGCCGAGCAGGGCCCAGCCGTCGGCGCGTTGCGGTTCCTGCTGCAGTGAACGTTCCAGTGCCTGCACGCCGTCGCGCAGCTCGGCCAGCGACGGTGGAGGTGCCTGCCGGGCTGCCCGTGGATCACCGACCAGCAGGTACAGGCTGGCGCTGGCCAGGCCGACGCACAGGCAGGCCATGGCGAAGCCGGCACGTCCCCGCCCGCGCAGCGGCCACAGTACGACCCCCGCCATCACGACCCCGGCCGCCGCGGCGAGCAGCGTCAGACCGGCGTTCACCAGCCATCTCCGTGCGGGGCGTCGACACTGACCGTGCGGCCGCGCCGACGCACCAGCCGCCACAGCACGACGCCGCCAAGCAGCAGGAACAGGGCCGGACCACCCCACAACAGCCAGGTGCCCGGTTGCAACGGAGGCTGGTAGAGCACGAACTCACCGTAACGCTCGACCAGGAAGCGCTTGATGGCGGCATCGTCGTGGCCCTGCTGCACCAGCGTCAGCACCTCCCGGCGCAGGTCCTGCGCGATCTGTGCATTGGAATCGGCCAGGGACTGGTTCTGGCATTGCACGCAGCGCAGTTGCGCGGCCAGGGCGTGGAAGCGTGCTTCTTCGGCTGCGTCACGGAAGGGCAGTGGACGCGCATCATGCACCGGTTGCTGCGCAGCAGCCCTCAGCGTGCCGCCCAACGACAGCAGCAACAGCAGCGCCATCAGCAGCACGACGGCCGCGTGGCGTCGACCCCCCGGGTCAGGGCGTGCCGTGCAGCGCATTGCCGGCATCGGCCTGGGTCGTCTCGATCTGCTCCAGCGCCGGCAGCAGCTTCTGGTCGATCACCGCCTGGCTCATCGCACCGCTGTATTTCCAGCGCACCACGCCGCTGCCATCGACCAGGAAGGTCTCTGGCGCAGCGGTGATGCCCCAGTCGATGGCGGTGCGCCCTTCGATGTCACTCAGTACCACCATGAAGGGATTGCCAAGCTGCTCCAGCCAGCGCAGTGCATCGGCGGGCTCGTCCTTCCAGTTGTAGCCGATCACCCGCACGCGCTTGGTCTCGGCGAAGCGGGTCAGCACCGGATGCTCCTGGCGGCAGGCCGCGCACCAGCTGCCCCAGACGTTGAGCAGATAGGGCGCGCCGCGCAGCTCGTCGCTGCGCACCCGGATGTCCGGGTCGTGCAGGACCGGCAGTTCGAATGCAGGCGCCTGCTTGCCGATCAGCGGTGAGGGCAGCACGTCGCGTTGCGGGTCGCCGCTTTTCATGACCCCGTACACCATCAGCCCGAGCAGGCCGAAGAAGAACAGCACGCCGATCACGATGGCTACCGGCGGCAGCGGGCGGGAGGGGCGGGGTGCGGGGGATTCGGACATGGACAGCAGAACTCCTACGGACGGCGGAAACGACGATCGACAGCGGCGACCAGGCCACCGAGCGCCATCAGCAGCGCCCCCAGCCAGATCCAGCGCACGTAGGGTTTGATGTGGACGCGCACTGCCCATGCATTGTTGCCCAGCGGCTCGCCCATTGCCACGTACACATCACCGGTGAAGCCGGCCGCGATGCCCGCTTCGGTCATCACCTGCCCGCCGCTGGCATAGCGCCGTTTCTCCGGGTGCAGCAAGGCACGTTCCACCCCATCGTGGAACACCCGCAGGTGCCCCCGGTCGGCGCTGAAGTTGGCGCCATCGCGGTGATCGACGCCTTCGAAGCGCACTTCATGGCGGCCCACCACCACCGTCTGTCCCGGCGCCAGTGCGACTTCGCGCTGTACGTTCAGTGCTTCCACCAGCAGGGCGCCGGCGAGGAAGACCGCCATGCCGGCATGGCCGAGCAGCATGCCGACCATTTCCGCCGTGAAGCGGCCGTTGCCGCGCAGGCGTTGCCAGATGAAACGGGCGGTGCCCAGCGCCACCCAGGCGGCCGCAGCGACACCCAGGCCTACTTTCCAGCCGTTCTGCGGGGCACGCCACCATGCAACCATGCCCAGCGCCACCGCCAGCACCAGCCAGGGCAGGACCAGCGCCAGCGCGCGCGAGGGCTGGTCACGCTGCCAGTTGACCAATGGGCCGAACGGCAGAAGCAGCACCAGCGGCGCCATCAGCAGCAGGAACAGGCTGCCGAAATAGGGCGGGCCGACCGAGAGCTTGCCCAGGCCGAGGGCATCGGCCAGCAGCGGATACAGCGTGCCCAGCAGCACCATCGCCGTGGCACTGGCCAGCAGCAGGTTGTTGGCCAGCAGGAGTGTCTCGCGCGAGGTCGCCATGAAGCCGCGGCGTGGATCTGCGCTGTCCACGCCGAGGCGACCGGCACGCAGCGCGTACAGCAGCAGGGCACCGCCGACCAGGATCGCCAGGAACAACAGGATGAACATGCCGCGCGACGGGTCGGCGGCAAACGAATGCACACTGGTCAACACACCGGAGCGCACCAGGAAGGTCCCGAGCAGCGACAGCGCGAAGGCGCAGATCGCCAGCAGCAGGGTCCAGCTGGCGAAGATGCCGCGCTTTTCGGTCACAGCCTGCGAATGGATAAGCGCGGCGCCTGCCAGCCATGGCATGAAGCTGGCGTTCTCGACCGGATCCCAGAACCACCAGCCGCCCCAGCCGAGCTCGTAATACGCCCACCAGCTGCCCAGTGCGATGCCCAGCGTCAGCAGTGCCCATGCCACGTTGGTCCACGGTCGCGTCCAGCGCACCCAGCGGGTGTCCACCCGCCCATCCAGCAGCGCCGCCACGGCGAACGCGAATGGCACGGAAAATCCGACGTAGCCCAGATACAGCATCGGCGGATGGATGATCAGTCCGGGATCCTGCAACAGTGGATTGAGGTCACGGCCTTCCAGCGGTGCGGGGATGAGCCGCGCGAACGGGTTGGAGGTGAAGATCAGGAAGGCGAGGAAGCCGACGCTGACCAGCCCCATCACGGCCAGCACGCGGGCCTGCACGGTCATCGGCAGCGCGCGCGAACCCCAGGCCACCGCACCGGTCCACAGGGCCAGCACCAGCGCCCACAGCAGCAGGGATCCTTCGTGCGCGCCCCAGACCGCGGACCAGCGGTACACCATGGGCAGCAGCGTGTTGGAGTTCTCCGCCACGTAGCGCACCGAAAAATCCTGCTGCACGAAGGCAGCGGTCAGTACGCCGAAGGCGGACGCTACCAGCAGCAGCTGGACAAAGGCTGCGGGCCGTGCGACCTGCATCCAGCTGTCGATGCCACGCTGCGCACCGGCCAGTGGCAGGCCCGCCTGCAGCAGCGACGCCATCAGCGCCAGCAGCAGCAGGATCTGTCCCAGCTCGGGCAGCACTCAGCGCACCTCCGGCGCGTAGGCGGGCGCCTCGACCGGCACATCGTGCTTGACGTGCGCCTTGCCCATCTTGTCGGCCAGTTCCTTCGGCATGTAGGTTTCATCGTGCTTGGCCAGCACCTCATCGGCGATGAAGCGGTCGCCCTGCAGGCGTCCGGTGACCACCACCGCCTGACCCTCGCGGAACAGGTCGGGCAGGATCTGGTCGCTGCGCACCACCAGGTCCGCATCGCCGTCGGTGACGGTGAACAGGGCCACCAGCGAACCCGGCTGGCGTTGCAACGACCCCTTGGCGACCATGCCGCCGAGCCGGAAGCGTTCGGCCTTGCCGACATCCCCGCGCAGCACTTCGGCGGGCGTGTACAGATAGGCCACGTTGCGCTGCAGGGCCATCGCCACCAGCGCAGTGGCCAGTCCGGAAGCGGCCAGCAGCAACAGGACCCACAACAGGCGGCGCCGGCGCTGCGGGTTCATCGTTCAAGCTCCAGCGAGGGCGGCTGGGTCGCGGCCCTGCGACGTGCGTCGGCGCGCTGCTGGCGCTGGCCGGCATCGCGCAGCGCGCGCCGCAGGCGCAGCCGCGAACCGATCACGTCGACCACCAGCAGCGCCACGAAGACTGCGTACGCGGCAACGACATACCCCAGGTACGTCATGGGGCCTCCCCCAGCGCGCGCTGCACCCAGTCCTTGCCGGCTTCGCGCTGCAGGTTGTCCGCGCGCGCCTTGGCCAGCAGCGAGCCGGCGAACCACAGCTTGGTGCCGATCACCATCAGCCACAGCGGCAGCTGCATGCTGGCATCCAGCGTGGTGGGCCCGAACAGGCGGATGGTCTGGCCCTGGTGCAGGCTGCCCCACCAGTCGACCGAATAGCGGATGACCGGCAGCAGGGCCACGCCGACGATCGCCAGCAGGCCTGCGGCACGGGCGGCGCTGCGCCGCTCTTCGATCGCCATGTACAGGCCGATCACGCCGGAATACAGGAACAGCAGGATCAGCTCGGTGGTCAGGCGCGGATCCCAGTCCCACCACGTGCCCCACATCGGCCGCCCCCAGATGCTGCCGGTGAGCAGGGTGACCAGGGTGAACCCGGCGCCGATCGGGGCGCAGGCCATGGCCAGCACCTCGCAGACCTTGATCTTCCACACCAGCGCGATGGCCGCGTACAGCGCCATCAGCGCGAACACGAACAGGCTCATCCAGGCGCTGGGAACATGGACGAACAGGATCCGGAAACTGTCGCCCTGCTGGTAATCGGCGGGTACCACGAACAGGGCCTGCCAGAGGCCGAGTGCGAGCACCGGCAGTGCGGCCAGGTAGAACAGGCGCGAGCCACGACGGGCGAAGCGGTCGAAGACGGGCGGTGAGCCGAGGAGATGGAACCAGCGGACGATTGATTGCATGCGGTAGCGGCTATCCCGGGTGGTCGGTGTGGCTCGGCTCGGTAACGTCCAGTACGGTGGAACTCAGTTCAACGACAAGCGGATTGCTGCGGCGGTCGCCAGCGGCGCCAGGACCAGCGCAAGCACCAGGCCGGCGCCCAGCATCAGCAGCGCGCCATACGGATCCTGGTCACGCGCGGACGCCGCCACGCTGCCTGCGCCGAACACCAGCACCGGCACGTACAACGGCAGGGACAACAACGCCACGAGGATACCAGAGCGTCGGATCCCCACTGTAAGCGCGGCCACCAGGCCCCCGATCAGGCTCAGCAATGGCGTACCCAGCAGCAACGATGCCAGCAACATCGGCAGCTGGTCATGTGGCAGATGCAGCATTTCCGCCAGCAGCGGACTGGCTACGATCAGCGGAACCGCCGTGGTCAGCCAATGCATCGTGATGCGGACCAGCACCAGCCAGGCCAGCGGCACGGGCGCCAGCAGCCATTGCTCGAGCGAACCATCTTCGGCGTCGGCGCGGAACAGCGAATCCAGCGCCAGCTGGCCGGCCAGCAGCACCGCCAGCCACAGCACGGCCACCGCACTGCCGGCCAGGCGCTGCGGATCGCGGCCCATCGCCAGCGCGAACAGCACCACCACCAGCACCGCGAACAGCACCGGCTGCAGCGCATCGCCGCGCCTTCGCCAGACCAGCTGCAGGTCGCGCGCGGCCAGCGCGCGGGCGGTCTGCCACAGCCCGGGTTCGGTGCCTGGCGCGATCATGCCGGCACCTGCGGCAGCGCCAGCTGCAGCGCGCGCGTGCGTACCGGTGGCGCGGCATACGCGCCGTGTGTGGTGACCAGCGCAGCGCCACCGCCGCGCAGGTGCGCGGCAATCATCCTGTTGACCAGGTTGATGCCCTCCAGGTCGAGGTTTGCGTAGGGTTCGTCCAGCAGCCACAACGGTGCCGGCGACAGCCAGATGCGTGCCAGCGCCAGTCGGCGTTTCTGCCCGGCCGAGAGATGGCGGACCAGGGTCGTCTCATACCCGGCCAGGCCGACCACCGCCAGCGCGTTGCCGGGCATCTGGCGCGCGCGGCGGCCATGCAGGCCGCACAGGAAATGCAGGTTCTGCAGCGCATCCAGGTCCGGCTTCATCGCGGGCAGGTGGCCCAGGTACGCCACGTAGCGCGCACGTTCGGCGGTTCCTGCAGCGCGTCCATCAATCTCCACCCGGCCACGTGCGGGTCGCAGCAGGCCCGCCAGGACGCGCAGCAGAGTGGTCTTGCCGGCGCCGTTGTCGCCCTGTACCAGCAGCGCCTCACCGGCATCGACGTGGAAATCGAGCGGCCCGAACACGCTTTCCTGGTCGCGCGAGAAACACAGGTCGTGGGCAGCCAGCAACGCAGGGGAATCCAAGGGGTGTCATCTCGGTACGACCGACGGGCCCCGATTGTATCGGGGAACCCGCACCTCCAGGCGAGCGCCGCTACGGGCCATCACCGCTCCCAGGCAGTGAAGACCGCTGGTCGTCATGCCTTCCCGGTAGTGACGACCGCTGGTCGTCATGTTTTTCCCGGACCAGTACACTGCCTTCCTGTCCCCCGTTCCCCCAGGCCGATGCAACCGCAGACCAAGCTGCCCAAGGTGGGCACCACCATCTTCACCGTGATGTCCCAGCTTGCCGCCGAGCACGGCGCGGTCAACCTGGGCCAGGGCTTCCCGGACTTCAGCGCGCCGCAGCGCCTCATCGATGCCACCACCGCCGCGATGGCCGCAGGCCTGAACCAGTATCCGCCCATGACCGGCGTGGCGGCGCTGCGCGAAGCCATCGCGCAGAAATCGCTGGACCTGTACGGCGCGCAGGTCGATGCCGACACCGAAATCACCGTCACCAGCGGCGCCACCGAAGCGATCTTCAATGCCATCCACGCCGTCGTGCGTGCGGGCGAGGAAGTGATCGTGCTCGACCCGGCCTACGACTGCTACGAGCCCGCCATCGACCTGGCCGGCGCGCGTGCGGTGCACGTGCCCCTGGACCCGCAGACGTTCGCCGTGGACTGGGACCGCGTGCGCGCGGCGATCAGCCCGCGCACCCGCTTGCTCATGGTCAACACGCCGCACAACCCGTCCGGCGCGATGCTGGACGCGTCGGACATGCAGGCGCTGGCCGACCTGCTGCGTGGCACCGACATCTTCCTGCTGTCCGATGAAGTGTACGAGCACATCATCTACGACGGACGTCCCCATCAATCCGCGCTGCGCCATCCGGAGCTGCGCGAGCGCGCCTTTGTCATCTCCAGTTTCGGCAAGACCTACCACTGCACCGGCTGGAAAATCGGCTACGCGATCGCGCCGCCGGCAATGACGGCCGAGTTCCGAAAGGTGCACCAGTACAACACCTTCACCAGTTTCGGGCCGGCCCAGCACGGTTTCGCCACGATGATCCGTGACGAGCCGGAGCACCACCTGCAGCTCGGCGCGTTCTACCAGGCCAAGCGTGACCGTTTCCGCGAACAGTTGGCGCGGACGCGGCTGGTGCCGCTGCCGGTGCCCGGCGGGTATTTCCAGCTGGTCGATTATTCGGCCGTCAGCGACTTGCCCGACCATGAGTTCGTGAAGTGGCTGACCGTCGAAAAGGGCGTGGCAGCCATACCGCTGTCGCCGTTCTATGAGACGCCACCGGCCGGCCAGCGCATCATCCGCCTGTGCTTCGCCAAGAACGATGCCACCCTGGATGCGGCCATCCAGCGGCTGGAACGGCTGTGAGCGGGCAGGGCATGCCGTCGGACCTGCGCGTGAGCCTGGTCCAGGGCGATACGCGTTGGCACGACCCGGCCGGAAACCGTGCGCACTACGCCGCGCTGATGGCCCCGTTGGCCGGGCATACCGATCTGGTGGTGCTGCCGGAGACGTTCACCAGCGGATTCTCCAACGCGGCCATCAGCCAGGCCGAAGACATGGCCGGACCGACCGTGGCGTGGCTGCGTGACCAGGCCGCCGCCCTCGGCGCGGCGGTGACCGGCAGCGTGCAGCTGCGCGAACGCGATGGGGTCTACAACCGCCTGTTGTTCGCCACCCCGGATGGCCAGCTGCAGCAGTACGACAAGCGCCACCTGTTCCGTTACGGCGGCGAACACGAGCGCTACGCCGCCGGTCGCGAGCGGCTGAGCGTGGAGTGGAAGGGCTGGCGCATCAATCCGCAGGTCTGCTACGACCTGCGTTTCCCGGTGTTCTGCCGCAACCGTTTCGATACCGAGCGGGCGGGGCAGATGGACTTCGACCTGCAGATCTTCGTCGCCAACTGGCCGTCGGCGCGGGCGTATGCGTGGAAAACGCTGCTGCGCGCGCGGGCGATCGAGAACCTCTGCTATGTCGCTGCGGTCAACCGGGTGGGTGTGGACGGCAACGATCTGCATTATGCCGGCGACAGCGCAGTGATCGATTTCCTTGGCCAGCCGCAGCTGGAAGTGCGCGAAGTCGAGCAGGTCGTGACGACGACCTTGTCGGCGGCCGCGCTGGCCGCGCATCGCGCGCGCTTCCCGGCGATGCTCGACGCTGATCGCTTCACCCTGGATGCGTCCGGCGACAGCGCCTGAACCGCGCTCCAGCCTGACGCGCGCGCCCCTGTGCCAGCAGGCCGGGGCGCTGCTAGATTCGGCGCACCACGCAATCTGGAGTCTGCCCACCATGAAAAGCCCTGTTTCCCTGATCGTCCTGCTGGTCGCTTCGGCGTTCGCTACGCCTGTTGCCCATGCCGCCGGCAACCTGGAGTGTTCGCTGCGGTACGACATGTCCGGCTGGTCGGTGTTCTACAAGACCGCCTCGGGGACCGGCACGATCACCTGCGACAACGGCGCGCGCATGCCGGTCACGATCAAGGTCAAGGGCGGTGGGCTGACCGTGGGCAAGTCGAAGATCGTCGATGGCAGCGGTCGCTTCACCGGTGCGTATTCGCCGGAGGACCTGTTCGGTACCTATGCGGCGGTCAGTGCCCACGCCGGCGCGGTGCGCTCGAGCGGTGCCGCTGCAATGACCAAGGGTGACATTTCCCTGGCCTTGGCCGGGACGGGAAAGGGCTGGGATCTGGGCATCGATGGGACGGCGTTCACCATTGAGCGGCGTTGAGACGGACGTGTTGACGGCCAGCGGCCGTTCCTGCCAAGCGATGGCGAAATAAAAAAAACCCGGCCGCGAGGCCGGGTTTTTCACTGGGTTACACGCTGCGGTCAGGCGCCGCGCGGGCCACCACGGCCGCGGTTGCCACCGGGGCCACCCGGACCACGGTTACCACCAGGACCCCGATTGCCGCCGGGACCGCCTGGGCCGCGGTTGCCACCGGGCCCACCTGCAGATCGATTTCCGCCCGGACCCCGATTGCCGCCGCTGGGACGGGCACTGCCGTACGGGCTGAAGCCCGGATTGGCGTGGTCGGAGGGGAACGATGGTGCGTTGCCCGGATGACCGTAGGGATGCTTGTTGCCCTGGCCACCCTGGCCCTGGCCGCCACGATTGCCACCGGCACCCGGCGACTTCGGCTTGGCGTAACCGCCGCGCGCGCCTTCACCCTGGCCCTGGCCGTAGCCGCCACCCTGGCCTGGACCGCGTGCGCCGGGGCCGCGCGCCCCCGGACCGCCGGGACCCCGC
>JAZBLM010000102.1:0-12071 GCA_037033225.1 Pseudomonadota bacterium
GGCGCGAAACGAGGCCCGCAGGAGCGGCTCTTGCCGTCCCCCGACCAGCCCCGCGACCCGTCCCAAGCGCAGGAGCAGCTTGAAAACCCACCCGCGAGGGGGTCTCACCCGTTCGACCCGCTCATCTACAATGAGCGCCATGAACACCCCCCAGGATTCCAGCCTCGGTCGCGAGGTCAGCTACCCGTCGCAGTACGACCCCGGCCTGCTGTTCCCCATTCCCCGCGCCGCCGCCCGCGCCGAGATCGGGCTGGACGATGCCACCCTGCCGTTCGTCGGCCATGACCGCTGGCATGCCTTCGAACTCGGCTGGCTGGATACCCGTGGCAAGCCGTGCGTGGCCGTGGCCACGGTGCAGGTGCCATGCACCTCGCCCAACCTGATTGAGTCCAAGTCATTCAAGCTGTACCTCAACTCGCTCAACAGTGCGCGCTTTGCCGACGCTGCCGCATTGCAGGCGACGGTCATGGCCGACCTGTCGGCATGCGCGGGTGCGCCCGTCGAGGTCACCTTCGGGCTTCCGCCACTACGCGAGACCCCACAAGGTGAATTGATCGACGGCCTGGAGCTGGACATCGACTGCTACGGCCCTCCGCGCGCGGACTATCTGGCGGCTGATCACGACGAGGTGGTGGAAGAAACCCTGGTGTCAGCCCTGCTGAAGTCGAACTGCCCGGTCACCGGCCAGCCCGACTGGGCAACCGTGAGCATTCGTTACCACGGACCCCGCCTGGACCGGGCAGGCCTGCTGCGCTACCTGGTGAGCTACCGCGAACACGCCGAGTTCCACGAGCAGTGCGTGGAGCGGATCTTCAGCGAAATCCGCCAGCACTGCGCGCCACAATGGCTGGAAGTGGAGGCGCGTTACACACGCCGCGGCGGGCTGGACATCAATCCGTGGCGTGCCAGCCCGGGCATTGCGGCACCGGCCGTGACATACCGCGAGCAGCGCCAATAGCGGATACGCTGCGCGTACGCTCCAATCGGGGCGCATCAGGCGCCGGGCTTCACGCCAAAACCATCCCCATTTAACAACCTGTGTGAGAACGTGCAAATCACGTAGTCATGCAGACGGAGTGTGGGGATGAGTACCGAGAAGAAAGCTGATTTTTCCGGCGTCACCAGCAGCGTCGACAGCACCGCGCAGCAGCAGTCCAAGGCGGATTTTTCCGCAGTGACCGCCAACGTCGACAGCACCGCCGAGGTTGTCGGTGCGCAGACCTACACCGTGCAGAGTGGTGACACGCTGTCGAAGATCGCCAAGCAGCATCTGGGCGATGCCAACGCCTACCAGAAGATTTTCGAAGCCAACCGGGACCAGCTTGACGATCCCGACAAGATCCAACCCGGGCAGGTGCTTAAGCTGCCGCCCAAAGCCAATCCCGCCTGAAACACAGTGCTGTATTCCTTGGAGGAAACCCTATGACCCGTACCCATACGCTTCGTAATGGCTTGTTGATCGCAATGCTGGGCACTGTCGCCCTCGTTGGCTGCAAGAAGGATGAGCCGGCCGTCGACTCGACCGCTACCCCGGCCGCTGCCGACACGGCCGCTGCACCGGCTGCCGCTCCGGCGCCGATGACCGGCGCACCGCCGCCGATGGCTGAAGGCAACATGGCCGCCGTGAATGTTTCGTCGGTAACCGTGGGCAAGACGGCGGCGGCTGACAAGTCGGTGGCCACCACCGCGATGTTCGCGCCCAAGGACGAGATCATCGTCTCGGTTCGCACTGACGGAACGGCGAATAATGCAAACGTCGGTGCCAAGCTGACCTTCCAGGACGGTCAGGTCGCCGGTGAGCAGAGCGCCACGCTCAACACCACCGGTGCCGAGACCACCAACATCAGCTTCAAGAACGCCAATGGCTGGCCCGCGGGCAAGTATCGCGCCGAAGTCATGGTAGATGGCAAGGCGGCCGGAACGCCGCAGGAGTTCGAGGTCAAGTAAGTCCACGCAATACCGACTCTCTCCCGGTAGTGGACTCACGATGGACGCAGCCGCAAGGCTGCGTCTTTTTTTTGCCCGCGTTGCCAGGACACCGATGCAGGACCGGCCGGACGAAGTCGCATGCGTGCAGGGGCCAGTGACGTACCGCCGCGTATGGCCTGGCTTTGCCCCGCAGCGCGTAAAGCGTGACAATGCAGGGGTTTCGTCCTCGCCCGTCGCGCGCTCCGCGCACGGGCCGCATCCGGCCCGGCGCCTGCGCCGGCTACCTTGAATTCCGCACCAGAGAGTCCTGATCCCCCATGTCCAACACGCCCAAGATCCTCTACACGCTGACCGACGAAGCCCCCTTCCTTGCTACCCAGTCGCTGCTGCCGGTCGTGAGCGCGTTCACCGCCACGGCGGGCATTGCCGTGGAAACGCGTGACATCTCGCTGTCCGGTCGCATCCTGTCGCTGTTTCCAGAGCGCCTGAAGGACGACCAGAAGGTCAACGACGACCTGGCCGAGCTGGGCCAGCTGGCGACGACCCCGCAAGCCAACATCATCAAGCTGCCGAACATCTCCGCATCGGTGCCGCAGCTGAAGGCCGCGATCGCCGAGTTGCAGGAGCAGGGCCACGCGCTGCCGGATTATCCGGAAAACCCAGCCGACGAAGAACAGCGCGAGATCAAGGCGCGCTATGACAAGGTCAAGGGCAGCGCGGTGAACCCGGTGCTGCGCGAAGGCAATTCGGACCGCCGCGCGCCGCTGTCGGTCAAGAACTACGCACGCAAGCATCCGCACCGCATGGGCGCCTGGGCGAAGGATTCTGCATCGCATGTGTCCCACATGGCATCGGGCGATTTCTATGGCAGCGAGAAGTCGGCCACGCTGGACAGTGCGGGCAGCCTGAAGATCACCCTGCACGGCGCCGACGGCAATGCCGTGGTGCTGAAGGAAAAGACCGCCATCAAGGCGGGCGAGATCGTCGACGCGGCGGTGATGAGCCGCAAGGCGCTGGCCGCTTTCATCGCCGAACAGATCGAGGACGCGAAGGCCAAGGGCGTGCTGTTCTCCCTGCACCTGAAGGCCACCATGATGAAGGTCTCCGACCCGATCATGTTCGGCGTGGCGGTCAACGAGTTCTACAAGGACGTGCTGGGCAAGCATGCCGACGTGCTCAAGCAGGCCGGTTTCGATGCGAACAACGGCATTGGCGACCTGGCCGCGCGCCTGCCGTCGCTGCCTGAAGCCACGCGCGCTGCGATCGAGGCCGACCTGAAGGCCGAGTATGCCCATCGTCCCGGCGTGGCCATGGTCAACTCGGACAAGGGCATCACCAACCTTCACGTGCCGAGCGACGTGATCGTCGATGCCTCGATGCCGGCGATGATCCGCGACTCCGGCAAGATGTGGAACGCCGAAGGAACGCTGCAGGACACCAAGGCGGTCATTCCCGATCGCTGCTACGCCGGTGTCTACCAGGCCGTCATCGACGACTGTCGCAGCAACGGCGCGTTCAACCCGGCCACCATGGGGTCGGTGCCCAACGTCGGCCTGATGGCGCAGAAGGCAGAGGAGTACGGCTCGCACGACAAGACCTTCCAGATCGCCAGTGCAGGCGTGGTCAAGGTCACCGACGACACCGGCAACGTCGTGTTCGAGCACGCGGTGGAAGCCGGTGACATCTGGCGCATGTGCCAGACCAAGGACGCGCCGATTCAGGACTGGGTCAAGCTGGCCGTCGAGCGCGCACGCCTGAGCAGCACCCCCGCCGTGTTCTGGCTGGACGCCGCGCGCGCGCACGATGCGCAGGTCATCGCCAAGGTGGAAACCTATCTGAAGGACCACGACACCAGCGGTCTGGACATCCGCATCCTGCCGCCGGTGGACGCGACCGCGTTCTCGCTGGAACGCATCCGCAGGGGCGAGGACACCATCTCGGTGACCGGCAACGTGCTGCGTGACTACCTCACCGACCTGTTCCCGATCATGGAGCTGGGCACGAGCGCGAAGATGCTGTCCATCGTGCCGCTGATGGCCGGCGGTGGCCTGTTCGAGACCGGTGCCGGTGGCTCCGCGCCCAAGCATGTGCAGCAGTTCGTCGAAGAGGACTACCTGCGCTGGGACTCGCTCGGCGAATTCCTCGCCCTGGCCGCATCGCTGGAGCACCTTGGCAACCGCTACGACAACGCCGCCGCCAAGGTGCTGGCCAAGGCGCTGGACGTGGCCAACGGGGAGTTCCTGGACAACGACAAGTCGCCCTCGCGGAAGCTGGGTGGCATCGACAACCGTGGCAGCCACTTCTACCTGACCCTGTACTGGGCACAGGCGCTGGCGGCGCAGGACGACGATGCCGCGCTCAAGGCGCGCTTCGCGCCGCTGGCGCAGGCGCTGGCTGAGAACGAAGCGAAGATCGTCGAGGAACTGGCTGCGGTGCAGGGCAAGCCGGTCGACATCGGCGGCTACTACCGCCCGGACCTGGGCAAGGTCGCCGCTGCGATGCGTCCAAGCGCCACGCTCAACGCGGCACTGGAACTGATCGCGGGGTGATAGCGCGGCGGGAGGCGCCGGGCAGGGCCCGGCGCTATCCCTGTGTCAGCTGACGTCGTAAGGTGGGCGCGGACCGGTTCGCGAGGCTGCCGATGCATTCCACCGACGTCGATACGAGCATGGCAGCGCCCATGGCGCGCGCCATCCAGGCGGGCTTCGAGGACTACCACGCACGCTTCGCGGCGGTGACTGCACGTGCACGTCTGCGCTTCGAACAGTGCGACTGGGACGCTGCACAGCGCGACGCCGTTGAACGCATCGGGTTGTACGACGTGTGCATCGCCGCCTGCATGGAGAATCTGCGGCGCATGGCCGGACCGGTGATCGGCGCACGCGCCTGCTGGCTGCAGGTGCACGCCTGCTACGCCCTGCTGGTGCAGGGTCGCATCGATGCCGAGCTGTACAAGACCTTCTACAACACCTTGGCCCGGCGCGTGTTCGGCACCCACGGCGTCGACGCGGACGTGGAGTTCCTGGCCTTCGATGTCGAGCCGTCCGACGCGATCACCCATCCGGTTGCGCGGCATGTCTACGCCGTGTCCTCGACACGTCCCGCCGACGCGCTGATGCGCGTGCTCGGCGACTACCGCTTCGCGGTGCCCTATGTGCACCAGTTGCGATGCGCGGCAGCGATCGCCGTGCGCCTGCAGGACGACCTGGCGCACTGGGGAGCGGACCCGGTCCGCGGCATCGAGCTGCTCGACACGGTGTTCTACCGCGAGCGCAGGGCCTACCTGGTGGGGCGGGTGTTTGGCGAACATCGTTTCTCACCCTGCGTCATTGCGCTGGTCAATGATGGCCAAGGCTTGCGTGCCGATGCGGTGCTTACCGCGCGCCGTGATGTGGCGCACCTGTTCGGCGTTTCGCGCAGCTACTTCCAGGCCGACCTTGCTACCGTCGGCGATGCCGTGGTGTTCCTGCGCAGCCTGCTGCCGGGCAAGCCGATCGACGAAATCTACACAGTGCTGGGACGTGCGAAGCAGGGCAAGACCGAGCGCTACCGCGCCTTCTTCAGGCACTTCCGCGATCACCCACAGGAGCAGCTGGTCCATGCCGAGGGCACGCCCGGCATGGTGATGGCGGTATTCACCCTGCCCAGTTACCCGTTGGTGTTCAAGCTGATCCGCGACCGCTTTGCCTGGCCCAAAGCCATGTCGCGCCAGCAGGTTGAAGCGAAATACGCGCTGGTGTTCAACCTCGACCGCGTCGGCAGGCTGCTTGATGCGCAACCTTACCGGCACCTGCGTTTCCCGACGGCGCGGTTCGCTCCGAAGCTGCTGGACGAGCTTCTGGCGCAGTGCGCGCAGGCTGTGAAGATCGACGGTGACGAGGTCGAGATCGCGCTGTGCTACGTGCAGCGACGCTTCCGTCCGCTCAACCTGTACCTGCGCGAGCAGTCGGCGGAGGGCGTCCGTGCTGCGGTGCTGGACTACGCCCAGGCGATCACCGACATGGCGCGCAACAACATCTTTCCCGGCGACATGCTGCCGAAGAACTTCGGCGTTTCCCGCCACGGTCGCGCCGTGTTCTACGACTACGATGAGCTGTGCCGCGTCACCGACTGCAGCTTCCGCGACTGGCCCGAGCCGCGCAGTCCTGAAGAGGCGCTGGCTGATGAGCCCTGGTTCCACGTCGGTCCGCGTGATGTCTTCCCCGAACGCTTCGGACCTTTCATGGCGTTGCCTGCGGCAGAGCTGGCGGCCGTGCGCGAGCATTTCGGGCATCTTTTCCAGCCCTCGTGGTGGCGTGGCCTGCAGGCTGGGTTCGCGGCCGGCGTCATCCCCGATACGCCGCCCTATGCCACGACGCATCGCCTGGCTTGATGTCGCCCTGGACCGCTGTGCTAGCCTAGCCCTTCATCGACATGGAGCCGTCAGCATGCGCACTTCTCTCTTTTTTGGCCTTGCCCTTGCGCTGGGCAGCGGCGGCCTGCTGGTTTCCGCGGATACCGCAGCACAGAGCATACGGGCGATGCGCGCGCAGGCGGAGGGCAGCATGGTGCTCTCCGGCAGCATCGACATCGCCGTGGACGGCAGCGTGGAAGGCTTCCAGCTGGCGGACGAGGCCAAGGTCGAGCCCTATATCAAGGACTTCGTCAAAGCCAATGTCGCCTCCTGGCGCTTCGAGCCGGTCATGCGCGAGGGAAAGGCGGTGCGTGCACGCACGCCAGTCTACCTGCGCCTGCTGGCCACCGCAGGTGATGAGGGCCGGATGCAGGTGGCGTTGAAGAGCGCCAGCTTCGAGGCCTACGACAGCACGGCCACTGATTCGGTGGTCAGCCTCAGCATGACCCCGCCGCAGTTTCCCAAGGCGCTGTACGAAATGGGCGGCGCGGGCGAAGTGGCGCTGCTGCTGAAGATCAACCGCGAAGGTGGGGTCGAGGACGTGATCGCCGAGCAGGTCAATGTCAGCGTCCTCTCACGTGGCCAGGTCATCGAGCGCATGCGCGACATCATGGCCCGCAACAGTCTGGCGGCGGCACGCAAGTGGCGGTTCCGCGTCCCCACCACGGGCGAGGCGGTGGACGAGGCTTACTGGACGGTGCGTGTGCCGGTGAACTATTCGTACGACGACGCCAGGACGCGCTACGGAAAGTGGCAGGCCTACGTGCCCGGCCCCCGCAACAGGGCGAGCTGGGACGTGGGCCCCGACGACGGTATCGAGAGCGCCGATACGCTGCCCGATGGCGGTGTCTACATGGTGGGCCTTACCCGCAAGGGGCCGAAGCTGCTGACCCGGCTTGAGGGCTGAGCTGCGCTCAGCGGTAGGGATAGACCACGCTGCGGTTGCGGCCCTGTTCCTTGGCCATGTACAGCGCTTTGTCCGCCATCCGCAGTGCCTGCTCGGCATCGCTGTCGAAGGTCGGGTAATGCGCCACACCGACCGACACGGTCACAGGGCCGATACCTTGCATGGCCTCTGAAGCGATCTGCTGACGCAGGCGCTCGGCGATGACCCGCGCGGCGTCGGCGTCGGTGGTCGGCAGCAGCATCAGGAATTCCTCGCCGCCATTGCGGCACAGCACGTCGCCGTCGCGCGAGTAGCGCCGCATCTGCTCGGCGATATGGCTGATGACCGTGTCACCGACGGCGTGCCCATGCTGGTCGTTGATCGTCTTGAAGCGGTCGATGTCCAGCGCCAGGATCGCGAACGACTGGCCCTGTACCTTCAACGTCTCCAGCGACTGCTGCAGGCCGCGCCGGTTGAGCAGCCCGGTCAGCGGATCGGTGCGGCTGGCGCGGTTCAGCGTGCCGATGCGGTCCTGCAGCGCGGTGAAGCTGTACAGCACCGCCTGCTTCAACTGCGCGACTTCGAAATACCATGCGCGGATGCGGCCGACGTCGCTGATCGCGCGGCGGGTATCGCCCTCCTGCACGTTGCGCGCCAGCTGCCACAGCGGCAGGGAGATGCGGCGGGCGAACCACCACGTCGCCAGCAGCGACAGGACGCCCAGCGGGATGGCACGCCAGATCACCGATGACATCAGCTGCGACAGCGGCTGCAGCGTGGCGGCGGTCGGCCGCTGCGCGACCACGCCCCAGCCCGTGGCGGGAACCGGCGCATAGCCGGCCAGCATGGAGACGCCGCGGCTGTTGATTATCTGCGCGGCACCGCGCTGCCCACGCGTCACCGCTTCGATGACCGGGTTGCCGGGCGCACGGCCACCCACCCGTTCCGGATCAATGTGGTACAGCAGCCGGCCATTGCGATCCACCACGTACAGGTAGGAGCCATCGCGGTAGTAGTGCGTGCCCAGCAGGCTCTGCAGGATGCTGCGCTGGCGCAGGTATACGGTACCGCTGACGTAGCCACGGTACTGGCCCTGCGCGTCGAAAACGGGATGGGACATGGCGATCAGCAGTTTGCCGGTCGCCGAATCGTAGGGATCGCTGATCATCGGCTGGCGCCGCTCCAGCGCGGCACGGTTGCCTGCGCTGCGCAGCGTGTCGCCCTTCAGGTGAAGCGTCTGTGGCGAGGTGGCCACGACCAGGCCGGTCTCGCTCACCACAAGCACCGAGTTGAAACTGTTGGTCTGCAGCTGCAGGCGGCTGGCTTCTTCCTGGGCACGCCCGTCCTGCAAGCCGCTGCGACCGAGCAGTGTCGCTGCATAAGCCAGCTGCTGCTGCGAGGACAGCACGAAGTTCTGCGTGGTCTCAGCCAGCTTGTTGGCGTAGACGCGGTTGGCTTCCAGCGTCCCGCGGATCAGCTGGTCGCGCTGCACGCGGTAGCTGGCGAGCAGCGTATTGCCCAGGGCCACCACCGTGCTGAGCAGGGCCAGGGCAAGGATCAGCTTGCCCAGGTTCAGGCGTTTGGACAGCATGCGCATGGGGAGCCAGGCAGTTCGGATGCTGGCGCCGCCGGGACGACCGGTTGCACGACAGCGCGGGGCGGCGCCCGTACGCGATGTCCTGCGCACGGCTCGGTGGGGGACTGCGCGCGCATTATCACCGAAAGCCGCTGCCCGCGGCGAATAGGCACCCCGCTGCGCAGCGCCCCTGCCATCGCAGACGGCGCCGCTCTTGCCCCCGCGTCCCCCCGCCGGGTGGCTGCGTTAGTGGCTGCGATCCAGGCGCTTGAGCAGGATCGCGCGCAGCGTTGCTGCCGTCGCTTCGTCCAGCGGCCCCAGAATGCCCCGTACCTGCGCCGGGATATGGGCCACGTCGCCCGCCTCGGCGGCGAACACATGATGTTGGAACATCGCCTGCCATGCAGCGCGCTGCGTCGGCGGCAGATCACGGATGGCCAGCAACGCCAGCATCAGGGCATTCATCGGCGAGTCCGCCCACGTCGGCACCGGACGCCACCAGTAGTTGACCAGCACGTTGAACGGGTCCAACCCTTCCATGTGGTGCCACCACAACGAGGGGATGAACACCGCATCGCCGGGCCCAAGCTCGGCGACCTGTGCATGCTGGAGCGCCTGGCTGAAACGCGGAAAGCGCTCGACGTCCGGCGCGGCGAAATCGACCAGGCTGACGGCCTGGCCCGCCGGGGTGAAATCAAGCGGACCGACATACAGGTTGCCCACCTGGTCCGGCGGGAACAGCGTGACCCGGCGCCGGCCGGCCGCGACGCAGGCCAGGTTGTCCGGTACGTCCTGGTGGGCCGCGATGCGCGAGCGGTTGCCGATCCAGATGCTGGCCAGTGGAGCGTCCACGCCCAGCGCGAGCGGATTGGCTGCGCTGAAGCCGGGCAGGAACGTGTCCAGCGTAGTGGACGCCACGTAGATGGTCGGGGGCGCCTGATGCGCCGCATATTTGAGCAGCGTGTCCAGCACCACCTTCAACGCCACCTGCTCACGGCGGAAGTTGAAGCCGCTCATGTCGGCGTTGTAGAAGATCCGCCCGCCGACGTCCGGCGCCGCGGTGGTCGCAGTGACCGCCATCCGGCCGTGGTCGAACTGCTGCAGGTGCGCCACCGCCGCGTGTGGCGATGCGCGCGCGGCGGCCACCATCGGCCAGTGCCCGGCCAGCCCGCGCACCACCTTCGGCGTGGTCCAGTCCCGCAGGCAGCCGGCCAGCTGCCCCGGATGGATGTCGACCTCTTCGATGGCGCGTGGCGTGCCGGGCATGGCCGTGCGGATCAGAACCGGTAACGCACGCCGAACATGTAGCGCGGCCCGGTCTGGGTCGCATAGCGCAGCATGTTGGTGTGCCGCGCATAGGTGCGCATGGTCTCATCGGTCAGGTTGATGCCTTCCAGGCTCAGCGACAGCTGCGGGGTCACCGCGTAGCTGATGTTGACGTCCAGCTGACCGTAGGCCTCGGTGTAGTTGGGGTTGGGCCCCTGGCCGCCGATGCCGTTGAGGAAGCTGTCGCGCCAGTTGTAGGCCGCGCGCACCTGCCACGCATTCCTGTCATAGAACGCCACCAGGTTGGCCGAATCGCTGAGCCCGATCATCGGGTACTGGTCGCCCAGGCTGGTGTTGTCGAACGTCAGCCCGGACTTCACCTTGGTGTAATTGGCGGCCAGGCCGAAACCGGACTGTCCGAACAGGTGCTGCAGGCTCACTTCCCAGCCATCCAGATGGTCCGAACGCTGGTTGGCCGGCACGGTGATGTCGAACCCGGCGACCGGGTCGCCTGGCTGGCCGACGATGGTGCCGGTCAGCTGGCCGGCGGAGTTGGTTCCGGTGGCGGTGACGCCCGGCTGCCCGTTGAAATTGCTGAAGATGTAATCACGGATGCAGGGCATGTCGGTCGCGCCGCAGCCCGCCCCCAGTGCCGCGTTCCAGTAGGCGCCGCCCACCGGCGTGTGCAGGCTGCCCGGTTCTTCGCGCAGGATCGTATCGCTGATGAAGTTCTTGATGTTCTTGCGGAAGAAGCCGAGCGAGGCGTAGCTGGACTCGGCGTAATACCACTCCAGCGAAATGTCGAAGTTGTCCGACAGCAACGGTTCCAGGCCAGGGTTGCCGCGCGAGCCGGATCCGCCCTGGGTGCGTACGATATCGGCCAGCGACTGGCCGCTCTGGATCTGGGTCCAGCCCGGTCGGCCGATGCTGCGGCTGTAGCTGCCGCGCAGCGCCAGCGCATCGCTGATGTCCAGCTTGAGGTCGACGTTGGGCAGGATGTAGTCATAGTCCCCCTTGCCGTCGATCATGCCGCGTTCGGCGGCGTAGTCGATGTTGAACTCGTTCGCCGAGCTCCAGCTGATGCCATTGGGCACGCGCACCAGCGCCTGCGATTCCACGTCGGTCTGTTCGTAGCGCACGCCGACGGCCACGTTCAGCGGCATCGACCAGTCGAAGGTCGTGCGGTACTGCAGGTACGCGCTCTTCGACTTTTCGGTGGTGCGGATGTCTTCGCTGTATTCAGTGGGCATCAGGTAACAGGTGGGGCAGGCCGGATCGGAGGCGGTGCCGACCTGTGCGGCCTGGTCGCGCAGGCGTTCGAAATCGAACACCAGGAAGCGGCCGGTCAGGCGCGGATCACCACTGCCGGAGAAGGCCTTGAAGTACTTCGCCATGTCGTCGGCGTACCAGATGTCATCGGCGTAGTCCGCCGGCGTGCCCAGGCCGCCCCAGGTGTTGCGCTGCTCGATCGCCGATGCCGAACGGTTGTCCACTTCGGTGGATCCGATGCCGAAGTCCAGCGCCGAGTAGTCGGCGAAGCGGAAACGACCCTTGGCCTGGAACTGCTCCACCTCGGACTTGTTGTAGCTGTTCTGGAACACCGAACCGGTCACCAGCGCGTCGGACGCTTCCACCTGGGTGACGCCCGGCGGCAACTGCACGTTGATGATCGGCAGATCGCCGCTGTAGTCCACCGTGGTGGTACCGCGCACGTAGGCCGCCACGCCAAGCACGCCAGCCGATCCATACGGGCTGTCCGGCTGCGATTCGGCGCTGGAGGTGTGGTAGTCGAAGGACAGGTCGAGCGCGTCGTTGACCTCCCACTCCACGTTGAAGCCCAGCGAATCCATGGTGTTCTTCGTCGCCAGCTGGGCACCGCCCATCGACAGGTCGGAGAACGCCATGTCCTCGGAGTAGATGATCGGTGCGGCCACCGGACCATTGGTCCAGGTGCTGTCACCCGGACCGTAGTTGAACCACACCGACAGTTCGCTGCGTTGCTGCTGCACCTTGTTTTCGAC
>JAZBLM010000103.1:0-11870 GCA_037033225.1 Pseudomonadota bacterium
TGCCGCCGCGCCCGCCAACAGCGCGCTGGCCGACGCGTTTGCCCGCGCAAAGCGCGGCTGACAGCAGCGCAGGGGGAAGGGGAGACAACGCCTGTCCCGGCTTTCCGTGACGGGGGGCTTACGCACGGCCCCCTGATTGCGCACACTGGGCGCACGGGGCCGTCGAGGCCCGGAGCAGACGCCGGGAGGGCCATGCAGGGCAGTGCGACAGGCGCGTCGATGGGGACCCGGTGCGCAGGCACGGTGCGGGCCCGCTTCGCCGTGCATGGGTACCCCGCATGAGCCACCCGGACAACGCCGCGCTGGCGACGCTGCAGGCGGAGCTTGCGCAGGCGCAGGACCAGGTGCGTCGCCTGCGCATGATCATCGATGGCAGCGCAGCGGGTACCTGGGAATGGAGCCCGGCGACCGGCCACATGCAGGTCAACGCGCGCTGGGCAGAGATCGTCGGCTACACCCTTGAAGCGCTGCAGCCGATCTGTTCGGACACCTTCGAGCGACTTGTCCACCCTGACGATCTGCAGCGTTCGGACGCGCAGCTGCAGGCACACTTCGCCGGGCAGACGCCGTTCTACGAATGCCTGGTCCGGATGCGGCACCGTGACGGCCACTGGGTGTGGGTGCAGGACCGCGGACGGGTCTATGAGTGGGATGCTGACGGCGCCCCGCTGTGGATGGCGGGGGCACACTCCGACGTGAGCGATCTGCAGCAGGCGCGGCAGGAGGTTGCCAGCGCCCGCCAGCGCCTGCAGTCGATCGTTGACTCGTCCGACGAGGTCGCGGTCATCGTCACCGACGTGCAGGGGGTCATCACGCTGTTCAATTCCGGCGCTGAACGGCTGCTGGGCTATCGTGCGGACGAGGTGGTGGGGCACGCCACGCCCGGCCTGTTCCACCACGATGGGGAGGCGGAGGAATTTCTTGCCGGCCTGCCGGACGGGGAAGGTGCGACGGGCGCCTTGTTCGACGTGCTGACCGCGCGCGCGCGCGAACATACCTTTTCGCGCCAATGGACCTTCGTCCGCCGCGATGGCGAACATCGCCAGGTGCGGCTGTCGATCAGTGCGCTGGCCGATGCGCAGGGCGAGGTCACCGGATTCGTTGGCATGGCCACCGACATCACCGTTGTGCTGCAGGCGCGGGCCGAAGCGCGCCTGGCCGAGGAAAAATTCGCTGGCGCGTTCACCAGCGCTGCCCTTGGCATGGCGCTGGTGTCCCTGGAAGGGCGCTGGCTGGACGTGAACGATGCGCTGTGCCGGATCATGGGTTATTCGCGCGCCGAGCTGTTGCAGGTGGACTTCCAGCGGTTGACCCACCCCGACGACCTGGAAGTGGACCTGCAGATGGTGAAGGACCTGCTGGCCGGCAATCGCGTGCACTACCATCTCGAAAAGCGCTACATCGGGCGCGAGGGCAACGTCATCCGGACCCGGCTGTCGGTGTCGCTGGTACGCAGCGAACAGGGCGACCCGCTCCACTTCGTGTCGCAGATCCAGGACATCACCGCCCAGCACGCCAGCGAGCAGCGCATGCGGCAGGCCGAGCAGCGCAGCCGGATCACGCTGGACGCGGTGACCGACCTGGTGCTCAGCGTGGACCTGCAGGGCCGCGTGGAGCACGCCAATGCGGCCGCTGCGCGCGCGCTGGCCTTGCCCGACAGTGCGGCGCTGCATGGCCGGCACATCGGCGAGTTGCTGCAGCTGACCACCGAGTACGCACCGCAGTCGCCGCTGGACGTGGCCGTGCTGCTGGATCCGGACAGCAACGCGGTTGACCTGCATTCGGACCTGTTGCTGGTGCAAGGGGGCGAGACCGTGCCCGTCGACGTGTCGCAGGCCTGGATGCATGACGACGACGGCGGGCTGCGGGGCGCGGTATGGGTAATCCGCGACGTCACCCAGCTGCGCGCCCGGCAGCGCGAAGCGCGCCAGCTCGCGGAGATGGACCCGCTTACCGAGCTGGTCAACCGGCGCGGCTTCGAGGCTCACCTGCAGCAGGCCATCGCCCATGTCGACCGCACCGGGCAGGCGGCCTCGCTGATGTTCATCGACCTGGACCAGTTCAAGCCGGTCAACGACACCTGGGGCCATCTGGCAGGCGACGCCGTGCTGTGGGCGGTCGCCAACGTGCTGCGGCATGGCGTGCGCGATTCAGACGTGGTGGCGCGGTTGGGCGGCGACGAGTTTGCAGTGATTCTTGCCGGCTGCTCGCTGCGGCGCGCACGCCGCATCGCCGGCGAGCTGCTGCATGCGATCGGCGCGCTGGCCATTCCGTGGGAGCAGCAGCACATCCGGGTCGGCGCCAGCATCGGCATCGCGGCGATCCAGTCCGGTACCGACGTGGACGAAGCCGTGGCCGCCGCCGACGCGCAGTGCTACCGCGCCAAGGCCGCCGGCCGCAACAACGTGCAGTCCGAACCGCTGGGCCTGGACTCGCCCGCCGATATCGAGTGATCGGCGCGACTGCGCAATCTCAGCCGGTGAGAGCGGGGCAGGGGACACTGGCGCCCTCGTCAGATACCGGAGAGCAGGCATGGCAGGTTGGGATCGGGAAGTACTTCGCGCCTATGCACCCGCATCGGGCGCGTGGGTGACGGCCGTGGTCGTCTGGCTGCTGCTGGAGCGTCTCCAGGTCGCGCCCGCGCAGCTCGAACTTGCGCGGCCGCTGCAGTGGACGGTGATCGCACTGCTCGGTGCGACGCTCGGTCACGGCGGCTGGGTCAGCTGGCGGCTGTGGCGGCGGGACTGAACCTGGGGGGCTGCAGGAACGAAAAAGCCAGGCACGTGGCCTGGCTTTCCTGAGATGTGGTGCCGGTGAAAGGACTCGAACCTTCATGGGGTCACCCCCGGCTGATTTTGAGTCAGCTGCGTATACCATTCCGCCACACCGGCAGCGTGGCCGCGTAGTGTAAACAAAACCGGCTGCCAGGTCACGCAGCTTCGCACCAGGCGTAACGGATGTCCTCGCGGTCATCGAGGATTCTGTACTGCGCTGCCAGCTCGGCCGGATCCGGATTGAGCCAGGCATCCAGGTTGGCCTCGCGTATCGGAATGATGCCGCGGTCATGGCCGGTGGCGGCGACATCGGCCGACGGCTCGTCGGTGACGGCGGCAAACGACAGAAGGCGTCCCTCAGGACCTTCCCACTCCGCCCACAGGCAGGCGATCAGCAGGTCCCGCTGGGGCAGCGGCTGGAATTCCAGCACGACATCGCGTTCGTCATCAGCAGCCTGCAGCGGCAGGCCCTTGCGTGGCACATGCTCGTAGAAGGCCTGCACCACCACCACCCCATGCCGGTGGCCGAACGCGCCGCGCCAATAGCCTTCCAGGCTGTCGCGCCGCGCATTGTAGGTGCCGGGATAGAGCACATCGTTGCGTGCGGGTTTGTCAGGCAGCCGACATTGATAGCGCATTGGCTTGATCACCCTGTGGCCGTGCTCAGCGACGATCACCGGTGCGTAGGTACCCGGGAAGATGCGGTTGTCCCGCGGCAGCTGCTGGCTGCGTTGCAGGTCATCCAGCCGCGATTGCGCGCGCTCGATGCGGTTGCCTGCGATACGCAGTTCGTTGCTCGCCTTGCGGGTCGGGTGGGCGGCCAGCGCAGCCTGTGCAGTGGCGCGGCGCCGATGCTGGCGCGCCAGTTCGTCCTGCAGTTCCCGCTGCTCCTGGGCGTGCCATTGCTGGATCATCGCCACCACATCGCGACCGGCGTCGGTGCGCGCGCCACGGAAACCGTCGTCCATGGCCTTGGGTGTTCTCGGACGCTTCTTGGCCGGGTCGAACGTGTACAGCCGGGAAAATTCCTCCAGCGACATCGTTGCACCGTAATGGCGAACCAGCTTGGCGTAGTCGGCGCGGATCTGGGCGGAATAGCACATGCAACCAGCTTAGCGCAGGAAAAGAAAAACCCGGCCGAAGCCGGGTTTTTGCAGAATTGGCGTCCCCACGGGGATTCGAACCCCGGTCGCCACCGTGAAAGGGTGATGTCCTAGGCCTCTAGACGATGGGGACGCACGAAAAACTTCAGGTTGTAGAACCTTCGACGGCCTAAAGTCGAAAGTGGTGGAGCCAAGCGGGATCGAACCGCTGACCTCCTGCATGCCATGCAGGCGCTCTCCCAGCTGAGCTATGGCCCCGTGTAACCGAGCCGCCTAATATACCGGCTTATTCACGTTTGTGGAAGTCTTTTTCAAGCTTCCCGACACCGCCAGCGCACATCCACCAAGGTGGAGACCCGAGCTGTGCCCAGCCGTGAAGGCCGAAGGCGATGAACAAAAAAGACCCGGTTTCGGCCGGGTCCCGATTGTCCAGATGAGTGGCGTCCCCACGGGGATTCGAACCCCGGTCGCCACCGTGAAAGGGTGATGTCCTAGGCCTCTAGACGATGGGGACGCACGAAAAACTTCAGGTTGTAGAACCTTCGACGGCCTAAAGTCGAAAGTGGTGGAGCCAAGCGGGATCGAACCGCTGACCTCCTGCATGCCATGCAGGCGCTCTCCCAGCTGAGCTATGGCCCCACGTCGCTGAGGTGCGAAATCATAGCGATGGGCCATGGGCTTGGCAAGTGATTGTTGCAGTTTTCTTCATGCAGCCTCATGCCTCTGTATGCCGTCCTGAACGCAGGCGCAGCGCATTGCCGATGACCGAGACCGAGCTGAGACTCATTGCGGCCGCAGCGAGCATCGGAGACAGGCTGATGCCCCATGGAACAAGCACGCCGGCGGCCACGGGGATGCCCAGCGCGTTGTAGGCGAAGGCGAAGGCCAGGTTCTGCTTCATGTTGCGCACCGTGGCCCGCGACAGCCTGCGCGCACGCAGGATGCCGCGCAGATCGCCCTTGACCAGCGTCACCTGGGCGCTGGACAGTGCCACGTCCGTGCCTTGTCCCATCGCGATGCCGACTTCGGCGGTGGCAAGTGCCGGTGCGTCGTTGATGCCGTCGCCGGCCATCGCTACCCGGCGCCCTTGGTGCTGCAGCCGCTTGACCAAGGCCGCCTTGTCACCGGGCGACAGGCCGGCATGCACTTCATCGAGAGCGAGCGGGGCCGCGACTGCCGCTGCAGTGCCCGCCGCGTCGCCGGTCGCCATGATGATCCGCACCCCCTCGGCGCGCAGCCGCTGCAGCGCCTCCGCTGTGCCCGGCTTGATCGGATCGTGTACCGAGACGGCGCCGGCGAGCGCGCCGTCGCGGGCCAGAAGCATCACGCTCGCGCCCTGGGCAGCCAATCCATCGGCCTGCTCGAGCAGCTCCGCTGGCACGGTGACGCCGTGCGCGTTCATCAGGTCATGATTGCCCAGCAGCACCGTGGCGCCTTCCACCTGCCCACGCACGCCGCGGCCGGTCAGCGAATCGAATCCATGCACGGCAAGCAGCGGCAACTCCCGTCTGCGTGCTTCGGCCACGATGGCTTTCGCGAGGGCGTGCTCGCTGCCCTGATCGACACTGGCAGCCCACTGCAGCAAGCGGGCAGGGTCCACGCCCGCTGTGGGCAGAAGCGCACCGAACGCCGGGCGGCCGGCGGTCAGCGTGCCGGTCTTGTCGACCACCAGGGTATCGATCCTGCCGAGTGTCTCGATTGCTTCCGCGTCGCGGAACAGCACGCCGTGCTGCGCTGCGCGCCCGGTAGCGACCATCACCGACATCGGCGTGGCCAGGCCGAGCGCGCACGGGCAGGCGATGATCAGCACGGAGACAGCGCTGAGCAGGCCGTGTATCCAGGACGGTTGCGGTCCCCACAGGCCCCATCCCAACAGTGCAAGCAGGGCAATGCCGAGGACCACCAGGACGAAGCCATGCGCTGCCCGGTCCGCCATCTTCTGCAGTGGCGCGCGTGAGCGCTGGGCCTGTGCGACCAGGTGGACGATCTGCGCCAGCATGCCGTCCTCGCCAACCCGTTCGGCACGGATGACCAGGCTGCCTGAGCCATTGAGCGTGGCACCGATCACTGCGTCGCCGACCGTCCTGGCCACCGGCAGCGGTTCACCGGTCAGCATGGATTCGTCCAGCTGCGAGGTTCCGTCCAGCACGATGCCGTCTGCGGGTACCTTTTCGCCCGGCCGCACGCGCAGCCGGTCGCCGCGGCGGAGGCTCGACAGCTCCACGTCCGATTCGCTGCCGTCTTCGGCGATGCGACGCGCCGTCCTGGGTGCCAGTCCCAGCAGTGCCTTGATCGCTGCGCCGGTACGTGCGCGGGCGCGCAGCTCAAGCAGCTGGCCCAGCAGCGTCAACGACACGATCATCGCCGCAGCCTCGAAGTAGACCGCGACCTGTCCGGCCTGACGCAGGGACGCTGGAAACAGGCCAGGAGCCAGCGTGGCGACCACGCTGTAACCGTATGCGGCGAGTACACCGGTCCCGATCAGTGTCCACATGTTCGGCGTTCGATTGATGATCGAATGCGCCCAGCGCTGCAGGAACGGCCATCCCGCCCACAGCACCACCGGCGTGGCCAGCAGCGCCTCGAAGCCGACACGCAGGCCGGGCGCGATCCCGTGCAGCAGCGGCGTCATGGCCGACATCGCCAGCGCCATGGTGGCCAGGCTCAGCGGCAACGACAGCCGGAATCGACGGCGGAAATCGGTGAGCTCAGGGCTCTCGCTCTCGTCCAGTTCGGGCACCATCGGCTCCAGCGCCATGCCACAGATCGGGCAGGTACCCGGTCCGTCCTGGACGATTTCCGGGTCCATCGGGCAGGTGTAGCGGCCGCCCGGTACGTGCCGGGGGGCCGCCCGGGACTGCAGGAAGCTGCCGGGGTCGGCGATGAACCGCCCACGGCAACGATCACTGCAGAAGAACCACGCCTGGCCCGCATGCCGCGCATGGTGCGGCGTGGTGGCCGGATCGACCGTCATGCCGCACACAGGATCAGTGGCAGGCGCCTGCGTGTCCGCCGCGTGGGCCGCACCGCCGTGACAGCAGCTGCGAGGTGCATCGTGTTTCATGCGGGGTCCTCCTGCAGGGCGGTCATGATCGGGCACGCCGCCAGATCGCCCTGTCCCGGGCAGGCACTGACGAGCTGCGAGAGGGCATCGCGCACACGCTGCAGCTCCCGCATGCGCTGGTCGATGTCAGCCAGCCGCGCGGCTGCGGTCTGGTGTACGGCCTGCATGTCCTGCCCGCATCCGGCCGACACGGCAAGCAGTTCACCGATCTGCTCCAGCGTGAAGCCCAACGCCTTCGCGCGTCGGATGAAGCGGATCCGCGCTACGTCCGAGTCATTTAAAATGCGATAGCCGGCCCCCGAGCGCTTTGCGGTCGGTAATAGCTGTTGCCGCTCGTAATACCGAACCGTGTCGATAGGAACACCGGCGAGGCGAGCGAGTTGTCCAATGTTCATATAGCCCTCCGAGTGTGACCATGATCAACCCTTGAGTGAGGTCTAGAGTCAATACCGGGGTAAAAGCAAGTCATCGGGGTCAGTTTGCAGCTTTCTTCATAGCCTCGGCCTGTCTGCGATTCCTAACCTGCAGCCACCGAAGAGTCACGCCGTCAATGGCGATGTCTCTGTTCGCGGGAGGCAACAGGAGGAGCTGATGGACGCACACAAGAACGAGCTGACTGAAATCGCAGTGGTCGAATACCCGGGCGCCGATCCCTCGGCAGCATCGATGCTGGCCGAGATGGCGCATGTCGGGAACCGGCTCGCGCAGCAGCAGGGGCGGCATACCGCGCAGATCCTGGTCTCGCGCTGGATCATGGCAAGCGATGGCGGTGGCCCGCAGCGGGTGGCGGGCGCGGAAATGCTCGACGCGACCGTGCCGGCGATCATCGCGCTGCCGGGGCAGGTGAGCCAGAACGGGCAGATCCGTGACGAGGCTGTCCTGCTGGATTGGCTGAGCGCCCACTACGACGGCGGCAGCCTGATGGCCGCGGTAAATGACGGAATCGGCGTGTTGTCACGCGCGGGCCTGCTCGCGGGCCGCACCGTCGCCAGCATGGACAGCACGCGCTTTCCCGGCGTGTCCGCGCAGGGCGGGAGCTTCGTGCCGAGTGAGCGGCTGCTGGTGGACGATGGCGACCTGCTCACGGTCAGTGGCTCACAGGCCTGGCGATTCCTCGGCCTGCGCCTTCTTTACCGCGTGCATGGCCAAGGCGTCATGGCCGCTGTCGCGCACCAGCAGGGCATCGTGGTGCCGGCCGGCATCCAGCAGGATCTGGAACGCTTCAGCGCCAACTTCGCGCATGGTGATCGCGACGTGCTGAAGGCACAGCGCTGGCTGCACACGACAGCCGCACGTGGCGCCACGCTGGGGGCGATCTGCCAGGCCTCGGGGCTGGAACCGCGCACCCTGCAGCGTCGCTTCCTCAAGGCGACAGGCCTGCGACCGATCGAGTACTGCCAGCGCCTGCGCATCGCCAAGGCCCAGCTGCTGCTGCAGCAGGGCGGGGCGATCGACGAAGTCGCATGGGGTGTGGGCTACGCTGACCAGAGCGCGTTCCGTCGACTGTTCCTGCGCATCGTCGGCATGACACCGGCAACCTATCGGAGGATGGTCTCCGGCAAACAGCGCGCTGCCGCCGCACCTCTGGTGTCACCGATGGGAACACCCGTCCGGCCGATCGACCGGCACGCGGCCTGAATGATCCGCTCACCCATTGCTTGTGCATGGGACCGGGTGTGACGGAGGATCGCCGCACACGCCGATGTGCCGATGGGAGTAGACGATGGTAAGCCTTGGGCCAGTACCGCTTCCGGTGGTGCTGGCCGTTTCATCCCTGCTGCTGGCACTGCTGGTGGCCCGCCTGTGGCCCCGGGGTCCCGACGTCACCTGGCGCCCGGCGACCGCACTGCTCGTGGACATGTTCCTGCTGGGGCTGCTGGGTGCACGCCTGCTGTTCGTGCTGCGTGCCGCAGCCTTGTACCAGGCCGACCCCTGGGCCGTCCTGCGCATTGGCGACGGCGGCTTCGACCCTTCGGGATTCTTCCTCGCGTCATTGGCCTGGGGCGCATGGAAACTGCGCGCACAGCGCCTGCTGCGCCGCGTGGTGCTGGTCGCGTCGTTGGCGGGCACGGTGGCCTGGATGCTGGGCAGTGCCGGTGTGCAGTCATGGCAGGCACGCCAGGTGCAGGTGCCGTCGCTGGTGCTGCAGGACAGGCAGGGACGTCCCGTTGCGCTGGATGCCGCAACCGACACCCCGCTGGTGGTGAACCTGTGGGCCAGCTGGTGTGGACCCTGCATCCGGGAAATGCCCGTCCTGCAGGCGGCCCAGCAGGCGCACCCGGATATCCGGTTCGTTTTCGTCAACCAGGGCGAGGACGCGGCCACGGTCGACGCGTTTCTGGGTTGCCACGCGCCTGCCCTGCAGGGTGTCCTGCTCGATGAGCAGGCCCGCGCAGGGCAGGCGCTCGGCGTCCAGGCCTATCCCAGCACGCTGTTCTTCGACGGCGACGGAGCACTTCGCGACCTGCACCTGGGCGAACTGACCGCTGCAGGCCTCGAGCACAACCTGCGTCGGCTGCGGTAGCCTGCGCCAGCTTTCAACCAGGAGTTGTCATGTTTTCATTGAATCTGCGCGTCGCTCCGGCGGCGCTGGTGTTGCCGATGCTGCTGGCGGTAGCCGGCTGCGGCCAGGCGCAGGACCCGAAGCCCACGGCGTCCGCCGGCGCGGCGGCAGCGCCGAAGGCGGTCGACGGCGTGCCTGCGCCCGTCGAAGGCCTGAAGAAGCTCGGCTTCGAAGTGGTGTCCGAGTTTGATGCGCCCGGCGGCCTGCGGGGGTTCGCCGGCGTCGTGGGCGGTCAGCAGCCGGCAGCGGCCTACCTGACGCCCGACGGCAGGCACGTGGTGGTTGGCAGCCTGTTCGATGCGCAGGGCAACGATGTGGCCGCTGCGCTGCTGGCCGACAAGGTTGCCGGGCCGATGACCGCCCGCATCTGGTCACAGCTGGAAAGCAGCGCGTGGGTCGCCGACGGCAAGGCCAGCGCACCGCGGGTCGTCTATGCTTTCAGTGATGCGAACTGCCCGTACTGCCACAAGTTCTGGGACGCAGCACGGCCATGGGTGGATGCGGGCAAGGTGCAGATACGCCACATGATGGTCGGCGTGATCCGCGAAGACAGCCCGGGCAAGGCAGCGGCGATCCTCGGCGCGGCCGATCCAGGCGCCGCGTTCCTGCAGAACGAAAACAGCTTCGACCGTGGCGGCATCAAGCCGGTTGCGATCAGCGCCGAGGTCGGACGCAAGCTCGAGGCGAACCAGCGATTGATGATGGAGCTTGGTTTCCAGGGCACGCCCGGCATCCTGTTCAAGGACGCACAGGGCCATGTCCAGCGCCGTTCGGGCCTGCCCCAGGGGGCCGACCTGGAGCTGATGTTCGGGCCGCGCTGAACACCGCCGTTGCGCACCGGCCGCCACGCCGCCGCGACGCCTGCCATGTCAGGGCGCGGCCGGCGTGCCGGGGCGGATGTAGAATGATCGGCCTGTGTCATCGACGATCATGAGCTCCGGCTTGCCCTGCCAGGACGACAGCACCGGTATTGTTCTGGTGCTTCACCGTGAGGGTGGCCCGCGGTCGCGGTTGGCGACGACCTTGAATGATTCCGTGGTACCCCTGGCGAGCCCGCGGGCATGCAGCACCCGATGCGGTGATTGCATCTGCTGTTGGCGCCATGTGGTCCAGCCGCAGGCCACACGTGCAGGAAGTGAGACGGCGAGAGCGGTACCGGTGAGCGCCGGTGACATCGCCATGTTGTTCCTTGGATCGATCCATGACGATAACCGAAAGCCCACGACGCGCTCCCGCTGTCCATGCGACGTTTGGCGCACGCGACGAAGGTTGACAGCAATGAACCGGCTCGACCACTCTTCACCTGTTGGATTGCCTCGCAGTCCTGGGGCAGGTTGTCACGCCGGACGGAGGGGTCCTGGCGCAGACCTGTCTTGTTCCGGCCCTTGCAGCTCCACGTGGTGGAGCCTGTTCGCGGCGAGCGCTGCTCCCTTCGGCGGCACCCTTTCCAGGACCGACTGCGCAGGCATCGGGTAAGACACGTCTGTCGATGAAAACGTTTACACAGCTTTCCCTGTCCGCGGCCATCGCCGCGGCGCTCACCCTTCCGGCCTTCGCTGCCGACACTGCGCCTGCGTTTACCGTGCTCGCACTGGATGCCGCGCCGCAGTCGGCCGACGTGGCCGCGCTGGCTGATCAGCTGCCTGGCCTGCAGGCCGACGTGGTAACCGTCATGGACGTGCAGCGCGCCGTCGACGCCATCGATCCTCTGCAGACGCTTGCTGACCATTTGGGCTATGCCTACCGCTTCGTCGAAGGCGACGTGGATGCACAGGGCATGGCCCATGGACAGGTCGTGCTGAGCCGGCTGCCGGTGCAGGCCGAATCCGGCCCCGACCAGGTCGGCCGCAGCTATCTGCGGCTGGCCGATGACCGTCACGTCGTCGCGTTGTACGCCCAGGCTGCATCCGATGCCGCCGGGCTGCCCGCGCTGCTGCAGGCCTCGCGCCTCGGGGCGCCGGCAGTGCTGCTGGGCGACGCGCCGGGCGCGTCTGCCGGCCTCGCTGCAAGCGCGCTGGCCGGTGTGGCGAGCGATGGGTTCGCTGATGGACACTCCGCCCGCGTCGCGCTCCGTGATGGCACTGGTGGCCGCCTGCCAGCGCGCCTGCTCACCCTCCCGTACACCAGCCAGGCGGCGCCACAGCCGTGGATGGATGCCACCCTCGGTGCTGACGAGCGCTCGCGCCTGCTGCTGGGTGAGATGACCCAGGACGAGAAGTTCCAGATGATCCGCAGCTATTTCGGGCTGGGCAAGGACGGCGGCCCGCTGCCTGAGGGGGCGGTGGGGTCGGCCGGTTTCGTGCCGGGCGTGGAGCGGCTCGGGATTCCCGCGCAGCAGTCCGCCGACGCCGGCGTCGGCGTGACCA
>JAZBLM010000104.1:0-11681 GCA_037033225.1 Pseudomonadota bacterium
TGAACAGGGGCCCACGGTTTGCGCAGCAAAGCGTGGGAGCGACAGCGCGAATGCAATGGCGCGTACCTCAGGGCTCCGCGGTCTGCAGCGCGTAACGGGTGCTCGCATTGAACACCGACCCGTCGGGCTGGGTCGCCCGCACCTCCACGTTGTGTTCGCCCAGGGCCAGGTCCGTCGGCAACGCGCCGCGCCACAGGTGCGGCGACGGGGTGGCTTCCGGCGAACGATCGTACCCGCGCAGCGCGGTTGCCAGGTCATCGGCCACGTTCTCGACCTGCAGGCGTGGGTCGCCCTGCCGCACCTGCTTCATCGGCCGCCAGTCGCCGCCATCGACGCGGAATTCCACCCGCGTGGCGTCCTCGCCCATGTAGACATTGGCGAATACCCCCCATGCCGGATAGGCGCCCTGGCGCAGCACCCTTGGGGCGTGCAGGCCGATCTGCTCATCCTGCGTTGCGCCAGCCACGCGGTATTGCAGGCGATACGTCCCGTTGCCGGCCACATCCAACAGGGCGTAGCCCTTCGGCGTGCCATCGCTCATCGTGCTGTCCGGCACGCCGTGGCGGTCCTTTACACCGGACCAGAATGCGCCGCAGTTGGCACCGACGTTGTATTCGTGCAGCGGCGCCGCACCCTGCCAGCCCTGTTCCCGGGAATGGTAGTAATGCTGCTGGGTGTGGCTGTGGCCACTGAGGACCAGGATGTTGCGGAAGGGTTGCAGCAACGCGAACAGGCGCTGGCGGTCGGCCCGGCGGAACGTTTCCCGACCGGGCGCGGCATCGAACAGCGGGATGTGCAGGCCCAGTACCAGCAGGCGGTCGCGGGGCAGTCCCTTCAGATAGGCGGCGATGAACGCGAACTGGTCCTCGCGCAGCCCGCCGACGTAGGTCGGCCGCGCATTCGGGTCATAGACCACATCGTCCAGGAACAGGAAGCTCGCCCCGCCCTCTTCCACCGCGTAGGTGTCCGGCCCGTACACCGCCCGCCAGCTGTCCAGCGAGCGGGCATCACTGCCGGCGTCGAAATCCAGGTCGTGGTTGCCGGGAACATGGAACCAGGGCACGCCCAGCTGCGTGGTGACCTTGTTGATGGCCGGGTACAGCGAAAGATCGTCGTTGGCGATGTCGCCCAGCGTTGTCCCCATCCGCGCCCGGGTCCTCCCCGCCAGGGGTGCGACGATGGCACGCTCGTAGTAACCGACGTCGGTCATGGACGCCGTCTGCGGATCGGTGAACACCAGCATCTGGAACCCGCGTTTCGACTCGTGCCGGACCGGGCTCAGCGCGAAGTCATACGCAGTCAGCGGCGTCGTGGTGGGCGCAATCCCGCCGTAGCGCAGCGGCGCCGCCGCCTGTGGCATGTAGTGCTTCCAGAACGCGGGCAACCCGTCCTCCGCGCGGGCCAGCTGGTAGCCGTCCGGCTTGATGATGAACACCGTATCCCCGGGCTGCACCGGCAAGCGGTAGCTGCCATCGGGACCGGAGCGCACGATGTCGCGGCCGTTGGACACCTGCACCCCGCCCAGGCCGGGATCGGTTGCCCCCCTGCCCGCCTTGCCGTCGCGTTCGTGATACACGCGCCCACTGACACTCCCTGACTGCGCCCATGCCGGTGTACTTGAGACCAGCAGGCAACACAGCCAGGCAACGCGCAGTTTCATCGAAGACAGCTCCAGAGCAGAAAGGCGCTCTATTGTAGGTCCCGAAGATGACGGGATGCGCAGGCGCCGATCATCCCCCGCCCTGCCGCCGGTCGATGCTCGGCGGCGAGGTCAACGGTGGCGGGATTCCAGCAGCGCACGTACCGCGTCCAGCGACAGGCCGCGGGCATGCAGGAGCACCAGCAGATGGAACACCAGGTCCGACGCTTCGCCGACCAGTTCCTCGTCACCCTGCGCGACGGCAGCGAGCGCGGCCTCAACCCCCTCCTCGCCGACTTTCTGGGCAATGCGGCGGATGCCGCCGTCAAACAGCGTCGTGGTGTAACTGCCCGCCGGGCGCTGCGCATGCCGCGTGGCGACGACGTGGTCCAGCTGCCCGATGAAATCCTTCGGTGCCTGGGGGAAGCAGCTTTCGGCGCCGGTGTGGCAGGTCGGTCCGGCAGGCCGGGCTCGCACCAGCAATGTATCGGCATCACAGTCGACGGCGATCGACAGCACGGCCAGGGTGTTGCCCGACTGCTCGCCCTTGGTCCACAGCCGGGCTTTGCTGCGGCTGTAGAACGTCATCTGACCGCTCTGCAGCGTCGCCTGCAGCGCCTCGGCGTCGACATAGCCAAGCATCAGCACCTGCAGGCTGTCCGCGTGCTGGATCACCGCCGGCAGAAGTCCCTCACCCTTGCTCCAGTCCAGCGCCTGCAGGGCCGCCGCATCCGGCAACAGTTCAATAGACATCCCTTACCTCGATCTGGTGCTTGCGCAGGTAGCGCTTCAATTCCGGAATTTCGATGCTTCCGCTGTGGAAGACGCTGGCGGCGAGCGCTCCGTCGACGTCAGCCTGGTCGAACACATCGGCAAAATGCTCGGGCAGCCCCGCGCCACCGGATGCGATCAGCGGTACGTCACAGGCCGCCCGCGCATGCCGCAGCTGCTCCACGTCGTAGCCGCGACGGACACCGTCGCTGTCCATGCAGTTGAGCACGATTTCGCCGGCACCACGTCGCTGCGCCTCAGCCAGCCAGTCCAGCGTGCGCAGGGCGACGGCCTGTGTCTTGCCGGGGTCGCCCGTGAAGCGACGGACACGCCACTGGCCGTCGGCCTCGCGTACCGAATCGATCCCGACCACCACGCATTGCACGCCAAACGCGTCGGCCAGCTCGGTGATGAGCTCCGGCCGTCCCAGTGCCGGAGAGTTGATCGATATCTTGTCCGCACCCGCGTGCAGCACCCGGCGCGCCGTTTCGACATCGCTGATGCCGCCGGCGACGCAGAACGGGATGTCGATCAGCCGCGCGATCCGTTCGATCCACGCCACGTCGACGCTGCGTCCGTCCGGACTGGCGCCGATGTCATAGAACACCAGTTCGTCAGCGCCCTGGTCGCGATAGCGCAGCGCAAGTTCGGCGATGTCACCCATGTCCACGTGGTCACGGAAGCGCACGCCCTTCACCACGCGCCCGTCGCGCACATCAAGGCAGGGAATGATGCGTCGGCTCAGCATGCCAGCGCTCCGGCGAGATCCATCCGCTGCTCCAGCAGTGCCTTGCCCAGCACCGCACCACCACATCCGGCCGCGCGCGCCGCTGCCACGTCCGCACTGTCACGGATGCCACCGGAGGCCTGGATCGCCACCCCCGGCAGCAGATCTGCAAGATGCCGGTACAGCGCCAGGTTGGGACCGGCCAACATGCCGTCGCGTGCGATGTCGGTACACAGCAGGTGGCGCATGCCGGCCGCGGCATAGCGCACGGCCAGCGCGTCCAGCGTCACGCCCGCAGTTTCGGTCCAGCCATGGATCGGCAGCTGCCATACGCCTGCCTCGTCCTGGCGCGCGTCAAGCGCGACGGTGATGCGTTCGGCCCCGAACTCGCCCAGCCATCCAATCACGGTGGCCGGCTCGCGCACGGCCAGTGAGCCCACCACTACGCGGGCGGCGCCGGCCTGCAGGATCGCCGCCACGTCGTCGCGCCCGCGTACGCCACCGCCGGTCTGTACCCGCAGACCCGCCTGCTGGTGGATCTGCCCGAGCAGCGGAGCCAGGGTATAACCACCGGCACGCGCCGCGTCGAGGTCGACCAGGTGCATCCACTGCGCCCCGGCGTCGGCGAACGCCTGCGCACGCGGCAGCGGATCGTCACCGTAATGGGTTTCCTGGGCGTAGTCGCCCTGGCGCAGGCGGACCACGCGACCATCACGGATATCAAGGGCGGGATAGACAATGAAACTCATGCGGCAGTGTCCTGGAGGAAGTTGCGCAGCAGCAGGGCGCCGGTGTCGCCCGAGCGCTCCGGGTGGTACTGGGCGCCGAAGTAACGTCCGTGCTCGACCACGGCGCTGAACAGCCCACCATGATCGCAGGCCGCCACGGTGTGGCCATTCAACGGCGCGGCGAAACTGTGCACGAAATACGCGCTGGCCCGCTCCGGAATGTCACGCAGCAGCGAAGAGTCACGCAGCGGCAACAGGCGGTTCCAGCCCATGTGCGGGACCCGGATGCCGGTGCCGGGGACCAGCCGACGCACGGTGCCCGGTATCAGGCCCAGCGTCTGCACGCCGCCACCCTCTTCGGAGCGCTCGAACAGCAGCTGCATACCGAGGCAGATACCCAGCAGCGGGACCTGCAGCTGCCGCAGCGGTTCGGACAGGCCCTGCGCATGCAGGCGCTGCATGGCAGGCACGGCCGCGCCCACGCCAGGCAGGATCACCCGCCGTGCGCCCGCCAGCTCATCGGCCCCGCGCACCAGCCGGACCTGCGCGCCCAGTCGTTCCAGTGCATAACGCACCGAGCCAAGGTTGGCGCCGCCTGCATCGATCAGGGCGACGTCGGTCACAGTGCCCCCTTGGTGCTGGGCAGCTCGGTGCCCTGCCGGGCCACGGCCGTGCGCAATGCGCGCGCCAGCACCTTGAAGCAGGCCTCGACCTTGTGGTGGTCATTGTCCCCGCGCACCTGCAGGTTGAGGTTCAGGCCGGCCGCATCGCACAGCGAGCGGAAAAAGTGCGGCACCAGCTCGGTGGGCAGATCTCCCACACGCTCGCGCCTGAAGTCGCCGTCGAACACGAAACAGGGCCGACCACTGAAATCCAGCGCGGCGCTGGCCAGCGTCTCGTCCATCGGCAGGGTAAAGCCATAACGACCGATCCCGCGCTTGTCGCCCAGTGCCTCGCGCAGCGCCTGGCCCAGCGCCAGGCCCGTGTCTTCGACAGTGTGGTGTTCATCGATATGCAGGTCGCCCTCGGTCCTTATGCGCAGGGCAATGCCACCGTGCTTGCCGATCTGCTCCAGCATATGGTCGAAGAACGGCAGGCCCGTGTGGATCACCGGCTCGGTCTGCGCGTCCAGGTCAAGCTCCACCCGGATACGCGTCTCCCGGGTATTGCGCTGGACCACGGCCGTGCGCGGCGCATCGGCCAGCGCATGGGCGATCGCCGGCCAGTCCCACTCGCCGCCGAATTCGTCGGTGCGAAGCTGGAACCCACGGATGTTGAGGTTCTCCGCGAACTGGATATCGGTGGGCCGATCGCCGACCATCGCCGAGCGCGTCCAGTCGACGCCCCGATCCTGCAGATAGGCCGTCATCAGGCCGATCCCCGGCTTGCGCGTCGGCAGGTTCTCGTGCGGCCAGCTGGTATCGAGCAGCACATCGCGGAAGACGATGCCCTGGCTTTCGAACACATGCATCATCAGCGCATGGGGCGCATCGAACACGGCCTGGGGGTAGCCCTCACTGCCCAGTCCATCCTGGTTGCTGACGATCACGAACTGCCAGCCGGCATCGCGCAGCTTGAGCAGCGACGGAATGACGTCGCGTACGAAGCGCAGCTTTTCGTAGGCATCGATCTGGTGGTCGGCCGGTTCCTCGATCAGCGTGCCGTCACGATCAATGAAGAGTATGGGGGTCATGCGGCGGCCCTCCGGCCCGAGAGTGCATCAAGTACGCGTTGGTTGTCGTCGGTGGTGCCGATGCTGATCCTCAGGGCATCACACAGCTGAGGCGCAGCGCGCTGGTCGCGCACGACGATGCCCGCAGCCAGCAGGGCATCAAAGGCGCCCTGCGCGTCATCAAAGCGCACCAGCAGGTAGTTGCCGGCCGACCGATACACCCGGCGTACCCCCGGCATCGCCTGCAGCGCATGGAACAGCTGCTCGCGCGCGGCGATCACCGCGGCTGTACGCGCGCGTGTCTGCGCCAATGCAGCAGGCTGCAGCGCCGCTACGGCGAGCTCGGCACAGGGTTGGGGCACCGGATAGGGGGCCTGGCAGCGACGCAGCGCGGCGATCAGCGGGGGCGACGCAATCAGGCTTCCGATGCGCGCCGCGGCCAGCGCGTGGGCCTTGGACAGAGTGCGCAGTACGGCCAGGTTCGGGTGGTCGGCGAGCAGCGCCGTCGCCGAAGGCTGGACGCTGTACTCGATGTACGCCTCATCCACCACCACGATGGCCTGGTCACGCAGTGCGTCTGCGGTGCGACTGATGTCGGCCACGCTGATCTCGCTGCCGGCAGGATTGGAGGGCGAGCACAGGAAGACCAGCCGGGCGCCCTGCCCGCGCGCTGCAGCAATGACGGCATCGATGTCGACGTGCAGCCCCGCCGTGATGTCCACCAGCGGGACATCGAGCAGGGGGGCACCCTGCAGCCGCGCGCAGACCGCGTACATGCCGAATACCGGCGAGGTGACCAGCACGGCATCCTGCTCCGGACGGCAGAACGCACGCACCAGCAGATCGATGGCTTCATCACTGCCACGGCCGACCAGGAGCTGCTCCGCGCTGACGCCATAAAGCGCGGCAAGCGCCTGTAGCAACGGCAGTGGCTGGGGATCGGGATAGCGACGACTGCTGCCGGTGGCGTCGGCCGGGTTGGCCCACGCCGATTCGTTCGCGTTCAACCAGACCTCCCCCTGCAGTGCCGTGCTGCGGGCCGAACTGTAGCCCCCGAACGCTTGCAGGTCCGGGCGCAGCAGCGACAGAACGTCCTGGCGCATCACAGGGCCTCCATGCGCAGCGCCACGGCACGCTCGTGTGCGTCCAGGCCTTCGGCACGGGCCAGGGTGCGCGCACAGCCGCCAATGGCCGCAATGCCTTCCGCGCTGGCACTCTGCACGCTGATCATGTTCTGGAAACTGGCGACACTGACCCCGCTCCACGCGCGCGCCGCACCTGCGGTCGGCAGCACATGGTTGGTGCCGCTGCAGTAATCGCCGAGTGCTTCGGGGGTGTAGTCGCCAAGGAACACCGAGCCGGCGGCCTGGACCTGGCCGAGCCAGTCCCGCGGCGTGCGCAGCGCCAGGATCAGGTGCTCCGGCGCATAGCGGTTGCTGATGTCGAAGGCCTGCTGGAGGCGTTCGACACGGATCAGGCGCGAGGCGCCCAGTGCCTGTCGCGCGGTCTCCGCGCGCGGCAGCAATGCCACCTGGCGTTCGACTTCCTGCTCGACAGCCTGCAGCAGCGCCACATCATCGCTGAGCAGCAGCACCTGGGAATCCGGGCCGTGCTCGGCCTGCGACAGCAGGTCAGCGGCAACGAAGGCGGGGTTGGCGCCGGCATCGGCGATCACCAGCACTTCCGAGGGCCCGGCCGGCATGTCCACGTTCGCTACGCCGTCCCGTGCCACCTGCTGCTTGGCTTCGGTCACGAAACTGTTGCCAGGTCCGAACAGTTTGTCGCAGGCCGGCACGCTGGCGGTGCCGTAGGCCATCGCCGCGATCGCCTGTGCCCCGCCCAGCTTGAACACGCGCTGCACGCCGGTGAGTCGCGCGGCGACCAGCACGGCCGGGTCCGCGGTTCCGTCTGCACGCGGTGGCGTGCACAGCACGACCTGCGGGCAACCGGACAAGGCCGCCGGGACACCCAGCATCAGTGCCGTAGAGGGCAATGGCGCAGTGCCGGCGGGGACGTAGAGACCGACCCGGCCGATGGGACGGATCATCCGCTCGCAGCGTACGCCGGGGGCGGTTTCCACCGAGTAGCCCTGGCTCATGCCGGCTTCGTGGAAGTGCCGGATGCGCGCCGCCGCCTGCTCCATCGCCGTGCGCAGTTCGGGCGACACCGCTTGCTCGGCCGCATCGAACTCGGCGGCGCGCACTTCGAAGTCATCCAGCTGCACGCCATCGAAGCGTGCGGTAATCGCCCGCAGCGCGGCGTCGCCGTCGATGCGCACCTGCGCGATCAGCGCCGCAACCGCTTCGCGGGTCTGCGCCGCCACGGCCTGCACCGGGCGCTGCAACGCCAGGCCACGCGACGCCTCATCAATCCGGGACCAATCGAGAATTTTCATGCCAGCGACCGCTCCACGCTCAATACCATCAACCCCTGCGCACCTGCGCGCTCCAATTCTTCCATCCGTTGCCAGCTCAGCGGCCCCGGGCACATGGTCTGCAGGCGCGGCGCACCTGCATCCGCGGGCAGCCGGACCAATGGCTCGGCATCGACCAGCAGCTTTTCCAGCGCGGGCAGGTCGGCCTGCTCTGCACGGAACATCAGCAGTTTCCTGTCCTGCAACTTCACCAGACCGTCCAGGCGGCGCAGCAGCATAGACAACAGGACACCGCGCGCGTCGTCCGGCGCGGTGACCGCCCCGGCCAGCACCGCTTCGCTCTCCAGCAGCGTTTCCACTGGCTTGAGCTGGTTGGCGCGCAGCGTCGCGCCGCTGGACACCAGGTCACAGACCAGGTCGGCAGTACCAAGGCGCGGGGCGATCTCCACCGAACCGGACAGCTCCACTACGTCGGCCTGGATGCCCCTTGCGTCGAGCCAGTCCCTGAGGATCGCCGGATAACTGGTGGCGATGCGCGTCCCGGCAAGCTGCGCCGGCCCCTGCCAGTCCCACTCCTCTGGGACCGCCAGCATCAGCCGGCAGCCACCGAATCCAAGCCCACGCAGGGCATTGAAGGCAGGTTGCAGGCCTCGCTGCACGCGGGCAGCGCCCTGCTCGTCCAGCTCGTTGCGGCCCACGATGCCCAGGTCGCAGACGCCATCGGCAATCAGGCCCGGGATGTCGTCGTCGCGCACCAGGAGCAGATCGACGGGCAGCGACTCGCCGTAACAGAACAGCTTGTCCCGGCTTTCGCGCCAGCTCAGGCCACAGGCACTGAGCAGACTGCGGGCAGGCTCGGCGAGACGGCCGTTCTTCTGGATGGCGATACGCAGCCGGTCTCGTGCCGGGGCTGCCTTGGATGCACTCATGGGGGAAGTCTCTTGGAATACAGGTATGAAACGCTTGATCAACGCATGCCGAGCCGCGCGATGGCGGCGGCGTAGCCTTGGTGTCCGTGCTCAAGCGAACGCGCGACGCGCCCGGTCGTGGTCACGCTGACCCCGGTGCGCTCATGGATCTCCCGGTAGGGCATCCCACGCTGCAACAGCGGCACCACCTTCCAGCGATCAGCAAGCGCTTCCAGCTCGGCGGGCGTGCACAGGTCGCGCAGGAATGCTGCGACCTCGGCCGGTTCGCGCAGGGCGGCAAATGCTTTGGAAAGCGAGGCCAGATCGGCGTCGGTATCGATGGGGTCTGGCACAGAACGGGCTTTCATCGGCGAAGATCGTACTAATGTAATAGCGTGCTATTACATTATCGCAAACGCGCTGGAAGGTCAAACCTCTGTTGCCCCAACGAAAAAAGGCCCACCGCATGCGGTGGGCCTTTCGTTGCACAATCGTCACATGGCCGCTCAGATCATGGCGCGCGCCTGCTCCAGTTCAACCTGCAGCGTGCTGGCGAGCTCGTCGCGGCTCACCTCGAACTGCTGTTCACGCAGCAGGTCCTTCACCGCCACCACGTCGCGGGCGCGCTCTTCTTCGCCGGCCAGAACGACGAAGCGGATTCCGGCTTTGGCGGCGTACTGGAACTGCTTGCCGATCTTGCGTGCGTCCATCTGCACTTCGGTGTTGATGCCACCGGCGCGCAGGCGGCGGGCGATGTCCAGCGACTGCGGCATCCCCTCCTCGTCCATCAGCGCCACCAGCGCATGTACGCTGCTGGACTCGATCCCCGCGATCAGGCCTGCTTCGCGCAGCTGCCAGAACAAGCGGGTCAGGCCGATGGAGATGCCCACCCCGGGCAGGCGCGACTTGCTGTAATGGCTGGCCAGGTCTTCATAACGCCCGCCGGAACAGATCGAGCCGATCTGCGGGTGGTCGGTCAGCATCGTCTCGTACACCGTGCCGGTGTAGTAATCCAGGCCACGGGCGATGGAGAAGTTGAGGCAATACGCCTGCTCCGGCACGCCCAGGGCCTTGACCAGCTGCAGCACCTCGCGCAGCTCGGCAACGCCCTCGCGCAGCATCCCGCTCGCAACCGGGTCGGCTTCCAGCGTTGCCAGGCGCGACAGCGCGTCCTCATGGCCGCTGGAACGCACCGCGACGAAGGCCAGGATGCGCTCGACCTGCGCGGCCTCGATGCCAAACTCCGGCCCAACCAGGGTGTCGCGCACGTAATCCGCGCCGCGTTTGTCCAGTTTGTCGACCTCGCGCAGCACCGCCAGCTGGCGCTCGCCGTCGGCCACGCCCACTGATTCGAAGAAGCCGCGCAGCAGCTTTCGGTTGTTCAGCTGGACGCTGAAATCGCCGATGCGCAGTTCCGAAAAGACCGCATGGATGACCGCCAGCACTTCGGCGTCATACCGGATGCTCAGGGCATCCTTGCCGATCACATCGATATCGCACTGATAGAACTCGCGGAAGCGGCCGCGCTGCGCGCGCTCGCCACGGTAGACGCGCTGCATCTGGTAACGGCGGAAAGGGAATGTCAGCTCGTGCTCATGCTCGGCCACGTAGCGCGCAAGCGGCACGGTCAGGTCGAACCGGAGCGCCAGTTCCGGCAGCGACGTGTCGCCGGCCTCTGCCGCATTGGCCAGCGCACCGGTCGACTGCACGAAATAGACCTGGCGTTCCGTCTCGCCGCCGGACTTGGTCAGCAGCACGTCGGACAGTTCGAACACCGGGGTTTCCACCGGCAGGAAGCCGAAGCGCTCGTAATTGCGGCGGATGACATCCAGCATGCGCTGGAATGCGATCTGCTCGCGCGGCAGCAGTTCCATGATGCCGGGCGGGGTACGGGGCTTTATCACGTGGGGCTCCTGCGGAAAACGGGGGAAGGGCAAGGGCGGCCATTGTAGCGGCAGCGCCCGCCGCCGAGTGGGCGCGGGGGCCGCCGGCCACATGTCGTATCATGAGCACTTCCCACGTATCGCGTTCCCTGCCACGCCATGTCGCGTCTCGATCCGCCTTCCCCCGACACCTTGCGCACCGCGGCCACTGAGGGGTCGACGCTGGACTGCATGCACTGCTCGGTGAGGCATCTGGCGGTCTGTTCGGCGCTGTCGCCGGAGGAAGTGCAGGCACTGGAGGCGGTGACGGTCTCCCAGCAGCTGGCAATGGGGGCGACGCTGGCGCGCGGCGGCGAGGCCCGCCAGCATGTCTATACCTTGACCCAGGGCGCGCTGCGCCTGGTGCGCACGCTGTCCGACGGCCGCCGCCAGATCAACGGCTTCGTCCTGCCTGGGGACTATCTGGGCCTGAGTGGCAGCGACCACCACCGGCACGACGTGGAGGCCATCGCCGACAGCAGGGTATGCCGCGTGTCGCTGCCCAACATGCGCGAGCTGCGCAGCCGCTATCCGCACCTGGAGCGCAAGCTGCTGCAGCGGGCCTGCAAGGCGCTGGACGACGCGCAGGATGCGGCGCTGTCGTTGGCGCGCCTGCAGCCGACCGAAAAAGTGGCCGACTTCCTGCTGCGCCTGGCCGAGCGCGAAGTGCGGTTGGGCGGCAATCCGCTTCGGGTGACCCTGCCGATGGGCCGCGGCGACATCGCCGACCACCTCGGTCTGACGATGGAAACGGTCAGCCGTACCTTCACGCGCCTGCGCCAGCAGGGACTGATCGCCCTGCCCCATCTCAACGTCGTGCAGATCCTGGACGAGCCGGCATTGCGGGCCCTGTCCAACGCATAGGCAGCACCGCCGCCGCGGTAGTGGCGGCCGCTGGCCGTCATTCGTCCACCCGGCCCCCGGTAGTGACGGCCGCTGG
>JAZBLM010000105.1:0-11113 GCA_037033225.1 Pseudomonadota bacterium
ACGGCCTGATGCAGCTGCAGGTGGTGGAAGTGCAGGGCGAGCGCATCATCAACACGGTGCTCAACGATGGCGTGCTGTCCGACCGCAAGGGCCTGAACAAGCAGGGCGGCGGCTTGTCGCTGGGCGCGCTGACCGAGCGTGACAAGGAACTGATCGGCATCGTCGCCAAGATCGGCGTGGACTTCATTGCGGTGTCGTTCTGCCGCAATGCGCAGGACATGAACGATGCCCGCCGCATCGCCGAATCGCACGGTTGCTACGCCGCACTCGTATCGAAGATCGAGCGCACCGAAGCCATCGAGAACCTGGAAGAAATCGTCGACGCCAGCGATGTGGTGATGGTGGCGCGTGGCGATCTGGGCGTGGAGATCGGCGACGCCGAACTGCCGGGCCTGCAGAAGAAGATCATCAAGGCCTCGCTGGCGCAGAACAAGGTGGTGATCACCGCCACCCAGATGCTGCAGTCGATGGTGGAAAGCCCGATCCCGACCCGTGCCGAAGTGCTGGATGTGGCCAACTCGGTCATCGACGGCACCGACGCGGTGATGCTCTCGGCCGAAACCGCTGCGGGTGCGTACCCGGTCAAGGCGGTGGAAGCGATGGCACGCATCTGCCTGGGTGCCGAGCGCCAGTTCCAGACCGAAACGGACTTCGGTGCGTCGCCGCGCAACCTGGAGCGCGCTGACCAGGCCATCGCCATGGCCACGATGTTCCTGTCCCAGCACGTGGGCGTGCGCGCGATCGTGGCGATGACCGAATCCGGCGGCACGGCACGCTATCTTTCGCGCTTCCGCGCGTCCGCGCCGGTGTTCGCGGTGACCCGCCACGACGGGGCGCGCCGCCAGATGGCGCTGATGCGCGACGTCTTCCCGATCAACTTCGACAGCCGTGGCCTGACCCCGCGCGAGGCCGCGCGCGGTGCCATCCGCCTGTTGGCCGAAGCCGGCCTGCTGGAGGCGGGCAACCGCGTGGTGTTCACCAGCGGCGAGCACATGGAAACCCATGGGGCGACCAACACCCTGCGTCTGCTGGAAGTGGGCGCAAATGGCAGTGCCAGCGGCCTGGGCGATCTCTAAGCAGCACCGCGCCGGCTCCCTTCTGGAGAGCCGGCTTCAGCTGGCTGCAACGGGCGGCACAGGGCCGCAAACCGACAGGGGCGGCGCGTTCGCGCCGCTCCGTGCCGGCATTTCCGCTGGAATCGCTTACAGCGCAAGTGCACGCCAAGGTCACGGGGTGGGCGGGCTATAATCGTGGTTTTCCCGCACCCGCCACAGGAAATACATGAGCATCGAACAGCTGGCTGAAACCGCCCAGGCCATGGTCGCCCCGGGCAAGGGCATCATCGCGATCGACGAATCCACCGGCACCATCGCCAAGCGCTTCGCCAGCGTCGGCGTGGAGAACACCGAAGAAAACCGTCGCGCCTACCGCGAGCTGCTGCTGACCACGCCGAAGCTCAACGAGCACATTTCCGGCGCGATCCTGTTCGACGAGACCATCCGTCAGTCGACGAAGGACGGCGTGCCGTTCGCCAAGTACATGTCCGACAACGGCATGATTCCGGGCATCAAGGTCGACAAGGGCGCCCACCCGCTGGCTGGCTGCCCGGGCGAGCTGGTCACCGAAGGCCTGGACGGCCTGCGCGAGCGTCTGCAGGAGTACTACAAGCTGGGTGCACGTTTCGCCAAGTGGCGCGCGGTCATCAATATCGGTGAAAGCATTCCGTCGGGCACCTGCATTGAATCCAACGCCCATGCGCTGGCCCGCTATGCGGCGCTGTGCCAGGAATGCGGTCTGGTGCCGATGGTCGAGCCGGAAGTGATCATGGACGGCGACCACGACATCGAGACCTGCTACGAAGTCACCGAAGCCACCTTGCGTTCGCTGTTCGATGCGCTGTACCAGCAGAACGTGCTGCTGGAGGGCACGATCCTGAAGGCGTCGATGGTCATCTCCGGCAAGGACTGCGAAGAGCAGGCCGACGTCGAGGAAGTGGCCGAATCCACCGTCATGTGCCTGAAGAGCACCGTGCCGGCGATCCTGCCGGGCGTGGTCTTCCTGTCCGGCGGCCAGAGCGACGAGCAGTCCACCGCTCACCTCAACGCCATGAACCAGATGGGCAATCTGCCGTGGCCGCTGTCCTTCTCCTATGGGCGTGCGATGCAGCAGGCTGCGCTGGCACTGTGGGGCAAGGACACCAAGGGCAACTACGCTGCTGCGCAGAAGACCGTGTACGAGCGTGCCAAGGAAAACGGCCAGGCTGCCCTGGGCAAGTGGAACGGCTGATACAGCGGTTCCATCGATGAAAAAGAGCGCCGGCCATGTGCCGGCGTTTTTTTTTCCGCTATCGTGTCGCCTGCCCGGGGCATGGCCACTCTGCGGCCTCTGAAATGTTGGGCCAGGGAGAATCACCAGGCGTTTTGCAAAGACACTGTTGGCTGCCAGCCTCGCGCTGGCGCTGGGCGGCTGCGGACAGCAGGCGGACGCTGCCGACGGCAGCAAGGCGACGACGCTCGACTTCGACAAGGCGGTCGCCGGCGAGATCACGACCGCCAGCGCGCTGAGCTTCAGCGACGGCAGCCGGTACCAGCTCTATTCGATGCAGCTCAAGGACAAGCAGGCCGTGTCGCTGAAGCTGGCCGGCTCCCTGTCGGGTGCGATTTCGGTGTTCCGCGACGACGGCACCCTGGTCACCCGCGGCGAACGCTCTGAAGGCAGCCCGCTGGAGGTCACGTTCCGTGCCGAGGGGGCGGGGCGTTATCGCATCGCGGTCAATGGCGACGGCGCCGACGCCTACGGTCCCTACCGTCTCCAGGCCACTGAAGTGGTGCCTTACGACGGCAAGCCGCTGGTCAATGGCGGCCAGATCCTGGACCTGCTGGGTTCCCAGCGCCAGACCTACACCCTGCAGGTCGAGAAGGCGGGCCTGTACCAGATCAACCTGACGTCCGATGCGTTCGACACGGTGCTCGACCTGAAAGGCCCGAACGTCGAGGAAGAAGACGATGACGGTGGCAGTTCGACCAATTCCCGCCTCAGCGTGATGCTGGAAGCCGGTACCTACGAGATCGGCGTGGCCGCGCTGGAGAACGAAGGCAGCGGGCAGTTCCGCCTGGACGTCAAGAACACCGCGCTGGCCAGCGCGGTGGTCACCACCGATGGCACCACGCTGACCGTCGGTGCCAACGCACAGGTACTGCTGTCGCGCGATGACGGCGAGCGTCGCTTCGTGCTGGAGATGCCGCAGGCGGGTGCGGTGCGGATCGACGCCGTCTCCGACCAGGTGGACACCACGCTGCACCTGACCGGTGGGGCGGTGGAGCTGGAAGATGACGACGGCGGCAGCGGGACCAATGCGCGTCTGGAGACCCGGCTTCCGGCCGGTCGTTACCAGCTGAAGGTCGCCAGCCTGGAAGAAAACCAGGCACTCGTGCAGCTGCGGATCAGTGCAGGCAGCGGTGAGATGGCGGTGCGTGATGCGGCGGCGGCAGCTACCGACGTTGCGGTGCCCAGCGTCGAAGAACCGTAAGTGCGACCAGGCGCGGAAGGGCCGGCTCACGCCGGCTCGATCCGTCCAGGTACCCTCTCTAGAGCCGGCTCACGCCGGCTGCTTCCGGCCTCAGCCGGTCGCGCTCAGAATGCGGCCATCATGGCCTGTGCCGACAATCCCGGACTGGCCACGCGTGACGACGATTCGCTTTCCTCGTCCGCGCCTTGGCCAGCTGCCGACAGCGCCTGCTGATAGGCCTTGAAGGTCGCGGTGTTGTACGCCACCAGGATGATGCGGCGCGGTTCACGATGGCTGCGCTGCCATGCCAGCGTTTCGGTCGCAGCCACTTCGGCCGCGCGGTAAAGCGGGTAGCCATACACCCCGCAGCTGATGGCCGGAAACGCGATGGAGCGCGCACCGAGCTTTTCGGCAAGCTGCAGCGACTTCCAGTAACAGTTGGCGAGCAGCGCGCGTTCGTCGCGTTGGCCGTCGTGCCACACCGGACCGACCGTATGCAGTACGAAGCGGGCCGGGAGATCGTGCGCATCGGTGGCGACCACTTCGCCGGTGGGACAGCGCACACCGGGGCGCAGCTGCGGCAAGCGCTGGCAATCTTCCATCAGGTGGGGGCCTGCGGCGGCATGGATGGCACCGTCGACGCCGCCACCGCCCAGCAGGGATTCATTTGCCGCATTGACGATCGCATCCACCGCAAGGGTCGTGATGTCTCCCTGCCACACTTCGATCTTCATGCGTCCTTCTCCTGGCTGGCGTTTCAACGGCGCAACGACCTGCGTTGCATGGCGTACCGTAACCGGGGCCGCATGCAGGCTGCGTCATGACCGTCTCACATACTGCGAACAGGAACTGAACGGTTTTGCGGCCTGGGCACTCTGCCGAGCGTGGCCAGGCGCTGCCGCAAAGCGTGGGGTGGTCAGGGCAGGCCCGCCAGCCAGTCGTCGTCGGAACCTTCGTTCACGTCCGCGAACAGGGGCGTGGAGAAGTAGCGCTCCCCGGTGTCAGGCAACATCGCCAGGATGACCGAGCCGGGTTCGGCGCGTTGCGCGATGTCCAGCGCGCTGGCCATCGTCGCCCCGGCAGAAATGCCCACGAACAGGCCTTCCTCTGCCGCCAGGCGGCGTGCGGTGTCCACGGCCTGCTCGTCGCTGACCGTCAGCAGCTCATCCACCACCCCGCGGTTGAGCACGTCCGGCACGAAGTCCGGCGTCCAGCCCTGGATCTTGTGAGGCTTCCACTCATCGCCCTTCAGCAGGGCCGCACCTGCCGGTTCAGTCGCCACGATGCGGGTCTGCGGGCGCGCCACCTTCAGCACCTCGCCCACACCCGTGAGGGTGCCGCCGGTGCCCCAGCCACTGACGAAGTAGTCCAGCCGCTGGCCGGCGAAGTCGCGCAGGATCTCCGCAGCGGTGGTGCTGCGGTGGTAGGCGGGGTTGGCCGGGTTGGCGAACTGGCTGGCCAGGAACCAGCCATGCTGCTCGGCCAGCTCGGCGGCCTTGCGCACCATGCCACTGCCGCGTTCGGCGGCCGGCGTCAGGATCACTTTCGCGCCATAGGCGCGCATCAGCTTGCGTCGCTCGATGGAGAAGGTCTCCACCATCGTGGCGACGAACCTGTAGCCGCGCGCCGCGGCGACCATGGCAAGCGCCACGCCGGTATTGCCGGAGGTTGCCTCCACGATGGTGTCACCCGGCTTGAGCAGGCCGCGCTGTTCGGCATCCAGCACGATCGCCAGCGCCAGCCGGTCCTTGACCGAGCCGCCCGGATTGAACGATTCGACCTTGGCATAAAGGCGCACCTGCGGGGGTGCCAGTCGCTGCAGCCTGACGATGGGGGTATTGCCGACGGTGTCGAGGATCGACTCGTACAGGGCCATGGGAGCACTCCAGAGAAGGGCGCCGCGATCGCGGCGTGGGGAAGGGCGGTGGACGGAACCCTTTCCGCCCTCGCCGGCTGACCGTAGCGCCGGCATATGACCGCAGGAAATGACCAGATACCTTTCATAAACAACGTCTAGTTATATGTTGGTGAGGGCAATTGACCTACAGTGGGATCCATTCCTCCCACCCCGCCACGCCATGACGCTGACCCAGCTGCGCTACCTGGTCGCCATCGCCGACGCCGAGCTGAACATCACCCTGGCCGCCTCGCGCGTGCACGCCACGCAGCCCGGGCTGTCCAAGCAGCTCAAGCAGCTGGAAGACGAGGTGGGCTTCCTTCTGTTCGTCCGGCGCGGACGCAGCCTGGAGTCGGTCACCCCCGCCGGCGTGGAAGTGATCAGCCGCAGCCGCGCGGTGCTGGCCGAGGCCAACAACATCCGGACCTACGCAGCCAACCAGCGCCGCGAAAGCCAGGGCCAGCTGGTGCTGACCACCACCCACACCCAGGCGCGTTTCGTGCTGCCACCGGCGGTGGCACGCATCAAGCAGGCGTACCCGCAGGTCACGGTGCACCTGCAGCAGGCTGCCGAAAGCGATGCGCTGGACCTGCTCAGCCAGGGCGACGCGGACATCGCGATCATCAGTACCGCTGGCGGCGAACCATCCGCCGGCATCGCCGTGCCGCTGTACCGGTGGCGACGGCTGATTCTCGTGCCGAAGGGACACCCGCTGGACCGTGCCGGACATGCACCGGACCTGGCCGCGCTGGCCCGCCATCCCCTGGTCAGCTACGAATCGTCCACGCGGCCGGCCTCCTCGCTCCAGCGTGCGTTCGCCGGCTCAGGGCTCGAGCCGGACATCGCGCTGACCGCTTTGGATGCTGACCTGATCAAGACGTACGTACGCAGCGGGGTCGGCGTGGGACTGCTGGCCGAGATGGCGATCAGCGCCGCCGACCACGATCTGCGGGCCTGGGTCGCGCCCGCCCCGATCGCCGAATGCGTTGCCTGGGCCGTGCTGCCGCGTGACCGGGTGCTGCGCGATTACGCGCTGGAGCTGGTCCATGTGCTGGCCCCGCAGATCGACCCGCGCGACCTGCGCCGGGTGCTGGAAGGCAACCAGGCCGCGCAGTGGCCCGAGCCCCCCAGCTGGGAATCGCTGACACAGACCATTACCTCCTGATCTGCCCTGCGGGGGCGCCGGTCGGGCTTCGCCGGAACTGCGATGGCGACACATCCCGATACACGACGACACCCGTGCCCGCACCCTTGCACGGAAATGGTTCCCGCTGCCACCGCAGGCCCGGGGCGTTCCGGTAAACGCTTGGCACATACTCCCTTCGCGTGGCGCCGCCTACACTCGCCGGTCATGCAGTAGGCAGGTAACTCAATGTTCGGACGTATCGCAATGGGCGCGGCCACGGGGCTGGCCCTGCTGTTGACTGGCTGCAGTGACGAACCGGAAGCGGTGCGCCGCCAGGGCGCCGCCGTGCCGGTCACCGCCCAGGTCGTGGAATCCGCTGCCTGGAGCGATACGCTGCAGGCGCTGGGCACTGCCAAGGCGCGCGAATCGGTGACCATCACGGCGAAGGTCAGCGAGATCATCGAACAGGTGCATTTCGACAGTGGCCAGCAGGTGGCCGCCGGCGCGCAGCTGGTGACGCTGCGCGGGCTGGCCCAGCAGGCCGCGCTGACCCAGGCCCAGGCGACCTTCGCCGAAGCCGACCAGCTGTACCGTCGCCAGCGCGAGCTGGCGCAGCAGCGGCTGGTCGCCAGTTCCACCCTGGACAGCCAGAAGGCCATCCGCGATGCCGCTGAAGCGCGCGTGGCGGAGATGCAGTCGGAGATCGGCGACCGTCGCGTGCGCGCGCCCTTTGCCGGCGTGCTCGGCCTCCGCCAGGTCAGCCCCGGTTCGTTGGTGACGCCGACCACGGCCATCGCCACGCTGGACGACATCGAGCGCATGTACGTGGACTTCCAGGTGCCCGAAGCCGAGTTGTCCTCGCTGGCCAACGGCAACAAGGTGGACGCCACCAGCATTGCCTGGCCCGGTCGTACCTTCGAGGGCGAGGTGACCACGATCGATGCGCGGGTCGACCCGGCCACCCGCGCGGTCACCGTGCGCGCCGACTTCGCCAATGGCGACCACGCACTGCGACCGGGCATGCTGCTGGACGTGCGCATCTATCGCCCGGAACGGCAGGCCCTGGTGGTGCCGGAAATCGCCGTCGTGCAGGTCGGCCGCGACAGTTTCGTGTACCGGCTGAAGGCGGACAGCACAGTGGAGCGCGCCGATGTGGTCACCGGTGCGCGCCGCGCCGGCGTGGTGGAACTGAGACAGGGCATCGAGGCCGGTGAGCGCATCGTGGTGGACGGTACCGGCAAGCTGCGGCCGGGGCTGAAGGTGGACGCCCGCGCGGTCGCCCCGGTGGGTGCGCCGGAACCGGAAACCCTGCCGCCGCCAGCGGCCACGCCAGCGGCGGGCGCGCCGGTTGCAGCGGCCGGTAACGGCGGATGAAGCTTTCCAACATCTCCATCCAGCGGCCGGTATTCGCCGTGGTGATGAGCCTGCTGCTGATCGTGCTGGGCATCATGTCCTTCAGTCGCCTGACCCTCCGGGAGCTGCCGGCCATCGATCCGCCGGTCGTGTCGGTATCGGTGGACTATCCCGGGGCATCGGCGGCGGTCATCGAAAGCCGGATCACCCAGGTGCTGGAAGACTCGCTGTCCGGCATCGAAGGCATCGACATGATCAACGCGCGCAGCACCAATGGTCGCGCGCAGATCAGCCTGGAGTTCACCAGCAATCGCGACATCGAGGCGGCGGCCAATGATGTACGCGACGCGGTCAGCGGCGTGGCCGACCGCATGCCCGATGAGGCACGGGCGCCGGAGATCGAGAAGGCCAACAGCGACGACGAGGCCATCATCTGGTTCAATCTGTCGTCCTCGAGCATGGACACACTCGCGCTCAGCGACTATGCCGAGCGCTACGTGGTGGACCGCTTCGCCAGCCTGGACGGTGTATCGCAGGTGCGCATCGGTGGGCGCCAGCGCTATGCCATGCGCATCTGGCTGGACCGCGACCAGTTGGCCGCACGCGGCCTGACCACCGGCGACGTGGAGACTGCGCTGCGCAACGAGAATGTGGAGCTGCCGGCGGGCCGGATTGAATCGGCCGACCGCGACTTCACCCTGCGCGTGGAGCGCAACTACGTGAAGCCGGAAGACTTCGCGACCATCCCGCTGGGCAAGGGCAGCGATGGTTACGTGGTGCGCATGGGCGACGTAGCCAGGATCGAGCTGGCTTCGGCCGAACGCCGTGCCTATTACCGCAGCAACGGCGAGCCGGGCGTGGGCCTGGGCATCGTCAAGACCTCCACCGCAAACGCGCTGGACGTGACCCGCCTGGCCCGTGCGCAGGCCGATCTCATCGCCGAAACCCTGCCGCAGGGTACGCAGATCGCGGTGACGTTCGACAACACCACCTTCATCGAAGCAGCGGTGGACCGGGTCTACGCAACGCTGGTCGAGGCGATGCTGCTGGTGCTGCTGGTGATCTGGCTGTTCCTCGGCAGTTTCCGCGCCGCACTCATCCCCGCCGTGACCGTGCCGGTGTGCCTGGTCGCAGCGTTCATCGCGCTGTATGCGTTCGATTTCTCGATCAACCTGCTGACCCTGCTGGCGCTGGTGCTCTGCATCGGACTGGTGGTGGACGACGCCATCGTGGTGGTGGAAAACGTGCAGCGGCGCATCGACCTGGGCGAGCCGCCGCTGGTGGCCTCCAAGCGCGGCACCGCGCAGGTCGCCTTCGCCGTGATCGCCACGACCGCCGTGCTGGTGGCGGTCTTCCTGCCGGTGGGGTTCCTGGAAGGCAACACCGGGCGGCTGTTCCGCGAACTGGCGGTGGCATTGGCCGCTGCGGTGGCGCTGTCGGCGTTCGTGGCGCTGACACTGACCCCGATGATGGCGTCCAAGCTGCTCAAGCCGCACACGGGGCATGCGCCTCGCGGCCTGCACGGGCTGGTCAACCGCAACCTGGACCGGCTCGCCCGCGGCTATGGCACTGTGCTGGACCGGCACGTGGACCGCACCTGGATCTACCTGGTGGTGATGGTGCTGGCGCTGGTGGCCAGCTGGTTGCTGATGAAGTACCTGCCCTCCGAGCTCGCCCCGGCCGAGGACCGCGGCTCGTTCCAGATCATGATCGACGGGCCGGAAGGCGCCGGCTTCGATTACACGGTGCAGCAGGTGCAGCAGGTCGAAGCGCTGCTCGCCCCGCATGTCGGACCGGACAAGCCGATCGTCCGCGCCAACCCGCGCGTGCCCGGTGGCTGGGGATCCAGCGAGGAAATGCATACCGGCCGGGTCAGCGTGTTCCTGCAGCCCTGGCGGCAGCGCGGGGAAGACACCGCCGATGTCGCCGACCAGCTGCAGAAGGAGCTCGATACCCTCAGTGGCGTGCGCGTGCGCGCCCAGGTCGGTGGGGGGCTGGTGCGTAGTGGCGGACAGCCATTCCAGATCGTGCTCGGCGGACCGGAGTATGCAGAGATCGCCCAGTGGCGCGATCGCATCCTGCTGCGCATGGCCGACAATCCGGGCCTGGTGGGCGTTGACTCGGACTACAAGGAAACCCGCCCGCAGATGCGCGTCAACATCGATCGCCAGCGTGCGGCGGACCTGGGCGTGTCGGTCACCGAAGTGGGTTCGGCGCTGGAAACCATGATGGGTTCCCGACGCGTGACGACCTTCGTCGACAACGGCGAAGAATACGACGTGCTGGTGCAGGCCGGGCGCGAGGGGCGGGCAAGCCCGGCCGACCTGGCCGCGATCCGGGTGCGTTCGGCCTCCGGCGAGCTGGTGCCGCTGTCCAACCTGGTCACGCTCAGCGAGATGGCTGAAGCGGGCAGCTTGAACCGCTTCAACCGCCTGCGTTCGATCACCATCAGCGCAGGCCTGGCACCCGGCTATCCGCTGGGCGAGGCGATCACCTGGGCGCAGGACGTGACGCGCGAAGAGCTGCCGCAGCACGCACAGGTGAGCTGGAAGGGTGAATCCCGCGAATACCAGAGCTCGGGCGGTGCGGTGCTGCTGACCTTCGCGATGGCGCTGCTGGTGGTGTACCTGGTACTGGCCGCACAGTTCGAGAGCTTCATCCATCCGCTGACGATCATGCTGACGGTGCCGCTGGGGGTGCTGGGCGCGCTGGTCGGGCTGTGGGTGAGCGGGGGGACGGTGAATCTGTTCAGTCAGATCGGCATCGTCATGCTGGTCGGGCTGGCAGCGAAGAACGGCATCCTCATCGTGGAATTCGCCAACCAGCTGCGCGATGAGGGCCGGACCGTGCGCGAAGCGATCATCGAATCGGCACGGGTCCGGCTGCGGCCGATCCTGATGACCTCGATCGCCACCGTGGTGGGCGCGATCCCGCTGGTGGTGGCCGGCGGCCCGGGCTCGGCCAGCCGGGGCACCATCGGCGTGGTGATCATCTTCGGCGTCACCCTGTCGACCTTCCTGTCTCTGTTTGTCGTACCTGCCTTCTACGCTCGGCTGGCGCCTTACACCCGCTCGCCGGAAGCGGTAGCCCGCGAACTGGAAAAGCAGGAGAGGGAAAGCCCATCGGTAGGCGGCCACGCCTGACCGCAGCCCCGGTAGTGACGGCCGCTGGCCGTCACCCCAATCCCTGGCGATAACGCCCGCAGCCCCGTAGATGACGGCCCCGGCCG
>JAZBLM010000106.1:0-11083 GCA_037033225.1 Pseudomonadota bacterium
GCCATCAAACCCGCCCAAAGCGGTCGACCATGGGTCGACCCTACCTGCGGCCCGGGGATCCCACCCGTTCGCTACCCGAACGGCAGGCAAAGAAAAAGCCGCTGGCGAACCAGCGGCTTCTTCAGAACAGCTTGAAGAAAGAAGTTATTACTTCTTGGCTTCTTCAGCAGCGTCCTTGGCCTGCTCAGCGGTGCCTTCAGCGGCCTTGGCCGAATCAGCAGCAGCGTCGGCAGCAGCGTCGGTGGCGGCGCCAGCGGCGGCACCGGCAGCGTCGGCCGAAGCGTCAGCGGCGGTAGCGGCGGTGTCAGCAGCCTGCTGAGCGGCGTCGGCGGTGGCCGAACCAGCAGCGGCAGCCTGGTCAGCAGCAGCCTGGGCTTCGGTGGCGGCTTCGTTGGCCGAAGCAGCGGCGTCCTGGGCAGCTTCCTGCTTCGAGCAGGCAGCCAGGGCCAGGGCCAGGGACATAGCAACCAGCAGCTTGTTGATGCTCATTTGGTGAATCCTCGTCGTCGTTAGATAGGCAACGCGCAGTTGCGCGCCGTCAACATGATGACAAGCCACGATTGGCTGTCAAGCGATCCCGCATTCATTTTTGCGAAACCGAGGTTAAACCCAATTAAATCAATTCGATGGCAATGGCCGTCGCTTCGCCGCCGCCGATGCACAGCGTTGCGATGCCGCGCTTGCCTCCGCGGCTGCGCAACGCGTGCACCAGCGTCACCACCAGACGGGCACCGGAGGCACCGATGGGATGACCCAGCGCGCAGGCACCGCCGTTGACGTTCAGCCGTTCGTGCGGAATGCCGAGTTCGCGCATCGGCGCCATCGCCACCACGGCGAACGCTTCGTTGACCTCGAACAGGTCCACATCGGCCAGCGTCCAGCCCGCCTTCTGCAGCAGAGTGTGGATGGCGCCGATGGGGGCGGTGGTGAACCATTCCGGCTGCTGCGAATGCGTGGCATGGGCCACGATGCGGGCCAGGGGCTGCAGGCCGCGCGCAGCCGCATCGTCTTCGGACAGAAGGACGACCGCAGCGGCGCCATCGGAAATGCTCGACGAACTGGCGGCGGTGACGCTGCCGTCTTTCTTGAATGCCGGGCGCAGGGTAGGGACCTTCGCGATATCGGCGCGGGTCGGCTGTTCGTCGATCGATACCTCGACCTCACCCTTGCGGCCGGCCACCTTCACCGGCGTGATCTCGGCGGCGAATGCGCCGTTGGCCTGCGCTGCCTGCGCGCGCTTCACCGACTCGATGGCATAGGCGTCCTGCTCTTCGCGGCTGAACTGGTACTTGTCTACCGCCAGCTCGGCGAATTCGCCCATCGCCTTGCCGTCGTATGCGTTGACCAGGCCGTCGTGGGCCATGTGGTCCACGGCCTGGAAATTGCCGAAGCGATTTCCGGTGCGCGAGTTGGGCAGCAGATGCGGTGCGTTGGACATCGATTCCATGCCGCCGGCCACGATGACCCGTGCCGAGCCCGCCTTGATCAGATCATGGCCGAGCATGATCGCTTTCATGCCCGAACCGCAGACCTTGTTGAGGGTGGTCGCACCGGTGGACAGCGGCACACCGGCCGCAATCGCCGCCTGGCGCGCAGGCGCCTGGCCCAGGTTGGCAGGCAGCACGCAGCCCATGATGACTTCGGTGACATCAGCGGCGGGCACGCCGGACTGCTCGAGCGCAGCAGCGATCGCCGCCGCGCCCAGGGTCGGGGTGGGAACGCCGTTGAACTGGCCGAGGAAGGAGCCGATGGCGGTGCGTTTGGCGGCGGCGATGACAATGTTGGACATGGGCAATCTCGTTGTTGCGTGAGCAAATTCGGAAAAGGAGACGCGCGGCCGTTTAACGGTGACGCAAATCCCGGCAGACTGCGTGGGGGACACCAAGTATAGGCGGTGCCCCGGATCGCCGGATGATCGCAGCAGGCCGGCCAACAGCCATCGTGTTACGGAACAACCTCGACGGGGATGCAGGGATGAAACAGGCGCAGGTGAATACGCAGGCAAGCGTGAAGACGACGCTGGCCATGGCACTGGCGATCGCATTGACCGCCTGTGGAGGCGGGGGCGGTGGCAATGTCCGCGGCGGTCCGCCGACGCCGACGCCTCCCCCCACCCAGCCGCCGACGCCACCACCACCGGTCACGCCGCCACCGGTCATTCCGCCGCCGGTGGTCCCGCCGGCCGATCCGGCCCAACCGGGCAAGCAGGGGCACCTCACGGCCGTCAATGCACTGGGAACCGGCCTCACCGGTCAAGGCGTGCGGATCGGCATCGTCGACTCCGGCGTCAACCGTGCCCATCCGGCGTTTGGCGGGCGCGTGGCGGCCAGCTACGCCTACGTTGATCCTGCAGTCAACGATCTGTCCCGCGATGACGTGGTCGGGCACGGCACGACCGTGGCGATGCTCGCGGCCGGGGGCAGCTATGCCGGGACCCAGGTCGGGGTGGCGCCGGAAGCCCAGATCGTGTCGGCCCGCATCATCGCCGACAAACGCCCAAGCGACGATGGCAGCGGCAGCGGCAACGAAGTCAGTGGCGGGATCGGTCTGGCTCCGGTCCACCGCGACCTGATCAACGCCGGCGTGCGCATCATGAACAATTCCTGGGGTGGGCTGTACTGGACCGACACCACCACCACCGCGGCGATCGCAGCGGAGTACCGACCCTTCATCGTCGACAACGGCGGGCTGGTGGTGTTCGCCACCGGTAATGAAGGGCGGTCGAACCCCTCGAACATGGCCGCGCTGCCCAGCCGCCCGGGTGCCGGGGGTGGCCTGCCGGCGGCGGATCTTGCCCGCGGCTGGCTGGCGGTGACCGCCGTCGATACCGTTGAACCGACCCAGCTGGCCAGCTATGCCAATGCCTGTGGCGAGGCGGCGAGCTACTGCCTGGCGGCGCCCGGTACGGCGGTCTACCCCGATCCCCAGGCCACCACGCAGGCGGCAACCTATTACTACGGCTGGGGCACCTCCTACGCTGCCCCGCTGGTGTCCGGCGCGGCCGCGCTGGTCTGGCAGCGCTATCCGTATTTCAGCAACGACCTGGTGCGGCAGACCCTGCTGGGCACGGCCACCGACCTCGGCGCAAGCGGCGTGGATCCCGTGTTCGGCAACGGTCTGCTCAATGTGGCCAAGGCGGTCGACGGCCCGGGCCGCCTGGACTGGGGCGACCTGTCGGTCAACGTGAACCAGCTGGGCTTGGACTCGGTCTGGCGCAACGATCTCAGTGGCAACGGCGGCCTGGTCAAGCAGGGCGTCGGTTCGCTCGGGCTGGCCGGACGCAGTACGTACACGGGGGCCACGCGTATCGAGCAGGGCACGCTGGCCCTGCGCGGGGGCGCCTCGATCACGTCCAGCGTCACCACCGTCGCGCAGACCGGCAATCCCAGCGGCGCTGCACTGCAGTTCATGAATGGAACGACGCGGGTGATCGGCAACGTCGACAACGGCGCCAGCGTGATCCTGACCAGTACCAACGCCGACGCGACCATCGAAGGCAACTACATCCAGCGTGACGGCGCGCAGCTGATGGTGGCGCTGGGGGTGAACGCGCTGCAGGTGACCGGCACCGCCACGCTGCAGGGCGGTGGCGTGCTGGTCAACAACGCGGTCACCGGCTATGTCCCGGTGGATGGATCGCGGCAGGCCCTGCTGCGCGCGCAGGGCGGCCTCAGCGGGCAGTTCAACCGGGCGGCGGTCGGCCAGAACGGGGTCACGTTGCTGCAGTCGGCGTACAGCTACGACAGCACCACGGCGTGGCTGGAGCTGACCCGGATCAGCGTCGTGGCGGCGGCGAATGCAGCCGCGCTGGACAGCCGGACGATGGGATCGGCCGAGCGGGTCGAGCGCGCATTCGAACTGCTGGACGCCGATGCGGCGCTGCAGGGCAGTGCATTCGCCGAGGCAGCCGGTGACCTGCAGCGGACCGGCGGTGGCATCAGCGGACTGGCGGCCAGTCTGGACAGCCTGTCGGGCAAGGCCCACGCGCTGGCGGCGCAGGCGACGTTCGACAGCGTGGACATGAGTCGCCGTGCGGTGGCCACGCGGTTCGGCGAGTTGCAGGCGACGCCCGCGCTGCGTGGCGCGTGGCAGAGTGGACTGGGTGCTGCGGGACAGGGCAACTTTGCCGGCAACGCTGCGCAGACCGATGGCTGGATGATCGGGCAGGAGAGTGCGTTCGCCGGCAACGGCGTGCTGGGCGTGGCGTTCGGCGAGGTCCGCAGCAGTGCGAGGGGCCGGGATGCGGGCGGGCAGGGGCGTGATCGCCAGGCCCAGGGCCAGTTGTATGCAGGCTGGAGCCACGGGCGTGGCTATGCGCTGGCGCAGCTCGGGGTGGGACAGTTCCAGCGTGAGGTGGAGCGGCAGTTGCTGCTCGGTGCGCAGGTCGTCGGTGCCGGTGCGCAGTACGGGGGCCGGTTCACCAGTGCGAGTGTGGAATCAGGGCTGCGCTTCGGAAGTGCACGTGCGGCACTGACGCCTTACGTGGGCGCCAGCCAGGTGGAGGTGCGTTCGGATGGCTTCGCCGAGCGGGGCGGGTTCGGATTCGGCCTGCGCATGGAAGACAGCGTGGCGCGCCGCAGTCTGGCGATGGTGGGGCTGCGCGCGGAGCGCAGTTGGGCGCGCTGGTCGGTGCGTGGTTACACGGAGTGGCAGCAGGAGCTCGGCGCGGACGGTTTTGATGCGCAGGCCAGCTTCACCGGGGTGGAGGCATGGGCACCGTTGATGGGCATGTCGCTGCCGCGTACTTCCGGCCTGGCGGGCGTGGCGCTGGAGGCGGGCCTGGGTCGCAGCGGCCGCCTGTCGCTGGGGTATGACCAGCGTTTCGGCGGTGGCCTTGATGTGTCGCAGGCGGCGTTGCGCTACGCCACCGGGTTCTGATCGCGCCAGCGCGTGGTTGTTTGTCGGCGGGGCCGGGCAGTAGCGCCGGCCCACGCCCGGCGCGCACGATCATCCTGCGCGCAGGTCGCCCAGGCGTGGCGTGGCACGTCCCATCGGCAGCTTGAGTCTGCCGATCGACTGGATGCGGGCTTCGGCGATACGGTCGGCGGCGCGCTGCGGGCCGATGTTCTCGCGCTGGGAGAGCGCAAAGACGCGTCCCAGGTTGTGATAGATGCTGCGGATCAGGCGCATCGCACGTTCGCGGTTGTAGCCGTCGATCTCCAGCGAGACGTTCATCACCCCGCCGGCGTTGACCGCGTAGTCAGGCGCGTACAGGATGCCGCGCGCGTGCAGCTCGTCACCGACTTCCGGACTGGCCAGCTGGTTGTTGGCGGTGCCGCAGATGATGCCGGCCTTCAGGCGCGGCAGCACATCCAGGCTGATCGCGCCTTCCAGCGCACAGGGCGCGAACACGTCGGCGTTGACCTCGTGGATCTCGTCCGGCTTGACTGCTTCGGCACCGTACTCGGACACCGCACGGTCCACCAGCGTGGCGTCCAGATCGGTCACGTAGAGCTTGGCGCCGCGGTCGCGCAGCAGCTTGACCAGTTCCATGCCGATGTGGCCCAACCCCTGCACGGCGATGCTGGTCTTGCCGACTTCTTCATGGCCCAGCCTGGCCTGCAGCGAGGCCATCAGGGCCTGCAGCGCGCCGTAGGCGGTGAAGGGGGCCGGATCGCCGGAACCGCCATGTACCTGGTGCACGCCAGTGACGAACTGGCTTTCCAGGTAGATGTTCTCCATGTCGTTGACGTCGGTGCCCACGTCCTCGGCCGTGATGTAGCGGCCGCCCAGTGCGTCGACCTGGCGGCCGAACGCACGCAGCAGCACCTCGGTCTTGTCGGTGCGCGGGTCGCCGATGATCACCGCCTTGCCGCCGCCGACATTGAGACCGGCCAGGGCATTCTTGTAGGTCATCGTGCGGCTGAGCCGCAGCACGTCGGCCAGTGCCTCGTCGGTCGTGGCGTAGGGCCTCATGCGTACCCCGCCCAGGGCAGGCCCCAGCGTGGTGTCATGCAGGGCGATGATGGCCCGCAACCCGGCATTGGGGTTGTTGCAGAATACGACCTGTTCGTGACCGGTAGTGGCGAGGGTTTCGAATAACATGGCGGCTCCGTTGGCGTGAACTGCGGCTAACCACTTCGAACATGCCAGCAACAATAAGGGTGCAGAAATAAAAAAAGCGACTTCGTCAGTACGGGGACGGGTCGCGCGGCGCCATTCTAGTCCATTCCCCCGGCCAGCGCTGTGCAGGGCGCGGGCGCCGCCCGCCGGTGGTTAAAGATCCTGAAGCTGCGGCCGATGCTGCATGCACGGCGGTGTTCGTCATCGCACAGGACGGGGGGCGTGGCAGTGCAGCAGATCGACAGCCGGTACGGCCGGCCTGGCAATGCGGACGTGACTCCGTGAGCGGCGGCCTCGTGCGGTTGGGCTGGTGGGCCCGGTTGTTCGGTCGGGCTCAGCCGCGCAGCGCCCGGCCCGGGACCGCGCAGCCGTCCACCGCCGCGCGCGCGGCCGCCGTGGACGCCGGCCAGTCCGAAGCGCTGGACGATGATGCTGAAGCGCGCCTGCATGCGGGCCTCTACGCGCTGGCGCTGCACCCGGCGTTGGACGGCCAGGCCGGTTGCAACCTGGCCTTGATGGAGGCCACCCGGCAGGCCCTGCTGGCGCGCGACTGGAGCGCGCGGCAGATGCCCCGACGGCCGCAGCTGCTGCCGCAGCTGATCCAGACGGTCAACGATCCGGAGTCCTCGGCGCGGACCACCGCAGCGATCATCGGCCAGGATCCCGTACTGACCGGCAACCTGCTGCGCATCGCCAACAGTCCGGCCTTCCGCATGCAGGAGCGACCGGTGGACAGCCTGCAGCGCGCGATCGCGCTGGTGGGTACCGAAGGCATCCGCCAGATCATCAGCGCGGTGCTGGTGCAGCCGGTGATGCACCTGCACTGCGACGCGTTCCCACAGTTCAGCACCATCATCTGGGAGCATGCGTTGCTGTCCTCGCGCGCTGCAGCCGATCACGCGCGCACGGTCAGCCAGCAGGACCCGTTCGCGGCTCAGTGGCTCGGCCTCACCCAGGGCCTGGGCGCTTCGCTGGTCATGCGGCAGCTGCTGGAGGAAGCCCGGGCCCTGCAGGTGCCGCTGGATTATCCGACCGCCGAAGCGCTGCTGCGGCATCACACCCTGCAGGTCGCGCAGCAGGTCGCGGCGGCCTGGGAGCTGCCACCGGCCGTGCACGCCGCGTTGTTGGCGAGCCATGCCGACAGCGGACTGCCACGTACGCTGCGCTTCGCCCGCGCCGCCGCCGCGGCGAGCCTTTTGGCGCGTCACGGGCATATCGGCAAGAGCCAGGCGCTGGCCTGGCTGGAACAGGTGCCGGGCACGCCACCGCATGCCCTGCTGTGGATCTGGCGGCGGCTCCACGGGCGCGCCGTCGAAACACTGGCCGACGACCCGCACGACGAGGCGGGCTGAGCGCCCCTAGAGCTGCGACTCCAGTGGAAGCCAGCTGATCACCCTGGCGAAGGTACGCAGGCGCAGGCTGCTGTCCGGCTCGGTGGTCGTCCACGTCGGCGGCGGCTGTCGCTCCAGCCATCGCACCTGGTCATCCGGGTCCAGCGCCAGCCACCAGCTTTGCTCCGGGCTGGCCAGGCGCAGGTATTCATCGGTGAGCTGGGCGGCCAGGACCGGGTCATCGAAAATGACGCCCATCTCGGTGTTCAGGTACGCCGACCGTGGATCCAGGTTGAACGACCCGACGAAGCCGTGGCGGTCGTCCAGCACGAACGCCTTGGTATGCAGGCTGGCGCCGCTGCTGCCGAACAGGCCCGAGCTGCTGGCCTTGCCGTGGGCCTTAAGTTCGTAGAGCTGCACGCCGGCCTGCAGCAGGGGCCGGCGGTAGGTCATGTAGCCACCGTGCACGGCCACCACGTCATTCGCTGCCAGCGAATTGGTGACCACACCGACCTGCACACCCCGTTCGCTCATCCGCGAAAGGCCGTCCAGGCCTTCATTGCCCGGCACGAAGTACGGCGAGATCAGCAGCGCCTTGCGCTGCGAGGTCGTCAGCATGCGCACCAGATCGGTGACCAGCCAGTTGTGCCGGTCGTCGCGACGATGCTTCATCGGAGGATCGGACACGATGCGCACGTTTGCGCTCCAGTGCAGCGGTGCGGCGCTGGCGCGCACGCGCTGGCGCGAAGCGGCTATCCCGGCCAGGTAGGGTCTTGCCGACTCCAGCCGGGCTTCGTTGTCCGATTCACGCATCAGCAGCCGCAGTTGCTGCGGGGTGTGGAAGGCAAGCGCGCTGATCGGCACTGCCGCCTCGCTGTTCCAGTAGTCGTCGAACACGGAGTTGGCCTGGGCCACCGCCTCACCGGCGACCAGCAGATCGAGGTCGCGGAAGTTCACGTCCGGCCGTGCGCTGAAATACTCCTCGCCGATGTTGCGGCCGCCAACGATCGCCACGCGACCGTCGGCGATCCAGCTCTTGTTGTGCATCCGGTGGTTGACCGAGAAGAAGCGCTGCACCATCTCCACCAGGCGCCACATCCCGTCCCGGTTGCGGAACGGGTTGTAGAGGCGGATCTCGATGTTCGGATGGGTGTCCAGCGCCATCATCAACGCGTCCTTGTCCTGCGCGTTCACGTCATCAAGCAGGATCCGCACGCGCACGCCACGCTCGGCGGCGTCGTGCAGGGCACGCGCCATCAGATGGCCGATCAGGTCATCGTTCCACATGTAGTACTGCAGGTCGAGGCTGCGTCCGGCGCGTTCGGTGATCACCGCACGCGCGGCGAAGGCGTCCAGGCCATCGGACAGGAACGCCACGCCGGACTTGCCGGGATGGGCGGCCTGCAGGGCGCTGACCTCGCGGTCGATCCGGGTCTGTCCTGCCTGCAGCGGCAGGACAGTGGACGCTTCCCCGCGCGCTTTGGGCGTCAGATGATCGGCCAGCAGGAGTCCGGACACCACCAGCAGCACCAGCAGGGCCAGCACGATGACCAGGCCGCGGCACAGCCGGCGCCAGAGGGGGAGAGGTTCGCTCATGGACGGATCGTAACCGCCCAGGCAGTGCACGCGCAGTGCAGTGCCGGTTCAGAACCGCTCGTCGCTGCCCAGATAACGCCAGCTGCCGGGGGCCAGCTTGCCCAGCGACACGCGCCCGATGCGCAGCCGACGGATGGCCAGCACCTGCATCGAGGCGCCGGCACAGGCTTCGCGCAGCATGCGCGGGTGCAGGCCTTTGCCCGCGAAGCGCAGGCGCTGCTCGCTCTGCCAGCTGATCTTGCAGCCGGGCAGGGTGCGGCCGTTTTCCTTCAGGCCGGTCTGCAGGCGAGCCACGTCCCACAGGGCCCGCTCGCCCTGGATATCGACCAGGAACTCCTGTTCGGTGCGTGCCAGTTGCTGCTGCAGATGGGAGATGATCAACGGGTCCTGGCTGACCACGACCAGGCCACTGTCGGCGGCCGGCAGCGAGGCGGCCAGCTGCAGGCCGTGGAAGTGCCGCTGCAGCGGCCGGATGCTGCCGAGGTCCAGTGGACTCTGTGACTGCGGGGTAACCAGCGCGCTCAGCGTGTGCGCGGCTGCGTCGACCGGCTTGGCCAGCAGCATGGTGACCCGTTCGGTCTTCTCGTCGCGGGCCTGCGGATCCATCTCCACCGTCTCGGTGGTGACCTGCGCCTGCGGCTGTTCCACCACCTGGCCGTCCACGCGCACCCATCCCCCCTCGATATAGCGGCGGGCCTCGCCGCGGGGGCAGCCGAGCAGCTCGGCCAGGCGTTTGTCGAGACGGGTGGGAAGCATGGGCCAGGAACCTCAAGGGGGCGCGCAGTGTACCCGGCGCGGCGTCGGGCTGCTTCAACCGGCGCGGTGCGCCAGCTCGGTCAGGAACAGCCGGGTATCGAATTCGAGCTGCAGGTAATCCGGTTCCATGTGCTGGCACAGCTGGTAGAAGGCCTTGTTGTGCTCGGCTTCCTTCAGGTGCGCCAGTTCATGCACCACGATCATGCGCAGGAACGCTGCCGGCGCCTGGCGGAACACGCTGGCCACGCGGATTTCGCGACTTGCCTTCAGCCGCCCGCCATGCACGCGGGACACGGCGGTATGCAGGCCCAGTGCGTGCTTGACCACCTCCAGCTTGTTGTCGTAGCAGACCTTGTTGAGTGGAACCGACTTGCGCAGGTGGCGATCCTTCAGGTCCTGCACGTAGTCATACAACTGGCGGTCATTGCGTACGTCATGGGCTTCGGGATATCGGCGCTGCAGCAGCGCGCCCAGTCGGTCCTCGGCCAGCAGCTGGCGGACCTGGTCCTGCAGGGGCTCGGGGTAGCCGGTGAGATATTTCAGGGAAGGCATGGCGCCGTGCGGCCTCCGGTATCATGGACGGCCCTACGATAGACCAGTTGCAGGCAGGACCATGGCAAAGCCGAACGCGCTGCAGGAACAATTGCTCAAGGCCGGGCTGGCGAAGAAGTCGCAGGCCAGTGCCGCTGCCCGTGACCAGGCCAAGGCCCGGCAGGGCAAGGCACCGGATGCATCGGCCGAGGTCCAGCGTGAGGCCGAGCGGGTCCGGCTGGAGAAGGTCGAGCGCGACCGTGCCATCGCCGCCGAGCGCAATGCGCAACTGCGTGCGACCGAGCAGAAGGCGCAGGCACGGCAGATCGTGAAGACCCACGCGGTGCCGCATGCAGGCGAGAGCGAGTATCGCTTCAGCGACGGCGATGCGATCCGCACCTTGTGGATCGATGCCAAGCTGCGCAAGGCGCTTGCAGCCGGTGCGCTGGTCATCGTGGCCAACGGTGAGGGCCATGCCCTGCTGCCGCGCGCTGCGGCGGAGAAGGTGCGCGAGCGTGCGCCGGAGCTGGTGGTGGTCGATCATGGTGAGGCCGGCCAGAGCACGGTGGCATCGACCGGCAACGCCGAAGATGACGCCTACTACGCGCAGTTCCAGATTCCCGACGACCTGGTCTGGTAACCGCCGGGGCCGCCCTCAGCGCAGCTGGCTGTCCTTGCTGCCGCGCCGGTTGTAACCGGACTGGGCGTGCTCGTCTTCATCGTGTGCCTGCTGGCAGGACACGCACAGGCGCACGCCGGGCACTGCCTGGCGCCTGGCCAGCGGAATCGGTGCATCACATGCTTCG
>JAZBLM010000107.1:0-10947 GCA_037033225.1 Pseudomonadota bacterium
GCGTAGTCGACCATGGGTCGACTCTACAGGCCGCACCTCGCGCGTCGTCGACCATGGGTCGACGCTACAGGCCAGGGTCTGCGCTAGCTGCGCATCAGCACGATCTCTTCCGACGAGGTCGGGTGGATCGCGACGGTTGCGTCGAACTGCTCCTTGGTCGCGCCCATTTTCACTGCCACCGCGAAACCCTGCAGAATCTCGTCGGCCGCCTCGCCCAGCAGGTGGACGCCGACCACGCGCTCTTCCTTTCCTGCGCAGACCAGTTTGAACATGCTCCGCTGGGTGCCATCGGCCAGTGCCTGCAGCATCGGACGGAAATTGCTGTGGTAGGTCCTGACGTCATCGAAACACTCGCGCGCTTCTTCTTCGCCCATGCCCACCATGCCGAGCGGCGGGTGCGAGAACACAACGCTTGGCACGTTGCGGTAATCCATCTTCGCCTCCGGCCTGCCACCGAACAGCCTGTCCATCAGGTGCCGCGCGGCGGCGATTGCAACCGGCGTCAGTCCGACCTTGCCACCGATATCGCCGACGGCGTGGATGTTCGGCACCGACGTGTCCTGCCACTCGTCCACGATGACTTCACCGCGGTCGCCGACCTTGACCCCGACCTGTTCCAGACCGATGTCGGCCGAATTGCCCCGGCGCCCGATCGCGAAGAAGACCGTATCGAACACGCTGTCCAAAGGACCGTCGTGCCCCAGTACGCGCACGCGCCTGCCGTCCTCGTCGCGCTGCAGTTCGCGCAGCCGGTAGTCGAACTGGATGCGCACGCCCTGGTGACACAGGTTGTCTGCCAGCTGTGCAGCCAGTTCCCCGTCAAAACGATCGAGCAGGCGGTTTCCCCGCACCAGCAGCGTGACGCGGCTCCCCAGTGCCTGCAGCAATCCGGCCAGTTCCACGGCAATGTAGCCACCGCCGACGATGGCGACCTCGGCCGGCGCGTCGCAGAGGTTGAAGAAATCGTCCGAAACCAGGCCCAGCTCCGCCCCGGGCACGTCCGGGCGCTGTGGGTGCGCCCCGGTAGCGAGCAGGATGTGATCAGCCGTCAGCCGCACGCCATCGTCGCATTCGACCGTATGGGCATCCACCAGGCGGCCACGGCGTGGCACGCGTACCACGCCGGTCTCGTCCAGCCGCTTGCGGTAGCTGACATGGATGTTCTCGATATAGCCCTGGCGATGAACGATCAGCTCCTTCCAGGACAGGGCCGGCCTCAACGGTACGTCGAAGCCCATCGCACGCGCCAGCCCGATCCGCCCGGCGAGATCGGCCGCCAGCCACATCGCCTTCTTCGGCACGCAGCCAACGTTGACGCAGGTACCGCCCAGCTCGTCGGGCTCGAGCATCGCTACCGATCTGCCGTGCTGCGCGGCACGGAACGCCGCCGCAAGGCCGCCCGAGCCACCGCCCAGCACGATCAGATCATAGTCATGCGCCGTCTTTGTCATCGGGTCCACCTGCGTCTGTGCGTCATCTACGAATACAGGGAACGAAGCATGCCACGGCCTGCGTCACGCCTCGCGTGAGGATCCCGCCCAGCTCGCCTACGCGCCGCGCCGCATCGGCGGCAGCCGAAGATAGGTCAATGCGCGCCACAGCCACTCCATCGGGCCCTGGCGGAAACGCGCCAGCCACACGTGGCTGATGACCACCTGCAGCGCGAACATCGCCACCGCGAACAGCAGCTGCCATGCGCGTGGCAGCTGTTCGAACGCACCCAACCCATAGCCGAAGAACAGCCAGGTGCACAGCAGTGACTGCAGCAGGTAATGGGTCAGTGCCATCCGGCCAGGCGCGGCCAGCCAGCCCAGCGCATGCCGTGCATGCACGATCCACGCAAGGTAGCCGACGGCCATCAACAGACTGGCGACAGCGGCCATTGCATAGGACAGGCCCGTGCGCACCGTGAATGCGCCTGGCGCCATATAGGGATGCCAGAGCGCACTGGCCAGCATGAGCAGCAGGCCGACCGGCAACGCGATCCAGCGCAGCCTGGCATACAGCCGGGCAAAGCGCGGCGGATCGGCCAATGCGCCGCTGCGCGCGAACCAGCCGCCGATCAGGAACATGCCGAAGACTTCCGGACCGGTGATCAACAAGCCGCCGAGCATATGACGCAGATCGGCCGAGCGCTGCAGGGTAGCCTGCACCCAGCTGCCATGGCCGTAGGCCAGACGCTGCGCCTGGATCACCTCCTGTGCCGCACGCATGCTGGACCCGCTGTCCAGCGGACTCCCGTTGCGCTCTGCAGCCCACACCAGCAGCGCGAACAACAGGCTCAACGCCACGGCAAATCCGTAGACCAGTATCCCCATCGCCGGCAGCATCGCCACCGGCCACCGACGCGTGCCCAGCAGCAGGAAGGACAGCAGTGCATAGACAAGCAGGATGTCACCGGACCAGACCAGCAGCGCATGGCAGGCACCGATGATCAGCAGGGCGATGCTCCGGCGCAGGTAGATGGGCGTGAACCCACGCCCTGCGTCCTGCGCTCGTTGGGCCATCACCGCGAATCCAGCCCCGAACAGCAGCGAGAACAGGAGGAAAAACTTGCCCTGCACCAGCACGTAGACCAGGCCGTCGGCCAGGTAATCCAGGCCATGCCAGTGCGGGTCGACGCCGGTAAAGGAAAGGTCGAGCGGTCCGGCGAACGCCTCGATGTTCATCAGCAGGATGCCGAACAGCGCGGCGCCACGCAGGATGTCCATGACGGTAATGCGCTCAGCGATGGCGAGCGACTGCAGGGAGACGGGCGTGGCGATCACGGAGAATCCGGCGGTGCGGGGCGTCATTATGCGGTGGAGGTGGGTCGAACGGGCGTGACCCCCTCGCGGGTGGCGCCATCAAAGGTTCCGTCGCCGCCTTGGAGCTGCTGAAGTGGGGGCGCTGCCGCTGCCGTTGCAGCAAAAAAAAACGACCCGCTTGCGCGGGTCGTTCGAACGACTTCGAGCGCGATCTGCACTCAGTGCTGATGGCCGCCGTCGCCGTGCACATGGCCGTGCTGGATTTCTTCTTCGCTGGCTTCGCGCACCTCGATGATCTCCACGTCGAAATGCAGATCCTTGCCAGCCATCGGGTGGTTCAGGTCGACGTCCACCACGCTCATGCCCACCTTCTGCACCGTGACGGCACGCGGGCCGAAATTGGTCTGCAGAACCACCTGCGCGCCCGGGACGAGCTTTTCCTTGCCGAAGTGCTTCTTGGGGACGCGCTGGGTCAGTCCCTCGCTGCGCTTGCCATACGCATCGGCCGACGCCACGTCGACGCCGAAGGTCGCGCCGGCTTCCTTGTCTTCCATTGCCTTTTCCAGGCCCGGGATGATGTTGCCGTGGCCGATCAGGATCGCCAGCGGTTCGCGGTCCTTCGAGGATTCAATCGGCTCCTTGCCGACTTCGGACACGGTGTAGTGGAAACGGACGACGCGGTCTTTTTCGATCTTCATGCGCAACTCTGGTCTGGTGACTGCCAACGGCAGGCGATGGAGGCGGCTTGCCGCCCGACGGGTACGCCGCCATCATGGCGGCCTATCTGAGGTCGCGCATTATCCGGGGATCCCGCACATGACGCCAGTTTCAACGCCCCCGCCCCTCCGCCTGGCGATGTACACCCTGCTCGCCTCGGTGCTCCTGCTGGCCGGCTGCGGTGGCGGCAAGGCGACCCGTCCAGCCCCGCCACCGGCGCCGTCTCCCGCGTGGCGGCCCACGGTCCCCGCCAATCCGGCGGTCGCCAACGCGGTGCTGATGCGCGCCATCGGTCTGGTCGGCACCCCTTATCTGTATGGCGGCAACACGCCGGAGTCCGGATTCGACTGCAGCGGGCTGGTCACCTATGTCTATCGTGAGATGGTAGACCTGCAGCTGCCGCGCACCTCGCGCGAGCTCGCCGCGGTGCAGGGGCCGAAGATCGATCCACAGCGACTGGCGACCGGCGATCTGGTCTTTTTCGGCAGCGGCGGCGCTGTCAGCCACGTCGGCATCTATGTCGGAGAGGGTCGCTTCGTGCATGCACCCAGTTCGGGCGGAACGGTGAGGCTGGATTCGCTCGCCGGGCACTACTGGAAGGACCATTACACGGGAGCCAAACGCGTCATCCACTAACCTGAATAGGCGTAATGTCTAAAAGTGTGATGCAGATCACATCGCTTACAACGAAACTTTAACGAAATTTGTACTTGTTGGACGCATTGGCAGGGCATTATTGCCCATCGCTTCCAACCCTGTGACCGCCGAGTGACGACCGACGAACTGATGTGTGAAGGCCAGCGCGCCGTGAATTCACCCCGCCTGACCCAGCGCGTCACGCGCTCTGCCCTGCTTTCACTTGCCCTCGTGCTCACCGGCGCGCCGGCCTGGGCCCAGACCGCTCCGTCTGCCACGACCGATGCACAGGTCGCTGTCGCCCGATCCGGGAAGGCCGAACCCGCACCGCGCAGCCGCGCCGATGCAGCCGCCAGCGCCACCCTCGCCGCCCTGCTTCCCCACCTTGCCGCGAACGACAGCATTCCGCTGATGGACCGCTCGGCCATGGTCGCCGGCGATCTGAGCCGACTGCTGGCGAACTACGACACCAGCGCATCCGGCTCGATCGTGGTCGGCGGCGCCGAAGAAAACGGCAAGATCCAGTCTGTCCTGCGCCGCGCCATGACGCTGCTCGGCACCCCCTACCGCTGGGGCGGCAACACCCCCGACAGCGGCTTCGACTGCAGCGGGCTGGTCGGCTACGTCTTCCGTACCGCCCTTGGCATCGAACTGCCGCGCGTTTCGCGCGACATGGCCAGCGACCGCAACAACCAGCTGATCGCCGACCGCACCGCCCTGACTGAAGGCGACCTGGTGTTCTTCGGCCGCAAGGGCCGCGTTGACCACGTCGGCATCTATGTCGGCGAAGGTCGCTTCCTCCACGCACCGAGCACCGGCAAGGACGTCCGCGTCGATACCCTGCTGACCGGCTACTGGGGCAACAAATTCATGCAGGCGCGCCGGGTCGAGCTGTAAGGCTCCGTCCGATCGCCAGCTTACAAAAGGCCGCTGCTCCGCAGCGGCTTTTTGTTTGCCTGCGCGAAGCGTCCCTTGGTTGACGGCCAGCGGCCGTCACTACCTCGCCGTTGGGCTGACGGCCGGCGGTCGTCACTACCTCTCCGCCTGGTTGACGGCCGGCGGTCGTCACTACCTCGCCAGCGGCCGTCTCCAGGCTCATGCGCGCGGGGCGGGATCCGGGTCGTCGAGGCCGACGTTCGTCGATGGATTGTCATAGATGCTCTGGTCGAGCATTCCGGTTTCCTTGGCCACCAGTACCGGCACCAGCATCTGGCCCGTCACGTTGGTCATGGTCCGCATCATGTCGAGAATGCGGTCGATCGCATACAGGTAGCCGATGGTCTCAAGCGGCAGTCCGGCCGCGCTCAGCACCACCGTCGCCATCACCACCGCCGTGCCCGGCACGCCGGCGGTACCAAAGCTGCCCAGCACCGACGCGATCAGCACGATCAGGTACTGCTCCGGCGACATCGGTACGCCGCTGTACTGCGAAATGAACACCGCGCACAGCGCGGGATAGATCGCGCCGCAGCCATCCATCTTGATGCTGGCGCCCAGCGGAACGGCGAAAGAACCGTAGTCCTTGTTGACGCCCAGGTTGTGGGTGATCGAACGCAGCGCTACCGGCATCGCCGCGAAACTGGACGAACTGACGAACGCTACCTGCATGCCCGGCGCCGCGCCGCGGAAGAACTTCAGCGGATTCAGCCCATGCGCCAGCAGCAGCGCGCTGTACACCACCACGATGTGCAGGGCGCAGGCGACATACAGCGCCAGCACGAAATTGCCCAGCGGCAGCAGCTTTTCAAAACCGTAGCTGCCAACCAGGCCCGCGATCAGGCCGAAGGTGCCGATCGGAGTGACTTCCAGGACGAAGCGGGTCACCTGGATCATGATCTCGCTCATTTGCCCGACCAGCTGCCGCGCCTGGGTGACCTTCTCGCCCAGCTTCACGATGGCAAAGCCCACCAGACCGGCGAAGAAGATCACCGGCAGGATCGAACCCCGTCCCGCCGCCAGCACGGTCTCGCCGGCGTCGTTGACGCGCGTGCCGATACCGCTCAGCGCGTAGAAAACGTTGGACGGCACGACGTCCAGCAGCACCTGCACCACGCTCGGCACTTCGCGCGGCACGTAGTTCGTGGCCATCGCAAGCTGCAGGCCACCGGCGCCCGGCTGCATCACCGTGCCCACCAGCAGGCCGATCCCGACCGCGAACGCAGCCGTGATCACGAACCAGAGGAAGGTGCGGCCACTCAGCGCGGCGACCGATTTCTGTCCGTGCAGCGAGGAAATCGCGTTGATGACCGCGAAGAACACCAGCGGTACCGCGATCATCTTGATCAGCGTGACGTACAGGTCGCCCAAGGGGCCGAACCAGGTTTCAGCAGCCGGCCCCATCAGCCAGCCGGCCAGCGCGCCAAGCACGAAGCCTGCCACGACGCGTTGCCAGAACGGGATGCGCAGCCAGGCGGAGACCAGCTTCATGGAAATTCCAGGGGGAGGGAACGATGCTGGCACCTTAGCCCAAGCGCGGGCGCGGTACGACCAGCCTGCGGACAAATCAGCGTGTCATCGGCATGCCTTGTCCGAAGCGTCATAATCACACCCTGTTCCGTTTCGTGAGGACGCGCTGTCCATGATCCGTACCCCTTCGCTGCTTGCCGCGGCCGCTACCCTGCTTTTGGGCGCCTGTTCCAGCGCGCCGCAGGCCTCCGGCCCGACGGGCCTGACCGTCACGGTTCCTGCCGTAGCCCACCCCGCTGGCGAGACGCCGCAGTGGTGGTATCGCAGCGGCGCTGCCCAGGCGGCCGGCAATGGCGCCATGAACGGCAAAGCCAGGAACGTCATCCTGTTCCTCGGCGATGGCATGAGCCTGACCACCGTGGCCGCCGCGCGCATCTTCGAGGGCCAGCGCAAGGGCGGTTCGGGTGAGGAGAACCTGCTGTCCTGGGAGCAGTTCCCGGCCACTGCGTTCAGCAAGACCTACAACGTCGATTCGCAGACCCCGGATTCGGCCGGCACCATGACCGCAATCACCACCGGGGTGAAGACCCACATGGGCGCCATCGGCGTCAGCGCCGGCACCCGTCCGGACTGCGCCGACAGCCTGCAGAAGGGCCTGCTGAGCTGGCTGCAGCTGGCCGACAGCGCAGGCATGGCGACCGGGGTGGTGTCCACCGCGCGCCTTACCCATGCCACCCCGGCGGCGACCTACGCACATTCGCCGGAACGCAACTGGGAAAACGACACCGACCTGCCCGAGGACGCCAAGGCAGCCGGCTGCAAGGACATCGCGCAGCAGTTGCTGTCGACCTCGCGCTTCGGGCGCGGCCCGCTGGTCGCCCTCGGCGGGGGTCGCGGCGAGTTCACCACGGTGGAAGAGCGCGATCCCGAGTATGACGACAAGGTCGGCCAGCGCCTGGACGGGCGCAGCCTCGTCACCGAATGGCAGCAGGCCCACCCGCAGGGTGCCTATGTGTGGAATGCAAAGCAGCTGACCGAAGCTGCCAACGCGCCGGCCATCCTCGGCCTGTTCGAGCCGGACCACATGCAGTACGAATATGAGCGCGAAAAGGACGTGGGCGGGGAGCCGAGCCTGGCCGACCTCACCCGCACCGCCATCGCCAACCTGTCCCGGCACAAGGAAGGCTACGTGCTGATGATCGAGGGCGCCCGCATCGACCACGCCAACCACAGCGGCAACGCCTACCGTGCACTGACCGATACCGTGGCGCTGTCCGATGCGGTGCGCGTGGCCAACGAAATGACCCGCGACGACGACACCCTGATCATCGTCACGGCCGACCATTCGCATACCCTGAACTTCGTCGGCTATCCGGCGCGTGGCAACCCGATCCTGGGCAAGGTCAAGGACAAGGGGGGCGAAGACGGCCTGGGCGCTTTGGAGCTGGCCCGCGACGGCGGCGGCCAACCTTACACGACGCTGACCTACGCCAACGGTCCCGGCTTCACCGGCGCCACCAACCAGCAGCCGGCCGGTGCCAAGCGCTACCCGCACAACCCGTCCCGCTTCGACCCGGCAACCGGTCGTCCGGACCTGACTGCCGTGGATACCGAGCATCCGGACTACATGCAGGAAGCGCTGGTACCGGGCAAGAGTGAATCCCACGGTGGCGAGGACGTCGGCATCTGGGCACGCGGTCCCGGCAGCAAGGCGATCCGCGGCACGCTTGAACAGAACGCGATCTATCACCTGATCGTGCAGGCCACCCCGCGCCTGCGCGAGCGCCTGTGCGAGGCAGGCACCTGCGACGGCAACGGCGTGCCGGTGGAACTGCCGCTGCCGGTGAAGTTCGAACGCAACGCCGCCGCCCAGTAAGGTCACGGCGGGACTGGAGCAAAGCAAGGGCGGCGACCATACTGGTCGCCGCCTTTTTTCGTGCTGCCCATGGCCCCCTTCCCCGCCCCTGCCGCCGTTGATGCCCCGCTGCTGGTCGGTTACAGCGGCGGGCTGGACTCGACCGTGCTGCTGCACTGGCTGCAGCACAGTGCACAGCGGGCCGGGCACACCCTGCGCGCGATCCATGTCCATCACGGGCTGCAGGCCGATGCAGACCAGTGGGCCGCGCACTGCCAGCATCAGTGCGACGCGCTGGGCGTCGCGCTGACGGTATGCCATGTCCAGGTCGAACGTGATGCCGGGCTGGGGCTGGAGGGCGCCGCACGGCTCGCACGCCGGGCCGCATTCGCCGCCCAGCTGCGCCCCGACGAGGTGCTTGTCCTTGCCCAGCACCAGGATGACCAGGCCGAAACCTTCCTGCTGCGTGCCCTGCGCGGCGCCGGCGTGGACGGGCTGGCCGCGATGGCGGGCGAGACCGTGCTGGTCGGTCAGCGCCTGTGGCGTCCGTTGCTGGAGGTGCCGCGTGCCGGGCTGCTCGCCTACGCCCGCCAGCACGCGCTCGAATGGATCGAAGACCCCAGCAACACCGACGACGGACCGGACCGCAACTATCTGCGCCTGCACGTGCTGCCCCTGCTGCGGCAGCGTTGGCCACATGCTGCGCAGGCGCTGGCGTCCAGCGCGGCGCACTGCGGCGGGCTGCGGCAGATGCTGGATGAAGAGGACGATGAACTGCTGCAGCACCTGCAGGCGGCTCCCCGCGTACTGTCGGTGGAGCTGCTCAAGCAGGTGTCTGCGCAGCGGCGCGCACGCGTGCTGCGCCGCTGGGTGCTCGCGCACGGCGCCGAGCCGCTGCCAGCGCGCGTGGTCGCCCAGCTGGAACACGAACTGCTGCCTGCAGCCCCAGACCGCGATGCGCAGGTACGCTGGCGGCAGCACAGCATCCGGCAGTGGCGGGGCCATTGGTACCTCCTGCCGGCGGTGCTGCCCCAGTTGCCCATCCACTGGCGGGCGCTTTGGGACGGCCGCGCGCCCCTTGCGCTTCCCGATGGCGGTGAGCTGACCCTGGAGGGTGCGGTGGCCTTCGACGCACCGATGCAGGTGCAGGCCCGCCGAGGGGGCGAACGCATCCAGCTGCCGGGTCGTGCACACCAGCATGCGCTGAAGGACTGCCTGCAACGCGAGCACCTGGCCCCCTGGCGTCGCGCCCAGCTGCCCCTGCTGTTCGCCGATGGACAGCTGCAGGCGGCGGCGGACGTCGTGCAGTCGGCCGCGATGCAGGCCTGGCTGCTGCAGCACGGTGCGCAGCTGCACTGGCGTCCAGGCGGCTGGTGAATTGACCCTTGCGCGCGGGCCGTCCACACTTGCCGCATGGCTAAGAAAACCCCCGAAAACGCCTCCCCGGTAGCCCAGTTCGAGCAGTCGCTCGAGTCGCTGGAGCAGCTCGTCGAGCAGATGGAAACCGGAGAGCTCAGCCTGGAAGCTTCGCTCAGCGCCTACGAACGCGGTGTCGGCCTGTATCGCCAGTGCCAGCAGGCCCTGGAACAGGCGGAACTGCGCGTGCGCCTGCTCACCGACCCGGCCCAGCCGGAAAACGGCGAGCCTTTCGACCCGCCTTCCAATGACGGTTGAAGCAGGCTTCGCACGCCTCCGCGATCGGATCGAAAGCCAGCTCGACGCTGCCCTGCCCTCGCCCGCCGACGCGCCGCGCCGGCTGCACCAGGCGATGCGCCACTCGGTGCTGGGCGGCGGCAAGCGCATGCGTCCGTTGCTGGTCCACGCCGCCGGCGAAGTGTTCGGTGCCGATCCGCATGCGCTGGATGCGCCGGCGATGGCGGTTGAACTGATCCACGCCTATTCGCTGGTGCACGATGACCTGCCGGCGATGGACGACGATGAGCTGCGCCGCGGCCAGCCGACCACCCATGTCGCCTTCGACGAAGCCACCGCCATCCTGGCCGGCGACGCGCTGCAGACCCGGGCCTTCAGCCTGCTGGCCGAGGCGCCGCTGCCTGCTGAACTCCGCGTTGCCTGCCTGCAGGCGCTGACCCACGCCTCCGGTGCGGCTGGCATGTGCGGCGGACAGGCACTGGATATCGATGCCACCGGACAACGGCAGTCGGTTGAAGCACTGACCCGCATGCACGCGCTGAAGACCGGTGCGCTGATCCGCGCGGCGGTGCGCATGGGCGCCCTGTGCGGCCACGCGCCGGCCGCCGACCTGGAGCGGCTGGATCGCTTTGCCGATGCACTGGGGCTGGCCTTCCAGGTGCGCGATGACATCCTGGACGTGGAAGCCAGTTCCGAGCAGTTGGGCAAGACCGCGGGCAAGGACGCAGCGCAGGATAAATCCACCTTCCCGGCGCTGCTGGGCATGGACGGTGCAAAGGCTCGCCTGGCCGAGCTCACCACCGTCATGGACGAGGCCCTGGCCGGTTACGGCGAAGAAGCCGACGCCCTGCGCGCACTCGGCCGCTTGGCCATCGAACGTAACCACTGACCCGGTAGTGACGGCCGCTGGCCGTCAACCGCGCTCCGCCCCCC
>JAZBLM010000108.1:0-10937 GCA_037033225.1 Pseudomonadota bacterium
AGCGCGCACACCCTTGAAACCGAAAGCGCGTGCGATCTCCGTCTGCGACGGGGGCACACCCTCCGCATCGATGCGCTCGGCGATCATCTGCAGGATGGCCTGCTGGGTCTCGGTCAGGTTCGTCGTATCCATGGTTAGTAGTAATACTACTAACGACTCCGTGTGGCAAGTGCCTGCGTGGAATCGTTGCCGACGGCGTAGACCCGCATAGCCTTCGCTGTACGCGGCCTTGGATCTTTGGCAAAGCGTTTTCCGACCAGTTCCGTCGACCATGGGTCGACGCTACCGCCCGTCGCCGTTCACCATTCACCGGTCGCCGGTCGCCGGTCGCCGGTCGCCGCCTCAGCGTCGGCGTCCACTACGCCAGATCGAGAGCAGGATCCATACCCCGCACAGGCCCGCGCCGACGAATCCGCCGACCCCGAGCACCAACAGCCAGCGACTGGAAATTCCCCCGACGCTGTGCATCACGATCGACGACCCGATGATCAGCGCTGCGGTGATCACGCCCACCACCAGCCGGTTGGCTGCCTGGTTGACCTGGTCGCCGAAGCCCTTGAGCGCGTTCGTCTCCACCCTGATCTGCAGGCGCCCGCGCCGCGCGGCCTGCACCAGCCGGCGCAGATCACGCGGCAGTTCGCCAGCCAGCTCGATCATTCCCAGCAGGCTGCGCCTTCCACGCTTGAGCAGCGCACGGGGGGCATAGCGCTGCAGCACCACCCGTTCCAGGAACGGCCGCGCAGCGCTGGCCATGTCGAAGTCCGGATCCAGCTGGCGCCCCATCCCTTCCAGGGTCAGGAAGGCTTTGATCATCAACGCAAGGTCCGCCGGCAGCATCAGGTTGTAGCTGCGCAGGAGCAGGGTGATGTCACTCAGCATCAGTCCGATGCGCAGGTCTTTCAGCGGCACGCCACGATAGCGGTCGACGAACTGGCTGATGTCCTGCTGCAGCCGCCCCTCGTCCACCGCCACGCCACCGGCCCAGTCCAGCAGGATGTCGGCGACGGCTTCGGGTTCCTGCTCGACCAGTCCATGCAGCAGCTGCGCAACCTGGAAGCGCCGCGACTCGGACAGCGTCCCGATCATGCCGAAGTCGATCACCCCGATCCGGCCATCGCGCAGGTAGATGATGTTGCCCGGATGCGGATCGGCGTGGAAGCAGCCATCCTGCAGGACCATCTTCAGCACGATATCGGCGCCTCGCCGCGCCAGTTCGCGCCGGTCAAGCCCGGCCGCGTCAACGGCGGCGAGATCACGTCCCGCGATGCCTTCCACGAAATCCTGGACATTCAGGCTTTCGCCGGTCCACTGCCAATGCACGGCCGGAATGAGGATGTCGGTACGGCCGTGGAAGTCGCGGGCGATGCGCTCGGCATTGCGGCATTCGGCCGCGAAATCAAGCTCACGCCGCAGCGAGGTGGTGAACTGCTGCACCACGTCGGCCGGGTGGTAGCGACGCAGGTCGGGCAGCCGCGCTTCGACGATCTCGGCCAGCCGCGCGAGCAGCCGCAGGTCAGCTTCCACGACTTCACGGATCCCGGGCCGGCGCACCTTCAGCACCACCTCGCGACCATCATGCAGGCGCGCACGATGCGCCTGGGCCAGCGATGCCGCGGCCATGGGCGTTTCGTCCAGCCACGCGAAGACCTCGGTCGGATCCCCGCCCACGTCACGCTGCAGCTGCTCGCGGATCTGCGCGTAGGGCAAAGCGGGTACGGCGTTCTGGAGTTCGGAGAACTCGGCGATCCACTCCGGCGGAAACAGGTCCACGCGGGTTGCCAGCACCTGGCCCAGCTTGACGAAGGTGGGTCCCAGTTCCTCCATTGCGCGTCGCACGCGCATGGGCGCCGTGAGCGGCGTGCGCTGGCTGTCATCGCCCCAATGCAGCAGCCGACCCGCGCGCTCCAGCACATCGGCCAGCCCGGTCCGGCGCACCAGGTCACCGAAGCCATTGCGGATCAGGACGGCCGCAATCTCCTGCAGTCGGCCAAGATCACGGACGGTGCCGAGTGTTTCCCACATTGCTGCATGCTCCGGGCCAGGTGAAGGCCCAGCATCTCACAGCTGGGCGAGCAGGCCGTTCAACGCAGCCGCCACCGTCTGGCGCCGGATCGCATCGCGGTCGCCGTGGAACTGGAACAGCTGGGCCTGCGCGTAGCCGCCGCGCCGCTTCCAGCCGATCCACACGCTGCCCACCGGTTTGTCATCGCTGCCGCCGCCGGGGCCGGCGATACCGGTGACCGCAACCGCGATGCCGGCCCCGGAGTTGACCAGTGCACCGGAGACCATTTCCAGTACGGTCTCGCGGCTGACGGCGCCGAACGCTTCCAGTGTCTGCGAACGCACGCCGAGCAGGCGCTGCTTGGCTTCGTAGCTGTAGACGACCATCCCGCAATCAAAGAAAGCCGAAGAGCCGGCGATGTCGGTCATCGCCTTTGCGATCCAGCCGCCACTGCAGCTTTCGGCAGTGACCAGCTGCAGCCGCGCGCGCTGCAGGGTCTGGCCCAGGTCGGTGGCCAGCGCGGCCAGCACGTCATCGTCGGGAAGGGTCATCGAGGCATCCAGGTCATGCCGCGCCGCGCGCGGACACCGCACCCTACCACTCCGGCAGCTTCTCCGGCAGCAGCGCACGGATCGGTTCGCCGTCTTCGCTGGCCGCCAGCTTTTCCGCTTCGGCGATCGGGATCTCGACTTTGAGCAGCCAGCCTTCTTCATCCACAGTTTCACTGCGGATCACTTCCAGCTGGTGCAGCCGCGCGCGCAGACGCCCGGCCGAAGGCGGCAGGCGCAGCTCGCCGGTCACATGCTGCAGGCCCAGACGCTTGCCCAGCGCTGCCTCCAGCACCTCCAGGCCGCGGCCATCGCGCGCGGAAATCCAGACGCGTTCGCGACGCGATTCATCCGGGATGCCGTCATGGCCGTCATGGCGCACGTCGGCGCCGTCGATGCGGTCGATCTTGTTGAACACCAGCAGCTGCGGGAGATCGCCGGCGCCGACGGCCGCCAGCACTTCATCCACCTGCGCGATGCGTTCCTCGCGATGGGGATCTGCGGCATCGACGATATGCAGCAGGAAGTCCGCGTCGCGGGCTTCGGACAACGTGGAGCGGAAGGCGGCCACCAGATCATGCGGAAGGTCACGCACGAAGCCCACCGTATCAGCCAGCACGACGTTGCCGCCGGGCAATGCGATGCGCCGCACGGTCGGATCCAGCGTAGCGAAGAGCTGGTCGGCGGCATAGGCCTCTGCGCCGGTCAATGCGTTGAACAGGGTCGACTTGCCGGCATTGGTGTAGCCCACCAGCGCGACCCGCGGCAGTTCGCTGCGCAGCCTGGCGCGGCGCATCTGGGTGCGTTGCGTCTCGACTTTCTCCAGTCGCTTCTGCAGCTGCTCCACCCGCTTCTGCAGCAGGCGGCGGTCGGTTTCCAGCTGGGTTTCGCCCGGGCCACGCAGGCCGATCGAACCACCGCGCTGGCGCTCCAGGTGGGTCCAGCCACGGATCAGGCGCGTCGACATGTGCCGCAGCTGGGCCAGTTCAACCTGCAGCTTGCCATCGTGGCTGCGGGCGCGCTGGGCGAAGATGTCCAGGATCAGGCCGGTACGGTCGATCACCCGGCGCTCGAGGAACTTCTCGAGATTGCGCTCCTGGCCAGGAGACAGCGCGTGGTTGACCAGCACGAGGTCTGCACCGGTCGCATCGGCCGCCGCCTTCACCTCGTCCAGCTTGCCGCTGCCGATCAGCGTGGACGGGTTGGGACGGTCGATCCGCGCCGTGATGGTCGCGGCGATCGTGGCGCCGGCCGACCGTGCAAGGTCGCCGAACTCCTCCAGCACATCCTCTTCCAGCTTGCCGAAATGAGGCTGGATCAACAGGGCGTTCTCGCCCTTTTTCGAACGATCAAACACGTACCACTCCAGGATTATTCAATGGATTCATCACCTGCGGCCTGGCCGTCTTCATTGGCCTGCACGAAGCCGCCACCCGGACCCAGTTTCACGTTGCGTGCCGGTACCACGGTGGAAATGGCGTGCTTGTACACCATCTGGCTCACCGTATTGCGCAGCAGGACGACGAACTGGTCGAACGACTCGATCGTGCCCTGCAGCTTGATGCCGTTGACCAGATAGACCGAAACCGGCACGCGCTCGCGCCGCAGTGCATTCAGAAACGGGTCCTGCAGCGATTGCCCCTTGGACATTGCAAACTCCTGATTATTGTTTTTATGGGTGTCGGCAGATGCCACGGCCCCCAGCCGCCCACCGACGCATCGATGGTACACGGCAGGCGCCCGGCCCGCTTTCAGGACGGGACGAAGGCCGCGATGGCCGCCATCAACCGCTGGTGATCGATATGGGGATCGAACCACCGTGCATCAAGCTCGCCGCGCAGCCAGGTCAGCTGCCGCTTGGCCAGCTGGCGCGTAGCGAAGATGGCCTTGTCACGGAAGCTTGCCCTGTCACTGTGGCCGTCCAGGTGTTCCCAGGCCTGGCGATAGCCGACGGCGCGGACTGCAGGCAGATCCAGTGGAGACCGAACCGCCGTCATCCCCGCCAGCGAGCGCAGCGCCCGCACCTCATCCAGGAAACCGGCCGCCAGCATGGCGTCGAACCGGCGCTCGATGCGCGCGTGAAGCACGGCGCGGTCACGCGGTGCCAGAACCAGCTTCAGCGTGCGCACCGGCAGGCGCCCTTCACCCGGCAATCGCTGCCAGTCGCTGATGCGGCGGCCGCTGACCCGATACACCTCGAGCGCGCGCTGGATCCTTTGCGGGTCAGTGGCGTGGATACGCGCGGCCGCTTCCGGATCCATGTGGGCCAGTTCTGCATGCAGTGCCGCCCAGCCGCGCTCGGCCGCCTCGTCCGCCAGCCGGGCGCGTACCTGCTCGTCGGCGGGTGGCATCGGCGAAAGCCCCTGAAGCAGCGCGCGGAAGTACAGACCGGTTCCGCCGGCCAGGATCGGCATGCGGCCGCGGGCGACGATGTCGTCCACCGCCGAACGAGCGGCGTGGGCGAACTCGGCCGCTGAAAACGGCTGCCAGGGCTCGCAGAGGTCAAGCAGGTGGTGCGGGGCCTGCGCACGCTCTGCCGCGTCGGGCTTGGCCGAGCCGATGTCCAGATGGCGGTAGACCAGCGCCGAGTCGACGCTGACGATTTCGCCGCCGAAGCGCTGGGCCAACGCGATCGCCAGCGCGGTCTTGCCGCTGGCGGTCGGCCCCATCACGGCGATCGCCAGCGGGCGCTGGTCGGCCGCCATCAGCTTTCGTCCGGCCAGCGGATCACCGGCGCGGCATCCACCCGCGGTGCCGGCACGGCATCCACCGCCGCCCATACCTTCAGCGCGTCCACGGTGGCCGCGACGTCGTGCACGCGCACGATGCGTGCACCGCGCTGCACCGCGATCAGGTGCGCAGCGACCGAGGCCGCAACCCGCTCGGCCGGCACATCGCGCCCGGTCAGTTCGCCCAGCGTGCGCTTGCGCGACAGGCCCGCCAGCATCGGCACGCCCAGCTCGAGGAACCGCTCCGAGCGCGCCAGCAGCGTCATGTTGTGGGCCACGCTTTTGCCGAACCCGTACCCCGGATCGATGATCAGGTTCTTCCTGGCGATTCCCGCCATTTCCGCAGCAAAAAGACGCTGCACCAGGAAACGATGGACTTCGGCCACCACGTCGTCGTACTGCGGATCGGCCTGCATGCTGCCCGGTTCGCCCTGCATGTGCATCAGCACCACCGGCACACCCGTGTCGGCCGCCGCGTCGAGCGCACCGGGCTGCCGCAGCGCGTGGATGTCGTTGATCATCCCCGCCCCCGCAGCCACCGCAGCACGCATCACCTCCGGCTTGAAGGTATCGATGCTGATCGGTACCGACGTGCGGGACGCCAGCGCTTCGATGACGGGCAGGACCCGGCGCAACTCCTCCTCCAGCCCGACCGGCGTGCTGCCAGGGCGGGTGGACTCGCCGCCGATGTCGAGGATGTCCGCTCCCTCCTCCACCAAGCGCAGGCCATGGTGGACGGCCGCTTCGGCCGTGTCGTGCTGGCCACCATCGGAGAACGAATCCGGCGTGACGTTGACGATGCCCATGACCTGGGCACGATCCATCCGCAGCACGCGGCCGCCGCAGTCCAGCTGGGGAGAGGTATCGAACATGGCGGTCCTCGGACGGTAGTGACGGCCGCTGGCCGTCTTTGGGGGTAGTGACGGCCGCTGGCCGTCAGGGGCAACGGGGCCGCCCACCGGTGACAGCCCGGCCGCGCGCGGTGATGGATCAGCGACGACGGCGCTGGCGGTCGACGTAGAGCGTTCTGCCGATGCTCAGCAGGATGCCCAGCGCGATGCCGACCCCGCAACCGAGCAGGAGGTTGTCCATCCCCAGCCCGACGGCCACGCCAACCACGGTGGCGATGACCATTTCGGCGGTGTGGGAAATCGGTTCGGGCGGTGGCGTCGACATGCAGCATCCAGAAATACAGAACGTGGAGCCCATTGTCCCGCACCGCCGCGTTGTCTGCACGAGCTCCCTGAACGAAAAAAGGCCGGGTTTCCCCGGCCTTTCATCTCCCGCAGCGGACCGCGGCTCAGATCTGTTCGGCAGGCCCGCTGATCGGAGCCACCGGACGGGCGTCGCCGCCCTTGTCATTGCCACCGCCGTTGTTGCCGTCGGTGTTGTTCGACTTGCCCCAGCCCATCGGCGGCGGCGGATCGCGGCCTTCCATGATCGCGTCGATCTGCGGCGCATCGATGGTCTCGTACTGCAGCAGCAGCTGGGTCATCGCATGCAGTTTGTCGACGTTGGCGGTCAGCAGCTCGGTGGTACGGGCGTAGGCCTTGTCCAGGATGCTGCGGACTTCCTCGTCGATCCGGCGGGCGGTGTCGTTGGAGACGCTCTTGTGCTGGGTGACCGAACGGCCGAGGAACACCTCGTCATCTTCTTCGCCGTAGGCGATCGGGCCCAGGGTCTCGGAGAGGCCCCACTTGGTGACCATGTTGCGGGCCATCTTGGTGGCGCGCTCGATGTCGTTTGAGGCACCGGTTGTGACCTTGTCGGCACCGAAGATCAGCTCCTCGGCCACGCGCCCACCGTACAGCGAGCACAGCTGCGAATTGATCGCCACGCGGTTGATCGAATACTTGTCGCCTTCCGGCAGGTACATGGTCACGCCCAGGGCACGGCCGCGGGGAATGATCGTGACCTTGTAGACCGGATCGTGTTCCGGCACGAGGCGGCCGACGATGGCGTGCCCGGCTTCGTGATAGGCGGTCAGCGTCTTCTCTTCCTCGCTCATGGCCATCGAGCGGCGCTCGGCACCCATCAGGATCTTGTCGCGCGCGCGGTCGAAATGATCCATCCGCACTTCTTTTTCGTTGCTGCGCGCGGCGAACAGGGCGGCCTCGTTGCACAGGTTGGCCAGGTCGGCACCGGAGAAGCCCGGCGTGCCGCGCGCGATCACCATCGGCTCGACATCGTCGGCCAACGGCAGTTTGCGCATGTGCACCTTCAGGATGTGCTCGCGCCCCTTCACGTCGGCCAGACCCACCACGACCTGGCGATCGAAGCGGCCCGGACGCAGCAGCGCAGGATCCAGCACGTCCGGCCGGTTGGTGGCCGCGATCACGATCACGCCTTCGCCGCCCTCGAATCCATCCATCTCCACCAGCAGCTGGTTCAGCGTCTGCTCGCGCTCGTCGTGCCCGCCACCCAGGCCAGCGCCGCGATGACGGCCGACGGCGTCGATCTCGTCGATGAAGATGATGCACGGCGCATGCTTCTTGGCCTGCTCGAACATGTCACGTACGCGGCTGGCGCCCACGCCCACGAACATCTCCACGAAGTCCGAACCGGAAATCGAGAAGAACGGTACCTTGGCTTCGCCAGCGATGGCCTTGGCCAGCAGCGTCTTGCCGGTGCCCGGCGGGCCGACCATCAACACGCCGCGCGGAATCTTGCCGCCCAGCTTGGTGAACTTGGACGGGTCGCGCAGGAAGTCGACCAGTTCGCCGACTTCTTCCTTGGCCTCGTCACAGCCGGCCACATCGGCGAACGTGACCTTGACCTGGTCCTCGCCCTGCAGCTTGGCCCGCGACTTGCCGAAGGACATCGCGCCCTTGGCACCGCCGCCACCGCCCTGCATCTGGCGCATGATGAACAGCCAGAAGCCGATGATCAGGATGACGGGCAGGAAGTTCATCAGGATCGCACCCAGCGAGATACCGCTGGACGGCTCCTGCTGGACGATTTCCACGTTCTTGGTCCGCAGCACGTTGATCAGGTCCCGATCGAACGGCGCGGTGATCGTGGAGGTCTGGCCGCCACGGGTGGTATAGGTGATCTCGTTGGTGCCGCCGCGCATGTCGCCTGCGAAGGTGACCTTCTGCACGGCGCCGCTGTCCACCTGGTCGAGGAACTGCGAGTAGGTTGCGCCCGGCGCTCCGCCGCCGCTCGTCTTGGGCGAGAAGCTCTGGAATACCACCATCAGCACAACGGCGACGACCACCCATAACAGGAGGTTCTTGGTCAAGTCGTTCATCCTCATCGGCTCCGGTATTCCTCTTGTGCGGGCTGGTGCATGGGTCAGGCAGGATCGAGCTTACTTCATCACGGCGCGCTTGCCCTGTCCGAGGGCATAGACCTCGGGCGAGCGTTTGCGCGAGGCGTCCGGCTTGCGGATGGAGACCTTGTCGTACCGCCTGCGCATTTCACGCACGTAGTCGTCAAAACCCACACCCTGGAACAGCTTGATCAGGAACGCCCCACCGGTCTTGAGGTGGTTGTCGGCGAAATCCATGGCCAGCTCTGCCAGGTGCATCATCCGCGGCTGGTCGACCGCGTCCATTCCACTCTTATTGGGGGCCATATCGGACAGAACAAGGTCTACCGGCTGGTCCCCGACCATGGCCTCGAACTGTGATAGGACGGTTTCTTCCCTGAAGTCTCCGTGAAGGAAATCCACGCCCGCCAGGGCCGGCATCTCCAGGATATCCAGCGCAAAGACCCGACCCGTGTCACCCATCTGGCGCCGGACCTGCTGTGACCAGCCGCCTGGGGCCGCACCGAGGTCGACGACCACCATGTGTGGCTTCAGCAGCCGGTCACGTTCGAGCAGTTCTTCCAGCTTGTAGGCCGCACGCGAACGCATGCCCTCGGCCTGCGCCTTCTTCACGTAGGGGTCCGAGAAATGTTCTTTCAGCCAGCGCTGGCTGCTCTTGCTGCGGGAAACCATAAGAAATACAGCTGGATGGGGTGGCCATGATACCCTGAACCCCCCAAGTCACAGCGCCTTTCCTGCATGTCCACTGCCCTGACCGCCTCCCAGACCCGTTTCCTCCGCGGCCAAGCCCACGATCTCAAGGCCCTGCTGCAGATCGGCGGAAAGGGCGTGACCCCGGCCTTCCTGGCCGAGCTGGAGGAGGTCCTTGAGCGCCACGAACTGATCAAGGTGAAAGTGGCTGCGGAAGACCGCGAGGCGCGCGAGACCATGGTCACCGAGCTGCTCGGCAGCACCGGCGCCGCGCTGGTCCAGCGCATCGGCCACGTCGCCGTGCTGTACCGCCCCAGCAAGGAGAACCGTCAGATCGTGCTGCCCCGCGGCTGATCTGCAGGACCGTCCATGCAACTGACCCACGACGCGCCCGACTATGCCTATACGCTGCGCGCTGCGGACGGCGCCTCGGCCCGGATCGACGACCGCGAATTGACCGCCAGCTTCATCGTCACCCCACAGGTGCTGGTGGAAGACTGGCCGGTCCGTTCGGTGGCCGAACTCCAGCCCGCCGATCTCGACGCGATCCTGGCGCTGCAACCGGTGCTGATCGTGCTTGGTACCGGCGCGACCCAGGTGTTCCCTTCACCTCAGCTGATGGCCGCCTGCCTGTCGCGCGGCATCGGCCTGGAGGTGATGAACAATTCTGCGGCGGCGCGCACGTTCAACATCCTGGCCGGTGAAGGCCGCAAGGTCGCCGCGGCGTTCATCCTCGAAGCGCGTTGACCCGTGCCGGGTTCGACGCCTGTCCGGTAGCCTCGGGCGGCTGACGCACGCAGCGCTGTACAGAGAACTCTTTCAGTCGCTGCACCAGCGTGCCGCCCTGCCCCCAGCGGATTTCGACGATCTGCCACGCCTTGCCCTGCCTCCGCAGCAGGACGCGGTCGCGCCAGTGGCTGTCAGCAACGCTCATCTGCACGTCGATCCAGGACGCATCGCCCCCGCTGCCTGAGGGCATTCCGACCTCTACCGATGACGGCCGGTCCGGTGCCCACAGGTACGGACTCTGGTCGAGCATATGGGGCTTTTCCCCTGGCGCGGCCAGGACGCTGCACGCCTGCTCATGGACACGTTGCGCAGCCACCGCCGCGCGCAGCTCCGGACCCAGCAGCGCGCCAATCCGTGCATCATCCGGCTCGGCCATCTGCACGGCGGCATACAACCGCACCGCCACCTCGCGCGGTCCGCTGGCCGCCGCTGCCCAGGGGACAGCGGCCAGCAGGAACACCCAAAAAGAGCCGGGTCGGCGCCGCCGACTCATCGTGCCGGCAGGTACTGCTGTGGATCCACCGGCTTGCCGTTATAGCGGATCTCGAAATGCAGCATGTCCCGGTTCGCACCGGTGCGGCCCATTTCGGCGATCTGCTGGCCCGCCTTCACGCTCTGCCCTTCGTTGACCAGCCGCTTGCGGTTGTGCCCGTAGGCCGATAGCCACTGTTCGTTGTGCTTGACGATGATCAACTCGCCGTAGCCCACAAGGCCCGCGCCGGAATACACCACCACGCCATCGGCCGCAGCCTTGACGGCCTGCCCGCTGGTGCCGGCGATGTCGACGCCCTGCTTGGTCGTCTCGCCGGCCACGAAGCGCCCGACCACCGCGCCATCGGCAGGCCAGCGCCAGCTGATGCTGCTGCGGACCGGCGGCGTGGTCGCTGCGGGCGCGCGGGTGGCAGCGG
>JAZBLM010000109.1:0-10886 GCA_037033225.1 Pseudomonadota bacterium
GCGCGGGCGTTGGTCGATCGTGGGGCGACCCTACCGGGGCGACGGGCGTTGGTCGATCATGGATCGACCCTGCCGGGCTCCGGGTGGCCGACGGAACGTGGATCCTTTGGAGGCTTCACGTCACCGAAGATGATGCGTGCGCTGCGCTGGTAACTCCAGTACGCCACTGCCCAGTTGAGCAGCACCACCATCCGGTTGCGGAAGCCGATCAGGAAGAACACGTGGGCCGCGAGCCAGAACCACCAGGCCAGCATGCCGGACAGCTGCAGCCGGCCCAGATGCACGATGGCCGCCATCCGGCCGATGGTCGCCAGGTTGCCGTAGTCGGCGTACTTGAACGGACCTGGCGCCGGCTTGCCGTACAGGCGCGTGCGGATGAGGGCCGCCACGTAGCTGCCCATCTGCTTGGCCGCCGGCGCCACGCCGGGCACCGGACGCCCGTCGGCCTGCGACAATGCGGCCAGGTCGCCTGCGACGAACACCTCAGGGTGGCCGGGCAGGGTCAGGTCAGGCTGGACCTGCACGCGCCCGGCGCGATCGAGTGGGGCGCCCAGCGTAGCCCCCAGCGGTGATGCGGCGACGCCCGCTGCCCAGACCACCGTGCGCGCCGGCACGAACTGCTCACCCAGCTGGAAGCCCAGGCTGTTGATCTCACTCACCGGTGTACCGGTCAGGACCTCCACGCCGAGCTTCTCGAGTTGCCGGCGCGCCTTCAGCGACAGGACGTCGGGGAACGTCGACAGCACGCGCGGGCCAGCTTCCACCAGGCGCACCCTCGCCGACGCCGGATCGATGTGGCGGAACTCGTTGCGCAGGGTATGCCGCGCGATCTCGGCCAGGGTTCCAGCCAGTTCCACACCGGTAGGGCCCCCGCCGACCACGGCGAAGCTCAGCCACGCCGCTTTCTTCTCCGGATCCGGTTCCGCCTCGGCGCGTTCGAAGGCCAGAAGCAGTTTGCGTCGCAGGGCGATCGCGTCATCCAGCGTCTTCAGTCCCGGCGCATCCCGGGCCCACTCGTCGTGCCCGAAATAGGCATGCGTTGCGCCGCTGGCGACCAGCAGGGTGTCGTAGTCCAGCGTCGTACCGTCCAGCATCTGCACGCTTCGCGTCGCGGTGTCGATGCGGGTCACCTCGCCCAGCCGCACTTCCACGTTGCGCTGGTGGCCGAGGATGTGGCGGAGCGGGGCGGCGATGTCGGGGGCGGACAGGCCGGCGGTCGCCACCTGGTACAGCAGCGGCTGGAACAAGTGATGGTTGCGGCGATCGACCAGGGTGATACGGATGCGCTCGCTGGCCAGGGCGCGGGTCGCCCAGAGTCCGGCGAAACCGCCGCCGACGATGACCAGGTGGGGGGTGCGCTCGCGCGTCATTCGCGTGGCTCCAGTGGGGGGGCATCGGGATGATCGCATGTCACGCGCGGCGCCGGCCGCCTGGAACATACTGTCCGCTGACCCTCGTCAGCCTGGAGCAGGTATGTCCGAGCCTGAAAAGCGCATTGCCCTGTTGATCGACGCCGACAACGCCCCCGCTTCGAAGATCGAAGAGGTGCTCGCCGAAGTGGCCCGCCACGGCGTGGCCAACGTCCGCCGTGCCTACGGCAACTGGAAAAGTCCCAGCCTGAAAGGCTGGGAAGCGGTGCTGCACGAATACGCGATCCGTCCGATACAGCAGTTCGCCTACAGCCGCGGCAAGAACGCCTCGGACATGGCCATGGTCATCGACGCGATGGATCTGCTGTATGCGCGCAATCTCGATGGGTTCGCCATCGTTTCCAGTGATGCCGACTTCACGCCGCTGGTCATGCGCCTGCTGACCGATGGCGTGAAGGTGTATGGCTTCGGCGAAAAGAAGACGCCTGATCCCTTCGTCAACGCCTGCTCCAAGTTCACCTACCTGGAGGCGCTGGGGCAGGCCCACGCGAGTGCTCCGGAAGCACACGACGAGAGCAGCGTGGTGGCCGGGGACAGCAGCGAGGCACGACCGCGCAAGACCGGCGCGGAGATGCGAAGCGATACGCGACTGGTCAACCTGCTTCGGCGTGCGGTGGCATCGGCCGAGGGCGAGGACGGCTGGTCGCACCTGGGTCCGGTCGGCAGCCAGATCGGCAACCAGGCCTCGTTCGATCCACGCAATTACGGCTACGGCAAGCTCAGCGACCTGCTCGCGGCGATCGGTCTGTTCGAGATGAAGAAGGATGGGAAGTCGTCCTACGTACGTGCGCTGGCGAAGAAACCGGCAGCGAGGACCCCGCCTGCGACGGCTGCCAAGCGTGCAGCAAAAAGCGGCAAAGCCGAGGGCGCCTGATCGGCGTATCGTAGCGGTCCCGCGCCGTTGCGGCGCATTGCTGGCTGCAGGCACGCCCCATGCTGAAGATCTTCGGTCGTCGTAATTCGAGCAACGTGCGCAAGGTTCTGTGGTGTGCCGAAGAAATCGGCATCGCGTACGAATCCATTGAGGTCGGCGGCAGCTTTGGCGGCACCCAGGGCGCGGATTACCAGGCCATGAATCCCAACGGGCTGGTGCCGGCGATCGAAGACAACGAGCTGCCACTGTGGGAGTCCAACACCATTGTGCGCTACCTGTCGGCACGCTATGCCCTGGGCGCGCTGTATCCGGAAGATCCCGCCGAGCGCGCACGTGGCGAGAAGTGGATGGACTGGACGACCTCGCGCATGGCGCCGTTGTACAGCGACCTGATCTGGGGCGTGATGCGCACCGCGCCCGCCGACCGTGATGAGGCCCGCATCAATGCGGCCCTGGTGAAGGCCGGCGACCTGCTGGGCATGGCCGACGCTGAGCTGTCACGCCAGCCGTGGTTGTCCGGTGAGCGCTTTGCCATGGGTGACATTCCGCTGGGCGCGCTGGCCTATGCATGGTTCGAGATGCCGATCCAGCGTCCGGACCTGCCGCACCTGGCTGACTGGTATGCGCGGCTGCAGGAACGTCCTGCGTATCGGCGCGGAGTGATGACCGGGATGAGTTGAGAGTGTCGGGGGTGACGGCCAGCGGCCGTCACTACCGGGCGGCATGATTGACGGCCAGCGGCCGTCACGACCGACGACCGGTCAGTACAGATCGACGGGGTCCACATCCAGCGACCAGCGGACCTTGCGTGCTTCCGGCAAGCCGTGCAGCAGCGGCGCCACGTGGTCGAGCACCGCGTGCAGGACCGGCCGCTGTGTACTGGACAGCAGCAGCTGCGTGCGCTGGTAGCCCGCACGCCGCGGCATCGGTGCAGGCATCGGACCAAAGGCATCGAGTCGGGGCTGTTCGCCCAGCAACGCGCGCGCCGCCATCAGGAAGGCATTGGCATGTTCCACCTGCTGTGCTTCGGCGCGCAGCAGCGCCAGGTGAGCAAAAGGCGGAAAACCCGCCGCGTGGCGCTGCTGCAGTTCGGCGGCGGCAAACGGCGCGTAGCCCCCGCTGACCAGCGTTTCCAGCAGCGGATGGCCAGGATGATGGGTCTGTAGCCAGACCTCGCCCGGGTCACGCGCGCGGCCGGCGCGCCCGGCTACCTGGATCAACTGCTGGGCCAGCTTCTCCGTTGCGCGGAAATCCGATGAGAACAGTCCCTCGTCGATGCCCACCACCACCACCAGGGTCAGCCGCGGGAGGTCGTGGCCCTTGGCCAGGATCTGCGTACCGACCAGGATGCCGGGCTGTTCGCCCAGGCGCAGCAGCTGCTGTTCCAGCGCATCGCGGCGCGTGGTGGTGCTGCGGTCGATGCGCAGCACGGGCACGTCCGGAAACGCCTGCACCAGATGATCTTCCAGGCGCTCGGTACCGATGCCCTGCGGTTGCAGGGCCAGGCTGGCACACGCAGGGCAGGCCAACGGGGCGGATTGGCGCGCACCGCAGTGATGACACTGCAGGCGGCGCCCGGCGCCATGCACGGTCATCGGCGCGTCACAGCGTTGGCAGGGCGCGGTCCAGCCACAGTCATGGCACAGCAGCACGGGTGCGTAGCCCCGACGGTTCTTGAACACCAGCACCTGCTGGCCGTTGCCCAGGTGCTCGGCAATACCTTCCAGCACCTGCGCCGACAATCCATCGCGCAGGGGTCTCTTGCGCACGTCCAGTATCCGCACACGTGGCGGCCGGGCGCCGCCCGCGCGCTGCTTCAGGCGCAGGTGTCCGAAGCGGCCGGCGTGGGCGTTGTGCAGGGTTTCCAGCGAAGGCGTGGCGCTGCCCAGCACCACCGGGACCCCCATCGCCTTGCCACGCACCAGGGCGAAATCGCGGGCGTGGTAGCGGATCCCGTCCTGTTGCTTGTAGCTGTTGTCGTGCTCTTCGTCGACGATCAGCAGCCCGGCCTGCGGCAGCGGCATGAAGATCGCCGAACGGGTACCGACGATCACGCGCGCCTCGCCCCGTGCGGCCGACGCCCAGACCCGCGCGCGTTCGTTGTCGTTGAGGCCGGAATGGAAGGCATGCACGGCAATGCCGAGACGCCCGCGGAAGCGGGCCAGGGTCTGCGGCGTGAGCCCGATTTCCGGCACCAGCACCAGGGCCTGCCGCCCCTGTGCCAGGCACTGGATGATCGCCTGCAGGTACACCTCGGTCTTGCCGCTGCCGGTGATGCCGTCGAGCAGGAACGGGCAGAAGCCCGTGCCCGCTGTGATGGCGTCGACCGCCTCGGCCTGTTCCCGGTTGAGTACCGGTCCCCCCAGGGGGCTGGCCTGCAGGGGGGCAACGGCCAGCGCGACCCGTTCCGCCAGCCCGCGCTTGGACAGGCTCCGCGCCGCGGCACGCCAGTCCGGCATGCGCGCGCCGACCACGTCCTCATCGACCACCGCTTCGGCCAGCAGCTCGGCCAGCTGCCGGGGACGACTGCCGGCGCGCAGTTGGCCGCGCTGCTCGTGGCCGGTCGGCGTGAGCTGCCAGCCCCAGCGGTGAGTGTCGGGCAAGGCCTCGCCATGACGCAGCGGACCGGGCAGGGCGGTGGACAGTACTTCGCCCACCGGGGCATGGGTGTACCGCGACAGCCACTGAAGGCTGTCCCAGAGCTCGGCCTGCAGGAGGGGAACGCGGTCCAGCCACGCATGCGCCTGGCGCAGGGCAGCCTGCTCGTTCGCATGGCCGGGCTCCACCACTACGCCGATCAATTCGCGCGATCCGAACGGCACCCGCACCCGGCAGCCCACGATCTCATCAGGCGCTGCGCCATCCGGTGGCAGGTAGTCGAACAATTGGGGCAACGGCACGGGCAGCGCGACGCGCAGGGTGGAGAGAGTGGGGCTCATCAGCCCAGTGTAGCGAGCACGCCCGGTGGCCTGCATTGCCTGTTCACGTGTCTGGCGGGGCCGTGAAAAAAACTTGAACAACGGGTAAATATCGGAGTTGATTGGAGATTCGGGGTTATCCACATCTTTTGTTGATAAGTCTGTGTGTTAGCGCGGGCAGAACCCGCCAAGTGCCGATGCCGACAGCCTCCGGGTTGCCATGGTCAAAAAATAGCCACACTAATTTACGTAGTGTAATCAATGGGTTGAATGTGAAAACGCGCAAGCGTTCGTGGGTTGCACCGACTTGACATCCCTCGTGGCTTGGCATCTTGACGCTGTGCACAACGCGCAGCACGAAGGTCGTTCCAGCGCAAGTGCTCGGCGTGACGTGTTTGGAGCGGCTATCATTCCGCGTGAATTCCTGGAGTACCCGATGACGGCAGCGTCCGCCTCTTTTTCTCACAATGCGGCCGGTGCGTTGTCTGCATTTCTTCGTGGCCTGGAACGTCGCGCCCTGGTGGTCGCCGAGCTGCAGACAGGCGACCCTGCGCGGGCCGAGCAGGCGCTGGTTGCCGTGATGCGGGCCTTCGCGGCGGTGGCGAGTGATCTGCCCATGGCGCAGTGGCCGCCGCGCTTCTGGGCATTGCTGTCGGCGCGCCAAGCGCTTCGCGATACGCCAACGGGGCGCTGGGAGGGCCCGTTGGCGCATCTGGGCACCCTTGAGCCGCTGGTCCGGCTGGCGCTGCTGCTGCGCATCGGTGGCGGACTGGATGAAGACACCGCCGCCCGCCTGTTGGACACTGATGTCGATGGTTACCAGGAAGCGCTGGCTGCCGCGTGCCCGCGCGACGCCGCAGGCAATCCCGACGCACAGGGATGGCGACTGTTGGCCGAGCAGGTGCAGCAGCGGATCCGGGAGGTGCCGGCCCAGCGCCTGAAGCAGCTGCAGCAGCCGGTGGCGGCAAGCGCCGAGGACCAGGCACCGCGCAGCTGGCGCGCACCGGCAGGCGATACGCGTGCCACCGCTGCCCCTGCGACGACCGCGCGCCGCCGGGCATCGCGGCAACGCCGCTGGCGCGGGCCGGCGATCCTGACGGTGACCGTGCTGGTGCTGTTGCTGGCCGGGCTGGGGTGGCGGGCTTGGCAGGGCACGGCGCAGGATGCATCCGCCGTGGTACCGGACGGGGCAGTGGGCGAGGTGGGCCCGGTCACGGTGGAGGAACTGGACCGGGATGCGCCAACAGTCGCCGCAGCGGGTGCCGACCCGATGGCCGCCGACGATGCGGCCATGTTGGCAGATCCCGACTTCCCGCTGCTGGCCGACGCCGACCTGCATGCCTGGTCGGCCGCGGGGGGGCCGCTGCCTGTGGACGAGTCGCAGGCGAAGCCGACACGCCCGGAGCCGGCGGCCGCCGCTCTGGAAACGGCAGCGGCCGATGAATAAACGTCTTCCCTGCGGTGCACTGATGTTCGTGGCCCTGTCCTTCGGCGTGAACGCCGCACCGGACCGCACCGCCCTGCCGCCCGGCGTCCCTATGGGTCCCGGCAGCGTGGTCGGCTCGCCTGCGGCGGTGACGCCGTGGCAGCAACTGAGCCCGGAGCAGAAGCGGGCGCGTCGTGGCGACTATGCCGCCTGGCGCGCGATGAGCGAATCCGAACGGCAGCGCGTGCGGCAGGCTGCCGAGCGCTTCGCTGCCCTGCCGCTGGCCCGGCAGCAGGCACTGCGTGACCAGTTCAATGCGCAGGACCAGGCGTTCCGGGACGGCTGGCGGCTGGGCCCGTTGCTCGGCGAGCACTTCGTGCGCCTGCAGGGCATGTTCGGGTATGTGCCCGAAGATCAGCGCGAGGCGACCCTGGCCGCGCTGCGCCAGCTGAGCGCTCCGCAGGTGGCGCAATTGACGCTGGTGGCGCAGCGCACGCCGCCCCAGCAGCGCGACGCGGTCCGGTCGGAATTCCTGGACACGCCCCCGGCGCAGCGCGACGCCTGGCTGGCCCGGCAGGTTGGACGCTGAGCGTCGATCACCTGCATTGAGCTTGCCTGGGCCTCGCAGCGCAGTGCCGCCCAGGGTCGGCGAGGGCCGCAGGCGGCCCCGCTCCAGTGCGGCGTGACCCCCACCTCCGTCACCGGGTGGCGCTTCCCGGCACCCAAATCAACAGCGGCGCGGGTAAGATGACGCCCCGCAACCCGGTGCCTGTGCCCTCCGCGCGCAGCCGTAGTTGCCGACCTCCTGCAGCATCATGTCCATTGCATCCTCCGCACCGCGCTTCAGCAAGGAAGTGCGGGCCACCGGCATCCTCGCGCTGCCGCTTGTCCTGGGCCACGTTTCGACCGGCCTGATCTCCTTCGTCGACAACGTCATCGCCGGCCACCACGGTACGCATACGCTGGCCGCCGTGACCATCGGCACGGCACTGCTGTGGCTGCCGATGCTGATTCCGATCGGCACCCTCATTTCACTCACGGCGTCGGTGTCCCAGCTGCACGGTGCCGGGCGTGAGCGCGAAATCGGTCCGCTCTTCCGCCAGGCCCTGTGGCTGGCGCTGGGCCTGGGGCTGATCATGTTCACCTTCCTCAGCGTGGTGCCGCCGCTGCTTCCCGCGTTCGGCATCGCCCCGGACATCGTGCCCGGGGCCACGGCGTTCCTGCACGCAGTGCGCTGGGGAGGGCCTGCGATGACCCTTTACTTCTGCATGCGCTACCTGAGTGAAGGCATGCATTGGACGCTGCCGACCATGCTGATCGGATTCGGTGGCCTGCTGGTGCTTGCGCCGATGGGCTACGTGCTGGCCAACGGCAAGCTGGGTGTTCCCGAACTGGGCGCCGAAGGGCTGGGCATCGCCTCGGCGGTGATGATGTGGATGCAGGCGCTGTGTTTCGCGGTCTATCTCTGGAAGACGCGCCGGTTCGAGCACCTGCAGCTGTTCAGTCACTTCGAAGGCCCCCGCTGGCGTGCCATCTGGGACCTGCTCCGGACCGGACTGCCGATCGGCATCACCGTGCTGATGGAGGGTGGGCTGTTCATCGTGACTGCGCTGCTGATCGGACGTCTGGGCGCCAACGAAGCGGCCGCGCACCAGATCGCCATCAACGTGGCCCAGCTGTGCTTCATGATTCCGATGGGCGTGGCGGAAGCCACAACGGTCCGCGTGGGCCATTCGGTCGGGCGCGGCGATGGCCACGGCGTGCGTAGTGCAGCGTGGGCCGGCTACGCGATCATCATGGGCACGCAGACGATTTCGGCGCTGGCGCTGCTGCTCGGCCACGATGCCATCGTCGGGGTGTACACCAACGACCTGGCCGTGGCCGGTCTGGCCTCCACCCTGCTGTTGTATGCGGCCGCGTTCCAGTTTCCCGATGGCATCCAGGTGCTGTCGGCCGGCGCGCTGCGCGGCCTGAAGGACACCCGGGTGCCGATGTTCATCGCCATGTTCGCCTACTGGGGACTGGGCATGCCACTTGGTGCCGGACTGGGCCTGGGCATGGGCATGGGCCCGCAAGGCATGTGGATCGGCCTGATCGTCGGGCTCACCGCCGCTGCAGTGCTGATGGGTTGGCGCCTGCACCGCAGCGGTGTCCGCGTCGGTCGCGCAGTGCCTGGCTGAACGCTGTCACGCCGGCCGCCATCCCTCACGCCGGCCCCCTTACTTGTGTCCGATGCTGCGGGTAACCACACCCGTTATGCTGATGCTGCAATTTCCACGGCAAGACGCCAACCGGAGCAATCCATGAACCAAACCGTGCCACCGCTGCCCCCCACGCGACGCAATCCCATCGCGGCGTTCTTCATCGGGCTGTGGGACGTGATGAACTTCACGCGGCGCCTGATCCTCAACGTGCTGTTCTTCGGACTGCTGTTCTTCATCCTGGTCGCGCTGGTCGTCGCGGCAGGCATGGGGGCCGGTGCCAGCAAGTCGCTGCAGGACCGCACCACGCTGGTGATCGCGCCGGAAGGAAGGTTGGTCGAGCAGTACAGTGCCGATCCGGTCAGCCGTGCCATCGCCAAGTCGATGGGCGACACCAGTGCCGAGGAAATCCAGCTGCGCGACCTGATCCGCGCGATCGATGCAGCGCGTGAGGACAAGAAGATCGAGCGCGTGGTGCTCGAGCTGGACAAGCTGCAGCCGTCCGGTTTCGCGTCGCTGCGCGAGGTCGCCGGCGCGCTCCAGCAGCTGCGTGCATCCGGCAAGCAGCTGGTGGCCTACAGCGAAAGCATGGGCCAGTCCCAGTACCTGCTCGCTGCCCAGGCCGACGAGGTCTACCTGGACCCGATGGGCGCCGTGCTGCTGGAGGGCCTGGGGCGTTACCGCCAGTACTTCCGCACCGGACTGCAGGACAAGCTGGGCGTGGACGTCCACCTGTTCAAGGTCGGCGAATACAAGTCGGCGGCCGAGCCGTACGTGCTCGACGCGGCTTCTCCGCAGGCCAAGGAAGCCGACCTGTACTGGATGAACGACGTGTGGCAGCGCTACCTGGGTGACATCGCCAAGGCACGCCGGCTGGATCCAGCGCAGCTTGCGGCCGGCATCGACACCCTGCCCGAAGGCATTGCCGCAGCCGGCGGCGACCTGGCCAAGTTCGCGCTGCAGCAGAAACTGGTCACGGCGCTGAAGACCCGCGAAGAGTTCGAGGATCTCATGGTCGAACGCGGCGTGGCCGATGGGGATGCGGACGGCGGGTTCCGCAACATCGACCTGGGCAGCTACCTGGGCCAGCTCGATGCACGCCGCAGTCCAGTGGACTCGCGTCCGCAGGTGGCCGTCGTGGTCGCTGCCGGTGAGATCAGCGGCGGTGACCTGCCTGCCGGACGCATCGGTGGCGAGTCGACCTCAGCGCTGCTGCGCGAGGCGCGTGACGACAACGACGTCAAGGCCGTGGTGCTGCGCGTGGACTCACCCGGCGGTGAAGTGTTCGCCTCTGAACAGATCCGCCGCGAAGTGGTGGCCCTGCAGGCCGCCGGCAAGCCGGTGGTGGTCTCCATGGGTGACTTGGCCGCGTCCGGCGGCTACTGGATCAGCATGAATGCCGATCGCATCTATGCCGATGCGTCCACCATCACCGGCTCGATCGGCATCTTCGGCATGGTGCCGAACGTGGCGCGTGCGCTGGACAAGATCGGTGTCCACACCGATGGCGTTGGCACCACCCGTTTCGCGGGTGCGTTCGACATGACCAAGCCGCTGGATCCGGCCGTGGGCCAGGTCATCCAGTCCGTCATCGACAAGGGCTACGCTGACTTCACCGGCCGTGTGGCCGATGCGCGCAAGAAGCCGGTCGAGGCCGTGGATGAGGTGGCGCGCGGACGCGTGTGGTCCGGGGCGCAGGCCAAGGAACGCGGCCTGGTCGATGCCTTCGGCGGCTTGAAGGACGCGGTGGCCGATGCGGCCGGCCGCGCCAAGCTGGGCGCCGGTGACAAGTACCGCGTGCGCTATATCGAGAAGCCCGCGACCCCGTTCGCGCAGTTCCTCGGCGGTTTCGCCGGTAGCCGCACGGGAGCGTGGATGCTGTCCGAATCCGGCGTGGGCCGGATGGTGCTGGCGCGCACGATGCCCGAGGTGGACGCGCAGCTGCGCTTCGTCGAAAACGCCGCGCGCGAGCAGGGGCGCGGCACGCCGGTGAAAGCCCTGGCGTCCTGTTTCTGCGGGTTCTGACCACGCGTGACG
>JAZBLM010000110.1:0-10782 GCA_037033225.1 Pseudomonadota bacterium
CCAGCGGCCGTAAACAGCGCAGGGATGACGCGTGACGGCCAGCGGCCGTCACTACCGGGGCGCGTGGGCGCATAATGCGCTCCTTGTTCAAGGAGTGACGGCATGACCGGTGCGGCACGGCTTCGGAAGTGGGGATGGGCGACAGCCCTGTTGGCGGGAAGCCTGCTGTTGGGCCTGTCCGGCTGCAATCGCAACGACAGCGGCCAGCTTCCGGCCGCCAGCGGCGAGGCCATCACGGCCAAGGCCGAACAGGTGACCGGTTTCGCGCTGCTGCGCGCCTATCCGGACCAGAAGAACGATGGGCTGTCGCTGGCGCTGGAGTTTTCCCAGCCGTTGGTCGGCACCCAGGATTTCGACACCCTGGTGCGCTTCGAGGAAAAGGTCGGCACCGACGACAGCAGCTGGACCCTTTCCGATGACGGCAAGACCCTGCGCTACCCGTTCGTGGAAGCGGCCAAAGAGTACTCGCTGGTCGTGTCCGCCGACCTCCTGGCCGCCGATGGCAGCCGGCTGGGCAAGGAGCTGCGGCAGAAGGTGTTCAGCGGCGAACTGACCCCGGTGGCGGGCTTCGCTTCGCAGGGCAGTGTGCTGCCGGCGCGTGACAGTCGTGGCCTGCCGGTGGTGTCGGTCAACGTGCCGGAGGTGGACGTGGAGTTCCTGCGCGTACGCGAGAAGGAACTGCCGACGTTCTTCAGCCAGTACCAGCGTGGCGGCCGCCGCGGCAGCTGGGAACTGGACAGCGACTACAGCGAACGCACGCCGATCAGCCGCCTGGCCGAACCGGTCTATGTCAACCGCTTCATCCTGGGCGGCAAGCAGAACGAGCGCGTGCTGACCTACCTGCCGACCCAGGACATCAAGGAGCTGCAGGAGCCGGGACTGTATTTCGCGGTGCTCAAGCGCACCGGTGCCTTCGATGGCGAGTTCGATACGGCGTTCTTCAGCGTCAGTGACATCGGCCTGCACACGCGCGCGTACAAGGACAAGCTGTTCGTCCATACCGCCTCGCTGAAGGACGGTTCTCCGCTGAAGAAGGTGGACGTGCGCGTGCTGGACGGCAAGGGCGAGGTGGTGCTGCGCGGCAGTACCGATGGCAATGGCAACGCGCTGCTCGATTACGCGCTCGACGCCAGCCACGTGCTGGTGGCGGGCAGCGGCAAGGACACCAGCTTCCTGCCCTTCAACCAGCCTGCGCTGGACCTGAGCGAGTTCGCCGTGGCCGGACGCGACAACGCCTGGTTCGATGTATTCGCCTGGTCCGGGCGTGACCTGTACCGTCCCGGCGAGACGGTCCGTCTGTCGGCGTTGCTGCGCGACAACGATGGCAGGCCGGTCGCACCGGGCAAGGATGCCAAGGCACGCCAGCCGGTGTTCCTGCGGCTGAAGCAGCCCGATGGCAAGATCTTCCGCGAAACCCAGCTGCAGCCGGGCGAGCAGGGCTACTTCAGCTTCGAACAGGTGATCCCCGCCGATGCCCCGACCGGGAGCTGGCAAGTCGAGTTCCGCACCGATCCGGCCAGCAGGGAAGCGATCCAGGGCATGACCCTGCGCATCGAAGAGTTCCTGCCGGAGCGGATGAAGCTGGACCTGGACAGCCCGCAGAAGAGCCTCAAGCCGGGGGATGCCCTGCGCGTACAGGCCGATGGTGCCTATCTGTATGGGGCGCCCGCCGACGGCAACCGGTTCACCGCGCGCCTGGCCGTGGCAGTGGAACAGGCGCCGGTGGAGGGTCTGCCGGGCTATTTCTTCGGCGATCCGACGGTCAGTCTGCCGCGCGAGGCCAAGGACGTGGTCGATGCGACGCTGCCTGCCAACGGCACGCTGAAGCAGGATGTCGACCTGCCGGAAGAAGCCGCGAAGGCCAAGACGCCCGTCGCCGTGGTGCTCTCGGGCAGCCTGTATGAAACCGGCGGCCGCACCGTCAACCGCTCACTGAAGCGCGTGCTGTGGCCGGCCACCGCGCTGGTGGGTGTCCGCCCGCTGTTCAACCCGGACGACGGCGCTGACGCCAACGGTACCGCGCGCTTCGAGCTGATGCGCGTGGATGCCGCCGGGAAGCCGCAGCCGGCCAAGGGTCTCAAGGTGACGCTGGTACGCGAGCTGCGTGACTACCACTGGACCTTCAACGACAACCGCTGGGATTACGACTTCACCCGCCGCTTCGAGAACAAGGACAGCCGCACCGTCGATGCCGGCACCAGTGCGGTGGCGTTCGACCTGCCGGTGGAGTGGGGCGAATACCGGGTGGATGTGTTCGATCCGGCCACCGGCTTGACCAGCCGCTACCCGTTCCGCGCCGGATGGAGCTGGGGCGATGACAACCGCGGGTTGGACGCGCGCCCGGACAAGGTCAAGCTCGCGCTGGACAAGACCGGCTACAAGGCGGGCGACACGCTGGAGGTGACGGTCACGCCCCCGCATGCTGGCCGTGGGCTGCTGATGGTGGAAACGGACCGCATGATCTACGTGCAGGACATCGATGCCAAGCCGGGCAGCACCTTCCGCATCCCGGTGACCGCGGACTGGGAACGCCACGATGTCTACATCACCACCCTGGTGTTCCGCGGCGGCAGCGCGCCGAGCAAGGTGACACCTGCGCGCGCGGTGGGCGTGGTGCATGTGCCAATGGACCGCAGGGCGCGCAGCGTCGCCGTCGGGCTGGTCGCGCCGAAGCAGATGCGGCCGGAGCAGGACCTGCCGGTGACGGTCAGCGCACCGCAGCTGGCCGGCAAGGTCGCGCACGTAACCGTGTCCGCGGTGGACGTGGGCATCCTCAACATCACCCGCTTCCCGGTGCCGGACGCCGCCGCGCATTTCTTCGCACAGCGTCGCCTGGGCATCGACGCGTACGACATCTACAGCCGGGTGATCGAGAGCTTCGACGGCAGCAGCGGCAAGCTGAAGTTCGGCGGCGACATGGCGCTGGCGGCCCTGCCGCAGGCCAAGCGACCCACCGCGCGCGTGCAGACCGTCGACCTGTTCACCGGTCCGGTGAAACTGGATGCGAAGGGCAATGCGCGCGTACGCCTGAAGGTGCCTGATTTCAACGGCACGCTGCGGGTGTCGGCGCTGGTGTACGGCGATGAGAGTTACGGCAAGCGGGACGTGGAGACGGTGGTGCGTGCGCCGCTGCTGGCCGAAGCCAGCATGCCGCGGGTGCTGGCACCAGGCGACCGCAGCACGGTGACCCTGGACGTGCAGAACTTCACCGGCAAGCCGGGGCAATTCAACATACGGGTGGAGACCGAGGGGCCATTGAGCCTGGGCGAGGGAACCCGCAGCGTGCAGCTGGCAGCGGATGCCAAGACGACGCTCAGCTTCCCGCTGAGCGCGCGCGAGGGCCACAGCGTAGCCAAGGTACGCGTACGCGTGGACGGCAACGGCTTCAGGGCCGACCGTCGCTATGACCTGCCGGTGCGTGCGGCCTGGCCGCAGGTGCTGCGCTCGCAGGTGCGCACGCTGGATCCGCTGGCCGCGGTCACTCTGGATGCCGGCCTGATGGATGGCCTCATGCCCGAATCAGTGACCGCAAGGCTGCTGGTCAGCCCATTGCCGCCGATCCCGTTCGCCAGTGCGTTGCAGGGTGCGCTGAACTACCCCTACGGCTGCGCTGAACAGACCACCAGCAAGGGCTACGCGGCGCTGATCCTGGACCAGGCCACCTCGACGATGTTGGGTGCCGACGGCCTGGACGCAAAGACCCGCCGTGAGCGCATGGAGGGGGCGTTCGGCCGGCTGGCGTCGATGCAGGTGGCCAACGGCAACTTCTCCATGTGGGGAGACGATGGCTACATCAACCCGTGGCTGACGCCCTACATCACCGAGTTCCTGATGGATGCGCGCGATGCGGGATTCGCGGTGCCGGACAACGTGCTGCAGAAGGCCTTGAACCGGTTGAGCGAGGACCTGCTGTCCGGCGGCAATCCGTTCTACGGGCAGGAGCGCCGCGACAACCTGAAGTTCGCCAACCAGGCCTATTCCGGCTACGTGCTGGCACGGGTAAACCGCGCGCCGCTCGGTACGTTGCGCGCGCTGTACGACAACGAGCGCGCCAAGGCGATCGGCGGACTTCCGCTGGTGCACCTGGGCGTGGCGCTGTCGCTGCAGGGCGACCGCAAGCGCGGCGAGGCCTCGATCGCGGCCGGCTTCGCCAAGCCCAGCAGCGAGCGACCGTCGTACTTCGGGGATTACGGCAGCGCGATCCGCGACGACGCACTGATGATCGCGCTTACCCACGAGCACAACCTGGCCAGGCCGGCCTGGGATGCACGCTCGGTGGACCTGGGGCGCGAACTGGATGCGCGCCGCAATCGTGGCTGGATGTGGCTGAGCACGCAGGAGCAGGTGGCCATCGCCCGACTGGGCAAGGCGCTGGCAGCCAACCAGAAGAAGCTCGTGGCCGGTTCGCTGGTGATCGGCGGGCAGGCGGAAGCGGTCAGCGAACGCCGGCTGTTCGGTCGCGGCTTCGATGCGGCGCAGCTGGGCAGCGGCGTGCGCTTCGAGCCGTCAGGCGAGCCGCCGATGTTCGCCAGCATCGACGTGGCGGGCATTCCGCGCACCGCGCCAGCGCCGGACAACAGCGTCATCGGTGTCGAGCGCAGCTGGTTCGGCACCGACGGCAAGCCGTGGACACCGCGGCCGCTGAAAGAGGGCGAGGCCTTGATCGTGCGTGTCACCGTGACTCCCGACAGCAGCATGCCCGATGCGCTGCTGACCGACCTGCTGCCGGCCGGGCTGGAGATCGAAAACTTCAACCTGGGCGATGCCAAGCAATGGGCCGACGTGGTGGTGGACGGCATCGGCATCAATGACCGCAGCAACGCGGCGGACGTGAAGCATGAAGAGTTCCGCGATGACCGCTATGTCGCGGCGCTGAACCTGTCGCGCGGCAGCAAGGCCACGCTGTTCTACCTGGTGCGTGCCGTCACGCCTGGCACCTACACGGTCCCGCCTTCGCTGGTGGAGGACATGTATCGTCCGCAGCTGCGCGGGGTGGGACGCAGCAATCCGGCGAGCATCACGGTCGTGCAGCCATGAGCACGCCCCGGCGCGCGGGGGGCGGCAACGCCCCTCGCCAGCCGCTGGCCGTCGTCCCTCAGGGGGCGGCCGGCTGGTCGAACAGCCTGCGCTGGTTGAAGGGCTGGATCGGTCGCGCGTTGTGCGGGAATACCGCACGCAGTGCGTCCAGCTGGTCCTGCGAAATCGACTGTGGCTCCATCTCGATGTTCCAGAGCACGCCTTCGGTACAGGGCGGCGTGGTCAGCGATCCGCTGTAATGGACAACGCGGGAATGGGACGGCATCAGGCGTTCGGGATTGATGGCCGCGTACAGCTGCAGCTGCTGTCCCGGCTGCGCCAGCTCGGTCGCGGTCCGGTCGAACAGCTCGGTGAGCGCCCAGTTGGGCTTGCCGACATCGAAGAACACCGCCACTACGGCAAGTCTACCCTCCGCGTTGGCATGGACGAGGTGCAGCTCCATGTCATGGGGCTTGCCGTCCACATGGTGTTCGCTGGGGGTATGCACGTGGAACTGGGCAAGGTCATAGCGCTCACCGTCCAGCTCGATGTGGTTGTCGCGCCCTTTCTGCGGTGTCGCCTGCAGTGTGTGTCCGTTGTTGAGCACGCTGAAACGGGTGAACGAGTAATCCGTTTCGAGTCCTTTCCGGCTGCCCTGCTTGATGTCGCTGCTCCACAGGTCGATGGGGGACTGCTGCGGACCCGCGCACGCGGGTGCAAGGCCAGACCAGTCCGCAGGACTGACGACGTTTTCGTAGCCCCAATGGGGCGCAGGATCAGCCGCGTTGGCCGAGGCAAGCGCCGCACCGGCGCAGAGTGCCGCAGCGAGCAGGCAGGGTTTGAGCAGGGAGGAACGTGCAGGGAGGCGCATGGCGGTGTCCTGAAGAGAAAGGCGGGCCGCGAACCCATATCGGTCACCGGCAGGGAAGAAAGGGCGCGGGGTGACGTTGTCGGCATGGGGGCGCGGGCGTGAGCGCATGGTCCACTTCCGTCCGCCCCCTCATCCATCGGTCGCGTCTGATTTGGCCGTGGCTGCGCTGGGGGCTGATCGCGCTGCTGCTCTCGCTGCTGGCGCTGGACCTGGCCTTTCCTCCGCCCTTGCCGACGCGCCGCGATACCAGCACGCTGGTGGTGGCGCGTGACGGCAGCCCACTGCGTGCGTTCGCCGACGCCGACGGGGTGTGGCGCTATCCCGCCTCGGTGGACGGCGTTTCACCGCTCTACCTGCAGGCCCTGCTGGGCTATGAGGATCGCTGGTTCTGGCACCATCCAGGCGTGAATCCGGTAGCACTGCTGCGTGCCCTCGCGCAGATGGGCAGCGCCGGCCGCATCGTGTCGGGTGGCTCGACGCTGACCATGCAGGTCGCGCGTATCCTCGATCCCCATGGCCGCACGCCGTGGGGAAAGCTCAAGCAGATCCTGCGTGCGGTACAGCTGGAAGTTCACCTGTCCAAGCAGGAGATTCTCGCGCTGTACCTGGAACGCGCGCCGTACGGCGGCACCATCGAAGGCGTCGAAGCGGCGAGCTGGGCCTATCTCGGCAAGCCTGCCGCGCAGCTCTCGCATGCTGAGGCCGCGCTGCTGGCCGTGCTGCCGCAGGCCCCCAGCCGGCTTCGCCCCGATCGGCACCCACAGGCGGCGCAGCAGGCCCGCGACAAGGTGCTGCAGCGGATGTCCGCGCTCGGCGTGTGGTCGCCTGAAACCGTGGATGATGCGCGCATCGAAGCGGTGGTGACCCGCTCACTGCGGCCCCCGCTGCATGCAGCCCTGCTCGCCCAGCGCCTGCACGCCGCGCATCCGGACCAGGCGCGCATCCAAAGCAGTATCGACATCGATCTGCAGCGTACGCTGGAAGAGCGCGTAGCCAGCTATTTTTCAACGCTTCCGGAGCGGACTTCGGCAGCGCTGCTGGTGGTGGACAACAGCAGCCTCGAGGCGCGCGCCTATGTGGGTACACTGAATTTCGGCGATCGCCAGCGACTGGGCCACGTGGACATGGTGCAGGCGTGGCGCTCCCCCGGTTCCACGTTGAAGCCCTTCCTGTACGCCATGGCGCTGGATGATGGACTCATCCACTCCGAAAGCCTGCTGGTGGATGCACCGCAGAGTTTCGGCGGCTACCGCCCGGGCAACTTCGACGAAGCCTTCAACGGGCCAGTGAGCGCAGCCACTGCGCTGCGGCTTTCGCTCAACGTACCGTCGGTGGACCTGCTGGACCGGGTCGGCCCCGCACGCTTCGCCGCGCGCCTGTCGCATGCGGGCATACAGCTGCGTTTTCCAGCGGGAAGCAGCCCCAATCTGTCGCTGATCCTGGGCGGGACGGGGGCGCGGCTGGAGGACCTGGTCGGTGCCTTCGCTGCGTTGAACCGTGATGGCATTGCCGGGCGCGTGCGCTACGCCGAGCAGGATCCCGTGCTGGATCGTCGGCTGGTGTCACCCGGCGCGGCATGGATCGTGCGCAGCATGCTCGAAGCCAATCCGCGGCCCGGGCAGGGGGTGGATACCTTCGATGTCGGCGGGAGGCCCCGCGTGGCGTGGAAGACCGGTACCAGCTATGGATACCGGGATGCATGGGCGATCGGGAGCACGCGCCAGTATACGGTCGGGGTGTGGGTGGGACGGCCTGACGGCACGCCGCTGCCTGGCCAATACGGCGCGGTCACCGCGCTGCCGCTCATGTTCGAAGTCGTCGACAGCCTGCCGCGCCAGAACAGCCCCGCCGGCCCCCCGCCGCGTCCGGCCAGCGTCATTGCGGCCGATGTCTGCTGGCCGAGCGGTGAGCTGGCCGAAGGACTGGCCGAGGGGCTGTGCCAGCGGCGCCTCTCCGCGCTGCTGCTCGATGGCAATGTGCCGCCGACCTTCGCCGAGCGCGACGCACGCCGCTGGCAGCCGGGCAGGCAGCGCTACCAGGCTGACCGGCACACCGGGCTACGGTTGTCGGCAGACTGCAGCGCAGCGCATGAAAGCGAGGATCGTGAAGTGGCGCGCTGGCCGGCGCTGGTGTCGCCGTGGCTGCCGCAGGCGGCGCGCGCGGCTTCGCAGTTGCCAGCGCTGTCGCCGGATTGCCGGGACGACGGCCGACAGGCAAGCATCGCCCTGCACATCGACGGGCTGAACGATCAAGCCACGCTGGCGCGTCCCCCGGGCGCGTCGCATGCCGTGCGCCTGCAGCTGCGGGCACTCGGCAGCGAACACGATGTCGACTGGCTGTTGGACGGTCGCTGGATCGCCCGCACCCGCGGCAGCCAGTCCTTCCAGCCTTCATTGGATCAGCCAGGAATGCACACCCTCACCGCACTGGCGGGTGATGGCGCGTGGACGCAGGTTCGTTTCAGGTTGGTGCGCTGACAGCGGGGTGGTGGCCTGTGCTGGACACGCCTGCCGCCCCGGCTGCCCTCAGATGCGCCTTACTTGCCGATCCACCCGTCCAGCAGGTCGGCGAACTCGTCCGCATGTTCCTCCTCCTGGGCCAGGATCTCTTCGAGGATGCGCTTGGTGGTGGTGTCCTTGTCGCCAACGAAGTTGATCATCTCGCGGTAGCTGTCGATCGCGATCCGCTCGGCGATGAGGTTCTCCCGCACCATGTCACGCAGGTCGCTGCCTTCCTTGTATTCCGCATGCGAACGGGCGCTCAGCGTGTCCGGGTTGAAGTCCGGCTCGCCGCCGAGCTGGACGATGCGTTCGGCCAGCTTGCCGGCATGCGCTTGTTCCTGCTGGGCGTGTTCCAGGAACTCGGCCTTCACCGCGTCGGCCAGCATGCCCTTGGCCATGAAGTAGTGGCGGTAATAGCGGAGCACGCACACATATTCCGTTGCAAGTGCATCGTTGAGCAGCCTGATGACGGCCTTTCGATCAGCGCTGTAGGTTTCGGTGACCGCACCATCCTCGATGTTGCGGCGCGCATTCTCGCGCAACACCTGGCGGTCGCTGATGCCTTCGGGATGGGCGGGGTGCGGGTGCTTGGCTGGCTTGGACATGGCTGGCCGTATCTCCTGGGTTCTGGGTTGCTTGGGGGTGTTCTGCTCAGAGCGGCAGCTGCTTGAGGACGTGGTCGGCGGAAGACACCTCGAATTGACCGGGATCGTCCACCCACACGCCACGGACGCTGCCGTCATCCACGTACAGGGCAAAGCGCCGCGAGCGCATGCCCATGCCTGTCGCGCTGGCATCCTGGACAAGCCCAAGCGCGCGGCTGAAATCACCATTGCCGTCAGACAACATCTGCAGGCCATCCGGCACGTGCTGGTTCTCGGCCCACGCCTGCATGACAAAGGGGTCGTTGACCGCCATGCAGTAGACCTCGATCCCACGCTGGCGGAAATCCGCGAAGCGCTCGATGAAGCCGGGCAGGTGCCGCGCCGAGCACGTAGGCGTGAAAGCGCCTGGCACCGCGAAAAGCACGACCCTGCGACCGTCGAACAGGGCAGCCGTATCCACGGTCTCGATGCCGTCGCGCATGCGCTTGAGGGTGACTTCGGGGATCGGGTCGCCGACGCGGATGTTCATGGAAGACTCCTGATGAAGGCGTCAGCCTAGGCAGCGTCATGGCACGGTGGCGTCAACGGATTGAAAAACGCCGATGAACACCTATTTACGCAGCGCAGCGCAGTGGCCTGCACAGGGCTGCCGCTAGAATGGGAACGGGTCGGCGCCCCCGGTGCTGACGGATCAATCGAGGTAGCACGATGGAATTCAAGGATTATTACGCCAGCCTGGGCGTGGAACCCGGTGCCGGCGAGGCCGAGATCAAGACCGCTTACCGGCGGCTGGCGCGCAAGTACCACCCTGATGTCAGCAAGGAAGCGGGCGCGGAAGAAAAGTTCAAGGAAATCAACGAAGCCTACGAGGCGCTGCGCGATCCACAGAAGCGCGCCGCGTACGACCAGCTGCGCGCCCAGGGGTATCGTCCCGGCGAGGAATTCAACGTGCCGCCCAGCTACGGCGGCGGCGGCGGTTTTGATTTCGAGGAAGTGTTCGGCGGCGGCGCGGGTGGCGCCAACGGTGGATTCAGCGATTTCTTCGAAAGCCTGTTCGCGCGGCAGCGCGCCGGTGCCGGCAGGGGGCCTGGGCCGGGCTTCAGCAGTGCCGGGCATGCGCCGCAGCGCGACACCCGCGCCAAGCTGTCGGTCCCGCTGGAAGCCGCCTACAACGGCGATACGCTGCGGATCACGGTCAACGGCCGCCAGCTGGACGTGCGCGTGCCGAAGGGCATCAAGCCGGGGCAGGTCATCCGCCTGTCCGGCCAGGGCTCGGGCGGGGGCAACCTGTTGCTGGAAGTCGAGTATGCCGCGCACCCGCAGTTCGAAGTGGACGGCCGCAACATCCTCTATACGCTGCAGGTGACGCCCTGGCAGGCGGCCCTCGGCACCAGCATCAGCGTCCCCACACTGGGGGGGGCGGTGGAGCTGAAGGTAGCGCCGGGTTCCGAAGCAGGGCGCCGCCTGCGCCTGCGCGGACGCGGCCTGCCGGGCAACCCGGACGGCGACCAGATCGTGGAACTGGAGATCGTGGCGCCAGCGGCCAACGATGAGGCGCAGGCCGCAGCCTACCGCAACCTGGCCAAGGCGTTCGGCGAGTCGATCTGAGGGAGGGTCGTGCTGCGCACGGCCGGAAGCGCGGGCGACTGCAACGGCAACGGCAACGGCAACGTCCAAAGCAACGTCCAAAGCTGCAGGACTGTTGCGTTGGCGGGGCGGGGTGGGTTGGCGGGAATCGCCGTGAATCCCTCCCTGGAGGCTCGCCATCCGCTTGCTCGCCAGTGCAGTC
>JAZBLM010000111.1:0-10614 GCA_037033225.1 Pseudomonadota bacterium
CGGCCAGCGGCCGTCACTACCTGGGGCGGGCGGGTTACCAGCCGAACGGGGCCGGACGGTCCCAGTAGCCGGGGCCGGGGCCGAAGCCGCCGCCATACGGTCCGCCCCACGGGCCGTAGAACCCAGGTCCGTTGCCTTCACTGACGTGGATGTTGACGTTGACCCCCCGGGTCTTGCCTTCATCGGTCGTGTAATTCTTGCTGAGGTTCAGCGAGGCCGCGTTGTAGTGGCTGTTGCCGTAGTTCTCGGAGTAGCCGATACCGGTGGTGAAGCTGCCGGAGACCTTCATCTTGTCATCGGTGACGTCGGCGATACGGCCGTCGTCGCGCAGGCGTGGGCCGCTCTTGTCACCGTAGTAGGTGCCCGGGGCATCCTGCTGGAAACGCGGATCGTTGAGGTAGCGCACCGGCGCATCCGGTACCGCCAGGTTGAGGCCGGTGGCCGACTGGGGCCCGGTCGCACCCGCAGCGCTCTGCGCGGAAGCCAGCCCGGGCGCGCTGGCCAGGCACAACAGGATCAGGGGGCGGATCATGGCAGGAGGCTCCAGCAGCGGACGGGGCAGGCCACGCGGGCCCTCATGGCGACGCTAGCAGCTGCAGCTTGAATGATGCCTGTCGTGGTGCCGACTGTGTACGAAGATCGCAGGGCGCGCGAACGTGAGCCAGCTGAAGCCGGCTCCATGCAGCTGCCGGCCATGCCGCAGCAACGCCCCGGACGCGGGTTGTCAGCGCTGCAGCCGCTCGAAACCGAACAGTGTCTGCAGCGGATGCCGGGCTCGCTCGATGTTGGCGCGCAGCAGGCCCGCGCCGATCATGGAATAGGTGATGCCATTACCGCCGTAGGCCATGGCGAACTGCACCCGCGGCCCCCACTGTGGGTGGGCACCGAAGAACGGCAGGCCGTCGGCGGTCTCGGCAAAGGTGCCGGCCCAGGCGAAGGCAGGAGTCGGATCCAGATGCGGGAACCACTGCTTCAGCCCTTTCAGCAGCTTGTCGGCCTTCGCATCCACGCGCCGGTCGCGGCGCGCCGGGATGTCGACCCTGTCGTCCAGGCCGCCCAGCAGCAGGCGACCATCGCCGGTGCTGCGCAGATAGAGATAAGGCCGCGCGCTTTCCCACACCATCGTGCCCGCCAGCGCAGCGAGTTCGTCCTGGCGCAGTGGATCGGTGATCAGCGCATAGCTGCTGCGATTGCGCGCGACGCGCGTGTCCAGCCACTGCTGGTTGGCATACCCCTGTGCCAGCACCACGTGGCGGGCGCGGACCTGCACCCCCTGCTCGGTCCGTGCAGTCACGCCGCGGGCGGTCGGTTGCAGCGTGTGCAGCACGGTCCGGTCATGCACATGACCGCCGCGGCGCTTGACCCGCTCCAGCAGCCGATAGGTCAGGCAGTAGGGGTCCACGCGCGCGGCCTGGCGCGTCAGCAACGCGCCATTGCCGTCCATGTCCATGCGTTCGCGCAGCGCCCCGGCGTCCAGCCAGCGCGCATCCAGGCCATGCCGGCGCCGCGCCTTGCCTTCAGCCTGCAGCAGTGGCACGTGGCGCGACTTGCTGGCGAGGTACACGCTGTCCATCTGCCTGAAATCCACTCCGCGCAGGCCGCGGGTCACGTCGCGCAGCTGCAGCAGGGCCTCGGCGCATGCCTGATAGGCCAGGGCGGCATCCTGCTCACCATACTGACGCGCAAGGTCGAGCAGATGGGTGTCGATTTCATACTGCAGCAGCGCGGTACTGGCGGCGGTACTGCCCCAGCCGATGTCGCGCTGTTCGATGAGCGCGACCTCATGGCCGTGGGCGGACAATTCGTCGGCGATCAGCGCGCCGGTGATGCCTCCGCCGACGACCAGCACATCGCAGTGCAGATCGGCTTCAAGCGGAGGAAAGGCCTGGATCAGCCCGTTGCGGATGGACCAGTACGGATACCCACTCTTCAGATCCATGCACTTACGCCGTCGGTTTGCCGGTATGCGGAGTGTCGATGAGCTTGGACAGGTCGAAGCCCTGTTGCCGCGCGGTGGCCAGGTAATGGTCGCGCACGGTCTTGTCCAGATGCGAGGTCCGCGCCAGTAACCAGAGATAGTCCCGATCCGGGCTGCCGACCAGCGACACGCTGTAATCCGGCGCGATCTGGATGACCCAGTAGTCGCCCTTGGTGAAGGGCAGCCAGCGCAGGCCCTTGGGCAGGAAGCTCACCGCCAGTCGCGCGCTGTCGTTGTCGATGACGCTGGCTTCGCCGATCGCTTCCTCGATCACACCGCCCATCCGGCAGCGGTTGTGCACGCGGATGTTGCCGTTGTCCTGCAGGCTGTAATGGGCCGACACATCGGTGCAGGCTTCCGGTTCGTGGCGCATCGGCAGCCGGGCAATTTCATACCAGGTGCCCAGATAGCGCGGCAGCTTCAGGTCGGGAACGGTTTTCAGGTCGGTGGAGGTACTCATGGCCATGTCATCCCGGAGGGTGAACCACCTTGCCGCGACAGCCGCCACAGCAAGGTGAAACCGCCACGCTTGGACATCAAAGGCCCGGGCATGATCCGTTTACGACGGTACACGTCGTATAGTCCGCGCACGCACGGTAGTCCGCGCATGCCGGTGGCCTGTTTTGTTCTTTACTGACCTGGTTCGAAAGCACGGCATTGCCGCCGGGCTGCTGATGGCCCTGTTCCTGCTCGCGCTGCCGGCGCTGGCGCAGGAAAAGGAGGAGATCACCCCGGAGGCCCGCGTGGCGCGCGCAGAAGCGACCGTCAAGGCGGCGCGGGCCTCGCTGGAGGATGCCGAGACGGCTGACACGCTGGCCACGCTCAGCGAGCGTGCCCAGTCGGCCAAGGACGATGCGGACGCGGCGGCCAAGGCGCTGCAGCCGCAGCTGGCACAGCTCAACGAGCAGCTTGCGCCCTTGGGCGAGGCGGCCGCGGGCAGCAGCGAAGCGCGTGAGGTCGCCGTGCAGCGCACTGCCCTGACCCGTCAGCGCAATACGGTCGACGGCGCGTTGAAGCGTGCCGAGCTGGTCACGGTCAATGCCACCCAGTTGGCGGCGGATATCGAAAAGCTGCGTGCAAGCCAGTTCAGCGAAGAGCTGGGCCGCAAGGTGACATCGCCGCTGTCACCGGCCCTGTGGCGCCAGGTGGCCGCCACCGCACCGGCCGACACCACGCGGGTCCTGGCGCTGTACCGCCAAGGCGTCTCGGCGGTGCGCGGTGCGCTGAAACGCGAAGGCTGGGGCCTGCCGCTGCTGGGCCTGGGCGTGGCCGTCCTGCTGTTCTTCCCGGTGAGGCTGTGGCTGCGCGCACTGGGCCGACGCTACGCCGCCGCTGAAAACGCACCGCCCGGGCGCCTGCGCCGCACCGGTCTGGCGGTATGGCTGCTGGTCGTCGGCACCGCCATGCCGGGGCTCGCAGCCTGGGCGTTGCTGGCCGCCCTGGACGCCGTGGGCGCGATCGCACCCCGCCTTCAGACGGTGTCCAACTACTTCCTGGGCGCCACCTGCTTCGCCGCCTTCATCGTCGCGCTCAGCGCCTGCCTGTTGGCACCGAAGCGTCCGTCCTGGCGGCTGCTCGAGCTGGACGACACAGCCGCCCGCAACCTGCGCAAGTACGCCTGGAGCGCGGCGGCGGTGAGCTGGGCCAGCATCATGCTGGCGTCGGTGGACCGCGCGGCGCGCACCAGTGAGATCAACACCATCGCGCTGGACGGTGTCATCGCGCTGATCTACCTGTGCCTGATCATGGCGATGCTGGTGACCTTGTCCCGCCTGCACCGACGCCAGACCGCCGAGGCCGCCGAACGGGCAGAGGCACAGGCCGCGGATTCGCGTGCGCGGGGGCCTGCACAGCGCAGTGGCTGGATCGTGCTGACCCGGGTGGCGGGCAATGTCGTCGTCGCGGCGGCCATCATCGCTTCGCTGCTGGGCTATCTCAATTTCGCCAAGTTCGTGACCTCGCAGCTGGTGTGGGGCGGCATCGTCGCGCTGACCACCAGCCTGCTGCTGAAGTTCGCTGATGACCTGTGCACCTGGATGCTGCACCCGGAAAGCCGTGTCGGCCGCACCGTGGTGTTGACCACCGGACTCAGCGCGGCGCAGGTCGAACAGTCCGGTGTGCTGCTGTCGGCATTCAGCCGCATCGTGCTGGTACTGCTGGCGCTGCTGGTGTTCACCGCGCCGTTCGGCAATGTCGGTTCGGTACTGGGCAGCATCGAGGCGTTGTCGAAGGGCTTCACCATCGGCAGCATCACGCTGGAGCCTGCGAAGATCGTGCTGGCGGTGCTGGTGCTGCTGGTCGGCCTGGCGTTGATGCAGGCCCTGCAGCGCTGGCTGGTGGGCACCTATCTGCCGAAGACCGAGCTGGATGCCGGTGCACGCAACTCGATCAGCACCGTGGCGCGCTATCTGGGCATCATCCTGGCCGTGCTGTGGTCCTTGAGCGCTCTGGGAATCGGCTTCGGGCAACTGGCGCTGGTAGTGAGCGCACTGTCGGTGGGTATTGGTTTCGGCCTGCAGGCGATCACGCAGAACTTCGTGTCGGGCCTGATCCTGCTGGCCGAGCGGCCGGTGAAGATCGGCGACTGGGTGAAGATCGGTGATCAGGAGGGCGACATCCGGCGCATCAACGTGCGTTCGACCGAAATCACGGTGGGCGACAAGTCCACCCTGATCGTGCCGAACTCCGAGCTGATCACCAAGAGCGTGCGCAACATGACGATGGGCAGCGCACAGGGCCGGATCCAGATCCAGTTCACGCTGCCCTTGAATGCCGATGTCGCGATGGTGCGCCAGGTGCTGCTCGAGGCGTATGCCGGACACGCGAGCGTGCTGGCGGATCCGGCGCCCTCGGTGTTCATCGACTCCATCAGCGGTGGCCTGGTGTCGATCAACAGCTTCGCTTATGTGCCCAGCCCGCGGCAGGTCTACGGCGCTCGCAGCGACCTGTTCTTCACCCTGTTGCAGGAACTGGCGGCCAAGGGCATCGCATTGTCCGCGCCGACCGACATCCACCTGGTGCGGGATCCTGACGCCGCAGGTTGAGCCTGCGAAAGCGGTCGACCATGGGTCGACCCTACCGTCTTCTTCTTTCATTACCCGGCCGGCAGGGGAGGGTAGAGTCGACCCAAGGTCGACTGTACTTGCCGCGCCATGGAACCCGCCGAAAGCGGTCGACCATGGGTCGACCCTACCGCGCGCTTTTTTCATTGCCCTACCGCCAGGGGAAGGTAGAGTCGACCCATGGTCGACTGAATTTGCCGCGCCATGGAACCCGCCGAAAGCGGTCGACCATGGGTCGACCCTACCCGCCTGCTTTTTTTATATTACGCGGGTGGCGGCCACCGCCCGGCCCCAAACACGCCGCCTGCTTGAACCAGACACCCGCGAGGGGGTCTCACCCGCTCGACCGGATCACCCGCGCGGGCGGCGCGATGGCACCAGGTCGAACGTATCGACGGCCAGCTTTTCCGCATGGTTCAACCACGCGCGGATTTCCAGGTCGTCCACTTCGTGATCCAGGCCGAAACTCAGGTTGATGCGCCCACTGGCATCGGGCTGCACCCATCGCTGGGCAAGCACCACCTGGCGCTGCGAGGACACCGCTTCGATCCAGAACCCGCGCTGCGGCTGCGTGCTGGCCACCAGTTGCAGCATGTACTGGCCGGCACGCGTGCGGCGACCCTTGTCGGTGATCATGTGGGCCTGGCGCACGCTGGGGCGAGGACCGTCAAAGGCATCCAGTGCCGCGTCAACCTGCACGCCCGTGCGAAGGTCATCGTCGCGATACAGCTTGATGCCGTTCTCGCGGTTGACCAGCAGGGCACACCAGTCGCCATCGGCCGAACCGTCCTCGAAGGCGGTGCACCGGTCCACGTAAGCGAGCGTACTGTCCTTGTCGGCTTCGTCGAACTGGCGCGACGTGTTTTCCAGGTAGACCGTCTTCAGGGCCCAGTCCTTGTCGTACTCCAGCAGCACCGGCGGCTGCACGTGCTGCATGCCGACGACGACCTGGTTGCCCTCATCGATGCGCAGCTCGCGGGTCGGTTCCCCCAGCCACAATGAGCGGGCGAAGGCGAGGTACTTGGGATAGTCGCGGCCGTTGTCCCTGCGGGCAGCCACGCTTGCGCTCGCCGGACGCTCCGGGTCCAGCAGGGAGCGCCCGAAGCCCATGCGCTGCATCGACGGGTCGAGCAGGCTCAGCAGCGTGGCCCCGCTGTCCAGCGTCGTTGCATCATCTACCTGCAGCTGGCGCGGCTGCACGCCGTTGCCGACGAACAGCAGCAGGTTCTCACGCTGCTGTTTGGCCAGCACATGGCTGAGATCGTTGGGCATCGCCAGATGGTCGGACGACACCACGATCAACGTGTCCCTGCCATGCGGACTGGCCTGGATGCGCGCCACCAGCTGGGCGATGAGGCGATCAGTGCATTTCAGTGCGTTGAGCAGGCCGATGTCGCCATACTCGCTTTCGTAACGTTCGTTGCGGCAGGACACGGGCAGATGGCCCGCCGGATGGTGGGTGTCCATGGTCAGCGTGGTCAGCATGAAGGGCTCGCCCTTGCGCGACAGCTGTTCGAACCGACGGTAGGCCGTATCCAGCAGCACGTCGTCGTGCACGCCCCAGGCGGAATAGTGGATGCGCCCGATCTTCTTCTGCTGCTTGAACCAGGCCAGGTCGTGCACTTCATCGAAGCCGTGGCTGGCGAGGAACTGTCCCTTTCCGGCGAACTGCCCGTTGGCGCCGCCCAGGTAATGGTTGGTGTAGCCCTGCTGCTTCAGATAGTCGCCCAGGCACACGGCCTTCGGCAGGAAGCTGCCCATGCGGTCCATGCTGTTCTCATCACCCTGGGCCGTCGTCAGCGGCACGCCGCACATCGACGAAACCAGCCCCGCGATGGTCCAGCCACTGCCTTCGGGTGAATCCAGCCCGCGCACATCCAGCGACTGCCGGGCCAGGCGGTTGAGGTTCGGCATCAGGCCGGGGAAGACCTTTTCGTCGAGGTAAGTGCGCTCCAGGCTCTCGCCGTAGATCCACACGATGTTGCGCGGGCGCTTCAGCGGCTGTGTCGGCACCTGGTATTCCGGTGCGATCTGGGCGAAGTCGACCGGCCGCAGCTGGTAGTAGAGACGCTGGCCATCCGTGAACAGCGGACTGATGAACACGGCCAGCAACCACGCAGCGGCAAATCCTGCGAACAACGCCTTGCCATGATGAGGACGGCGCCAGCGCGTGATGCGGGTCAGGGCGAACGGCAACAGCGAGAGCAGAAGCAGCGCGACATAGCCGGCGATGACGCGCTTGAAGTCGGATACACCCGCGCCTTCCATGTCGGCGCCCAGGTGATACAGCGTGGCTGCGTTGAGTCCGTCGCCCGACAGCTGATCGATCATCCACCAGCTGCTCAGCGCGATCATGAGCAGCGAGAGCAGCCCGGCCTTCCACCACAGCCACGTGCGGGAGGCCAGCAGCAGTGCGAACAGGACGAACAGCGAGACCAGCAGAATCCAGAGCATGGGCGTCTTCGGCAGTGACGGAAATGGCGATGGACGTCGTACCGACGCGTGTCCATCCGACCGGAACTGCCACACGCACACTTGCATGACAGGCCGATGACCGGATCATGCCTGCACGAACCTGACTGAAATGTTTGTTGAAAACGACGCGCGCGGCGATCCCGTCAGCTTCGTGCAGTGCGTGTGTAGAGCCGAACGCAGCGCAGCACGCTGCAGCCGACTTCAACCGGCTACAGCGTGCTGCGACGTCGGCAGGCTGAAGCCGGCCGTAGGGGCTGGCACCGCCAGCGGCTAGCGGTGTCCGCGTTCTTCGCGGGCGCGGGCACGCCGGTCGAACAGCAGGGCGCTGGTGATGATGCCCAGCCCGAGGAATACGCCAATCAGCATCAGCAGCATCGCAATGGCGGGATAGCCGAACAGGTGCACGCCATTGTCCACCTTCATCATCAACGCCGAGGCGAGGATCAGCGCGGCGGTGACGATACCCGCCGAGACCCGGTTGGCGATCTTCTGCAGGTTCTCCATCAGCCTGGATTCTTCCAGGCCGGTGACCTTCATCTGCAGTCGGTTCTCCGCCAGCAATGCAAGGATGTCGGTCATCTTGCGCGGACCCACACGCAGCAGCTCCTGCACTTCCATCGCTTCGCTGGCCAGGTTCGCCGCGGAGAGTGATTTCTTGAGGCGAGCCCGCATCACGTGCTGCAACTGCTTTTCGACGATGCGACGCGTATCCAGCGTCGGCGACAGCAGCCGACACACGCTCTCCAGGTTCAGCAGCGCCTTGCCGATCAGGCTCAGCTCCGGTGGCGTACGCAGGCCGCAGGCGGTGGCGATTCGCACCATGTCCAGCACCACCCGTCCTTCAGAGTAATGGCCGCTGGCGGCATAGCGGGCGATCATCTGCCCGGTTTCGCGCAGGTAGCGCTCCTCTTCAAAGGATTCCAGCCGGGTGCTGATCGCGATGATCTCGTCGGCCACTTCCTCGCCACGGCCATCGACCGCGGCGAACAGCACTTTCAGCAGGCGCTCGCGCAGCCGGGGGGGCATGTGCGCGACCATGCCCAGATCAAAGATCGCCAAGCGGCCGTCGTTGGTGACCCGCAGGTTGCCCGGATGCGGGTCGGCATGGATTTCGCCATGCACGAAGATCTGGTCCAGATAGCCGCGGATCAGCGCAGCGGCCAGCGGGTCCATCGACTGTTCGGTGCGGCGGACATCGGGGATCGCGTCCACGCGCACGCCATCGGCCAACTGCATGGTCAGCACGCGGTTGCTGCAGTAGTCCCATACCGGCTGCGGCACCCATAGCGGCTTGAACGGGCGCAGGTGCTGACCGAAACGCTGCAGGTTCTCTGCCTCGGCCTGGTAGTCCAGCTCCTGCATCAGCGTCTTGGCAAACTCGTTCAGCCAATCCCGCAGCCGCACGCGGCGCCCCACCTGGGTCAGATGGTCGGCGGCGAGCGCAAAGCTGCGCAGCGCTTCAAGGTCCGAGCGCAGCTGCGCGGCGACTTCCGGTTTCTGCACTTTGACCGCGACTTCGCGGCCGTCGCGCAGGGTGGCGCGGTGCACCTGTGCGATGGATGCGCAGCCCAGCGGCACCGGGTCAAAGCTCGCGAACAGGGTGGACACCGTGGCGCCCAGCTCTTTTTCGATGATCGCGTGGATGCGCTCGACCGGAATCGGGGCGACGCTTTCCTGCATCCGCTCCAGCGCGGTGGCGAACTCCACCGGCACCATGTCCGGACGCGTCGACAGCATCTGCCCCAGCTTGACGAAGGTCGGGCCCAGCGACTCCAGGTCGGTGACGAACTGTTCGGGATTGCCGTCTGGTGGCACGTCGGTCGCGCCGGCGGCTTCCAGGTTCATCCCGGAAAAAACGCCGGAATTGCGGTAGCGCATCAGCAGCCGCAGGATCTGGCTGCGGCGGTTCATGCCAGTGATCAGCGGCGGATTGCCGGGCACGGCGGACGGGTTGTTCAAGCAGGACTCCGCGACAATGCTGGTGGCCCAGTGTCGCCGGGACGAGGTGGTGGAGTGGTGAATCCCGGGCTGCGGCGGGGTTCACGCCGCTGCAGGTCGCTTTTCGGTCAGAATCCAGCTCCGACCCTCCCCGCAAATGGACCTTTCATGGCCGGCGCCAGCCTGTTCACCCTGCTCGATGACATCGCGACCCTGCTCGACGACGTAGCCGTCCTCACCAAGGTCGCCGCAAAGAAGACGGCGGGCGTACTCGGCGACGACCTGGCGCTCAATGCCCAGCAGGTCACCGGCATGAGTGCGAACCGTGAGCTGCCGGTGATCTGGGCGGTGGCCAAGGGGTCGCTGGTCAACAAGGTGATCCTGGTGCCGGCAGCGCTGGCGATCAGCGCACTGGAGGCATGGCTGAGGTCGCGGGGGTACAACGTGCCGCTGATCGTACCGCTGATGATGCTCGGCGGCGCCTTCCTCTGCTACGAGGGTGTGGAAAAGCTGGCCCACCGTTTTCTGCACCCGGCCGAGGAGGACCAGGCCAAGCAGGCCGAGCGCCGCCAGGCACTGGCCGATGAGCAGGTGGACATGGTCGCGTTCGAAAAGGACAAGATCAAAGGGGCCATCCGCACCGATTTCATCCTGTCGGCCGAGGTGATCGTGCTGACCCTGGGCGTGGTGGTGACCTCCGGGGCGGCGTTCACCCAGCAGTTGCTGACCCTGAGCATCGTGGCGGTGGCGATGACGGTGTTCGTTTACGGCCTGGTGGCCGGCATCGTGAAGATCGATGATGCGGGGCTGTACCTGGCGAAAAAGGGGGGCGCCGTCGCAGCATTCGGTCGGGGCATGGTCGCCAGCGCACCGTGGCTGATGAAGTTCCTGTCGATTGCGGGCACTGCGGCGATGTTCCTGGTCGGTGGCGGCATCCTGGTGCACAACGTCCCGCCGCTGCACCACTGGGTGCTGGAGCATGGTGGCGAAGGGCAATGGGCCTGGCTGGTCAACGCGCTGGTGAACGTGGGCGTGGGCCTGGTGATCGGCGCGCTGGTGCTGGGCGTGGTGATGGGCGTGCAGAAACTGCGTGGGAAGCCTGCGCACTGACGACGCGCCTGATGTGACGGCCAGCGGCCGTCACATCAGGGTCCGAAGCGC